>JAIXVP010000181.1 GCA_027482905.1 Opitutaceae bacterium
ATACGCCGCCAGCACCGCCGCGATCTTTCGCTGGGTGGGGAGCGGCGCGACGGGGATGGGCAGGGTTTCCGCATCCGGAACGCGCAGATGGGCGACTGTGGAGCCTTGGCCTTGGCCATGAATCACGGCCTGAACGTAAGGTCCGATCATCTGGTAATAGAGGTAGTGCTGATCGAGCTTCTGCGGATCGGCACGGTAAAGCATGGTTCTCTGGCCGAGGAATGCTTTGGCGTTCGAACGTAGCAGACCGACCTCTCCAAGCGGTGCCTCACGGGAGAGAACGATATCTCCGCGTTTCAGGCGTGCGCGGCGGCTCCACTTGTTGAAAACGGCCTCTTCGACGAATCGGTTGTCCTCCATGTCCACACGGCCGTGGCGCACGTTGGTCGTCCGGATCATGCGAAAGCCGGTGTCATGCTCGACGACAGGTGCCGTTTTGTTGAGGCAATCGATGATCGCCGAACAGACGGTGTCCGCCGGACAAATGCTCCACGATTCTGGGAAGACTTTCATGCTTCGCCGGTGATTTGAGCGAGGTTCAGACCGATGATTTTCTCGAGATTGCGGGCCTCGGCGTTGAGCTTGGTGAGTTCGTCGTTGGCAGAGATCAGCTCCGTCGCGAACTCCTCCTCCGTCTTGCCATCTTCCTCGATGACGACGCCGACGTAGCGGCCGGGGTTGAGGGAAAATTCCTGTTCCTCGACCTCGGCAGGGGTGGCGAGTTTGCAGAGGCCGGTGACGTCTTCGTAGGCGGCCTCGGGGAAACGTTCCTGCAACCAGCGGATGTGGGCAAAGCTGCTTTCGGCGTTTTTCACCTCGGTGTGCAGGGTTTCGAGGGCGGTCTTGAGCGCCCGGGTCTTGCGGTCGGCGGTGGCGCGTTTGCCCTCGGCGGCGGCTTCGGCGGCGAGCGCCTTTTCGTGGGCGCGGACGATCTTATCGAGGTGTTTCAGGCCGTCGTGGAGGGCGGCAAAGAAGGGGTCGAAGGCGGCGCGGAGTTGGTGTTGGGCGCGGTTGTGGCGGGCGACGTCGGCGTCGGAAAGCGCGTTGGGGGCAACGCGCTCCACCTCGGAGTAAGTCTTTTCGAGTTTGGCGAGGGCGGTCCAGGTGGCGACGAGGCCGCCGACGGCGGCGCGGCCTTCGGCGTCGGCCAAGACTTCGATCAACTGGGCGGAGACGGGGGCGACCTGGGCGTGGTTTTCGCGGAGGCGGGCCAGGCCGATCTCGAAGTAGCGGTCGATCTGGCGGACGAAGCGGTCGCGGTGGCCGTGGCGGAGGTGGGAGATGAGGGCGAGGTTGGCGACCTGCTCGTCGGAAAATTCGCGGTGGGCGCGGTCGATCTGGGTGAAGACGTTGCGGGCGTCGATGAAGAGGATGCGGTCGTCGGGCTTGGCGCGGTCGAAGAACCAGAGGGTGGCGGGCAGGGTGACGGTATAAAACATGTTCGACGGCAGGGTGAGCATGCCGGCGATGAGGTTTTTCTGGATGAGGGTGGCGCGGATCTCGGTCTCGGAGTGGCGGGCGTCGGAGGCGGAGTTGGCCATGACGAGGGCGGCGCGGCCCTTGGGTTTAAGCGAGGTGGCGAAGAGATTTATCCAGAGGTAATTCGCGTTGGGGACGGTCTCCTTCCCGGCGTCGGCGGACTTGAGCTTGGTCTTGTTGCGGGGGAGGCCGTGGGTGTTGAAGCGCGGGTCTTTCTCGATGGATTTGAGGGAGACCTCGTCCACGTTGAAGGGCGGGTTGGCGAGGACGTAGTCGAAGGCGCCGAAGCTTTGGTGGGGGTCGTCGTAGTAGGTGTTGGCCTTCTGGATGGAGCCGCGGAGGCCGTTGACCGCGAGGTTCATCTTGGCGAGGTTGACGGTCTCGAGGGTCTTTTCCTGGCCGCAGACGAAGACGTCGTCGTCGCCGGACTGGAGGTCGCGGCGGTGGGCGGCGATAAACTGGGCGGACTGGACGAACATGCCTCCGGAGCCGCAGGCGGGGTCAAAGACGCGGCCGCCGTGGGGCTCGATGATCTCGACCATGAGGCGGACGACGGAGCGCGGGGTGAAGAATTCGCCGCCCTTCTGGCCCTCGCTGCGGGCGAACTCGCCGAGGAAGTATTCGTAGATCTGGCCGAAGATGTCGCCGGTGGTGTCGGGCGGGATGTCGGCGAAGCTGCGGAGGAGATCGTTGGGGATGGTCTTGGTCTTTTCGTCGCGGGTGAGGCGGAAGTAGTCGTCCTTGGGGAGGACGCCCTCGAGTTCGGGCTTATACTCCTCGACGGCCTTCATGGCCTCCTTGAGGGCCTTGGCGATGTCCTTGGACTCGGGGAGGTTCAGGAGATAGTCGTAGCGGGCGTGGTCGGGGAGGTAGAAGCCGCATTTCTCGATGGCGATGTCGGAGATGGGTTTCTCGCGGCGGGTGCCCTTGAGTTTTTGGTATTCGGCGAGGATGGCGGCCTCGTGGCGGCGGTAGTTGTTATCGGCGAAGCGGAGGAAGATGATGCCGAGGACCGGGATGGCGTATTCGGAGGCCTTGAGGTCGGAGTTGGCGCGGAGGGTGTCGGCGGCACGCCAGAGGTCGGCTTCGAGTTTCTTGAGCTGGGCTTTGGTCATGCGCGAAAGCCCGGAGGTGTGCGCGAGCGCGCGACGCGGGGCAAGGCTGCGAGGCGGGGGCCGGAGGCGGTCGCTCTCGCCGGACCTAGCCGAAGAACTTCAGGACTTTGCGGAGGGCGGCGGCGAGGGCGGCGACGTCGTCCTCGGTGTTGTAGAGGTAGAAGCTTGCGCGGGCGGTGCTGGGGAGGCCGAGTTTTTTCATCAGCGGCATGTTGCAGTGATGGCCGCCGCGCAGGGCCACGCCTTGCTGGTCGGCGACGGTGACCACGTCGTGGGCGTGGATGCCCGCGAACGCGAAACTCAGCAGGCCGGCGCGCGGCTCGCCGACGCGCGGGCCCAAGATCCGGATACCGGGCAGCTCGGCCAAGGCGGCGTGGGCGAGGGCGGCGAGGTGGTGGTCGTGGGCGGCGATGGCGGGGCGGCCGAGGGCGTCGATGTAATCGCACGCCGCACCGAGCCCGATGACGCCGGCGATGTCGGGCGTGCCGGCCTCGAAGCGCTCGGGCGCGGGTTTCCAGGTCGAGCCGGCGAACTCGACGTTTTCGATCATGCCGCCGCCGCCGCGCCAGGGCGGCATCGAATCGAGCAGCGCGCGGCGGCCGTAGAGCACACCGACGCCGGTGGGGCCGCACATCTTGTGGCCGGAGAAGGCGAGGAAATCGCAGCCGAGGGCCTGGACGTCGAGCGGCTCGTGGCCGACGGATTGGGCGGCGTCGATCACGGTGACCGCGCCGACGGCGCGGGCGCGGCGGCAGAGCTCGGCGGCGGGGTTGAGGATGCCGAGGGTGTTCGACAGGTGGGTGAAGGCGAAGAGCTTGACCTGTGGCGTGAGGTATTCGTCCAAGCGTTCCAGATCGAGGCCGTGCTCGGCGTCGGCCCCGAGGACGGGCAGGTAGCGCACGGTGGCGCCGGTGCGCGCGGCGACGAGCTGCCAGGGCACGAGGTTGGAGTGGTGCTCCATCTCGGTGAGCAGGATGACGTCTCCGGCGCGGAGGTTTTGCTCAGCCCAGCTGGACGCGACGAGGTTGATCGAATCGGTGGTGCCGGCGGTGAACACGATCTCGGCGGGGTCGGCGGCGCCGATGAAGCGGGCGACGCGGGCGCGGGCGTGTTCGAAGGCGTCGGTCGCGCGCATGGACAGGGCGTGCAGGCCGCGGTGGACGTTGGCGTTGTCGTGGAGGTAGTAGGCGGACAGGGCGTCGATCACCGCGCGGGGTTTCTGGGAGGTGGCGCCGTTGTCGAGGTAGACGAGGCGTTTGCCGTGCACCTCCTGGTGCAGGATGGGGAAATCGGGAAGGGTTTCGTGGCCGGGACGCATGGGAGGCGGGATCTTCGGTCGACTCGGGGCGAAAGTCGAACGCGGGCGCGGGGAATGGAACGGTTTCAACCCGCGCCGGGGAGCGCGACGGCGTCGAACCAAGGGCGGAGGGTGCCGGGCAGGACGGCTTTGGCGGAGTCAGGGACGGGGTCGGGGGCCTCGCGGAGGCGGAACCAGGCGGAAAGGGCGCTGGCCTGGGCGGCAAAGGTGCCGACCTCGGCGGGCAGGCGGGAGCTAAGCACGATGTGGCGCCCGGCGGGGTCGCGGCTGATCAACGAATGCCGGCCGATAAACGCCCGTGCCGCCGGGTGGCTCGGGTCGAGGAGCAGCAGGCGGGCGGAGAAGCGGCGGTTGGCCGGGTCGAGGCGACCACCCCATTTCGTTTTGAAAAAAAACAGGCCGTCCTCGAGGTCGGGTTTCACTCCTCCGAGGTGGAGGCGGGGCAGGCCGAGGTCGAACGTGCGTTGAATCGAGAACCAATACAGGGCGGCGACCACCCCCTGGCTGCGCAGGGTCGGGGAGCCTTCGAGCCAGCCTAGGCGGTGCAGGCGGTAACCCCTCGCCTCGGCTTCGCCGAGCATGGCGGCGACGCAGATGTCGCCTTGGTAAACACGCAGCCATTCGGCGCGGCCGCCGGTGAAGAAGCGGGCCATTTCGGCTGCGGAAGAGACGAAGCCGTCGTCGCCGTGTTGAAACTGGATCGAGGGCTCGTGGTAGTGGGCGTGGAAACGTTCCGACCAGCCGGCGTCGCGGTCGAATTCGACCCGGTAACCGAGGCGGCGGATCCGGCTGATGTCGCTCGCGGCGGAGGTGCCGAGGGCGGACTTGAATTCCCGGAGTGAACCGGGAAGCGGGATGTCGAGATCGACGTAGCTTTCCACAGGCAGAAGATCAGGGCGCAGGGCGGCGGGGGCCGAACGTTCCGAAAACACCGCGAGGCCGTGTCGGCGCGCCTGGCGCCGGGCGGCGGCGACGGTTCCCAAGGGATTCCAGCGGGTCTTCACCCGTAGCTCTTCGAGGTGTTCCACGCCCATATGGTAGCGAGCGAGGGCGATGGTGGCGTCCGGAGCGCCGAAGGTCGAAAAGGCCGTGCCGGTCGCGGGGTGGCTTACTTCTCGCCGCATGTGGTCGGCGCGCCAGCGGTAGAGCTGAAGCCCGAGGTTGGCGCGCAGGCGGCCGAGGACGTGGAAAGCGGGAGACATGGACGGGCGATCAGGCGACGGGCAGCGGATCGAACCAAGCTTGGAGCGTCTTGGGCAGGAGGCCGAGCCCCGGGCGCGGGGCGGCGGCGGGAGAGGTGCGAAGACGGAACCAGGCCGAGATTCTTCCGGCCTGATGGCGAAAGGCCGGAACCTCATCCGGGGAGCGGCCGCCGACCACGAAGTAGGACGTCGCGTCGCGAAGGATGAGCAGCGCATGGGTGTCGAGGTAGCGGCGCGTCGCGGGGTGGGCGGGATCGAGCAGGAGGTGGCGAACTTGGTAGGAGTCGGTCCCGGGGGCGAGCCGGGCGCCCCACTTCCCTTTGTATTCGAGCAATTTATCGTCGAGGTAGGGGCTTGCGCCGCCGGGCAGCACGCGGCGGCGGCCAAGGGCGTGGGCGCGCTGGATGGAGAACCAATACACGGCGGTCGCGGCGCCTTTTCGGAGCAAACCGGGTTCGCCGTTTTTCCAGCCCAGGCCCCAGAGCCGGTAGCCGTCATCGCTGTCTTCGCACAGGTTGCCCGCGACCCAATCCTGGTCTTGAAAAACCTGGTTCAGTTCGGCGCGTCCGGGCGGGATACCCGCCACCAACGGCGCGAGCGGGGCGCGTATGCCGGCCGCGCCGTGACGTTTGTCCGTGCTGGGCAGGTAGTAGTCGCGCTCGAAAGCCCCGAGGGCGGACAGGTCGCGGGTGGAGGTGGCGCGATAGTTCTCCCGGCGGATTTTCTGCAGGTCGCCGCGGATGCCGGAGGTGATCGCGGCCGTGTAGTCCGGGAAGGCGGCCGGCAGCTCGATTTCGAGGTTTACGAGCGCACGCAGCGGCAGGACCTCGGCGCGAAGCGCGTCGGGCAGGGCGTTTGGGTGATACACGACCAGCCCGAGCTCGCGGGCCAGGCGGCGGGCGGACCCGACCGGATCCCGGAGCAGGAGACGGGTTTGGGGACCACGCGGCTGGTCGGTCTCCTCGCCGAGGTATTCGCGGGTGAGGTGAGGGATGGTCCAGGGGCAGCCGAACGCGGCGAAACCGGAAGATCCGTCGGTGGAGCGGACCAGGTGGTGCCGCCGGGATTCGCGCCAGCGGTGGAAGCGCAGTCCGCAGATCGAGCGGAGCCGGCGGCAGCGAAGGACGAGGGGGTCGATCACGCGTGGTGGGTTTGGAGTCGGGGCGCCGAGTCCACGGCGCTCTCGACCGGCGGGGAGCGCCAGATCGGGTCGAGGTAGCTGGTCTCGAAGCCCGCGCGGGCGAGGTTGCGATGGCTGGCGCTCGCCTCCTCGGTCCAACTCGCCGCGAGGTCGCAACCCGACTCCGCCGCCACGCGCAGGCGTTCCTCGATGAGGGCGGTTTGGAGGCCGGTGGTCCGGAAAGCAGGCAGCACGGCGCCGGCGCAAAAGTAGGCGACGCCGTCCATCACGAAGACCATGCCGAGACCGGCGGGCCGCCCGTCCTGGCGGGCGAAGAGGCAGTGCAAACCGGGCCGCCCGGCGAGCAGGCGCAGGTTGGGCAGCGCGGCCGGCCAACCGGTCCGGGCGGCGCCGAAGGCTTCCAGGTAGGTGAGGAAAAACTCGTCGATTTCATCTTCCCGCAGCGGAGCGATGGTCAGACCGGGTTGCCGGGGGGCCGGCGGGAGAACGGACGACGCCGTGGTCAGCGGGCGGGCGAGGCGCACGGCGGTGGAGCAGGGGCGGAAACCTTCGGCCTCGAGCCGGGCGAAGACCGCCGCGCGGTCGGTGTCGGGCGCGGTCTGCACCTTGAAGCCGCCGGGCAGGCCGGCGTAAAAAGCCGCCAACGCGGGCAGGTGGTCGAGATCCGAGGCGGTCAGGCCTTGCACCTGGTTAAAATAGCCGACGGCCGGAAAACGCAGGGCGAGGGCGGCGCCGAAGGACTGCAGTTCGATGCGATCCGGGTTGCCGGACCGGGCGCGGTAGAGCTCCAGACGGAAACGTTCGTAGGCGGTGATCGTCCGTGTGATCCGGACGGCGGTGGGGAGATTTGGAACGAGGGTGGCAGGCGAAGGGACGGGGCAGGTCGGGGCCATGGGTAAAAAGCTTTCAAAACAGGTTGGTTCTGAGATTCAACCCGCATCGCCCGTCGCCGAAAATCAACATGTCGCCAACTTTGCACACACCCGTCGTCGGCGTCTCGTGGCCGGGCGGGGAGGACGCGGTCGCGGCTGAAGTCTGGGCCGAGACCGATCGGACCATCGCCGAGGTCTTCGAGGCGGTGGCGGCTCGGCGGCCGGAGTCGCCGGCGGTTTTCGAGGGCGAGCGGCGCCTGGACTATGCGACGTTGGTGCGCGCGGCGCGCGGGGTGGCGGCGGCGATCCGAAACGCAAACGTCGGGGCGCGGGCGGTGGTGGGGGTCTTTTTGCCCGTCGGCGGCGACCATATCGCGGCCGTGCTGGGGGTTCTCCTCGCCGGGCGGATCTATTTGTCCCTCGATCCGGCCTACCCGGCGGCGCGACTGCGGTCGATGGTCGAGGCGGCCGGGGTGGAGCGGATCGTGACGGTCGGGGGCCTCGCGGTCCGGGCGGCGGAGCTCGGCGTCGAGGCGACGGAGATTTTCGGCGTCGCGGATATGCCGACGGGGGAGGCGGGCGAGGCGGGCTCCCCGACCGGGCCGGACGCGGTGGCGGCCCTTTACTTCACCTCCGGCTCGACCGGCGCGCCCAAGGTGGTGGCGCATACCCACCGCAACGTGTTGTTCGATATCGGGCGCCAGACTCGGGACATGGGTGTGACGGCGGCGGACCGGTTCGACCTGCTCTTTTCGCCCTCGTTCAGCGCGTTTCTCTCGCCGGTGTTCGGGGCCTTGCTGACGGGGGCGTCGGTGGGGGTTTTGGATCTGCGCCGACATCCGGTGGAGGCGCTGCGGGATTGGCTGGAGGCGGAGGCGATCACCATCTCGACCGCCAGCGTATCGACGTTTCGCCGTCTGGTCGGGGTCCTGCCGCCGGGGCGGGGTTTACCGGCGCTGCGCATGCTCTCGCTCGGCGCGGAGCCGCTGCGGGCGGCGGACGTGGAGCATTTCCGGACGCGGTTTGCGCCCGCCTGCGTGTTGCAAAACGCGCTCGCCACGACCGAGACGCGCACCATCGCGCAGGCCTACCTGCGGGCCGATGCGGCGCCGCCCGAGGAAGTGTGCGTCGGCCGGCCGGTGGCCGGAAAGCGGCTGGTTCTGCTCGGGGAGGACGGCCGGCCGGTGGCGGACGGGGACGTCGGCGAGATCGTGGTCGCCAGCCGGTTCATTTCGCCGGGGCCGTGGGAGGAGCTGCGCGCGTTGCCGGACCGGCGACTGCCGGGGCCGCGCCTCGCGGTGCACCGGACGGGGGATCTCGCGCGCCTGCGGCCAGACGGCGGCCTCGTGCACCTCGGACGGAAGGATAACCAGCTCAAGGTGCGCGGGCACCGGGTCGAGGCGGGGGAGGTGGAGAGCCATCTGCTGGCGCACCCGGCGGTGCGGGACGCGGCGATTTTTCTCGAGGCCGGCGAGGGCGGGCGGGGGCGGCTCGTCGCGCTCTGGACGCGTCGGGCCGACGCGCCGGGCGAGCCGGATTTTCGGGCCCATCTGGGCGGACGTTTGCCGGACTATATGGTGCCCAATCTGTTCCTGGAGGTGGGCGCGCTGCCTTTGACGGATACGGGCAAGCTGGACCGACGGCGGCTGGAGCAAACCTGGCGCGAGCAGGCGGCGAAGCGGGCGGAGGCGGGGCGCGCCGACGAGGACGGAGCCGGGGCGGACGACGCGATGCGGGCCTTGTGGCGGCGCGTGCTGCGGGTGGAACGGATCGCGGAGGGCGACGACTTTTTCGCGCTCGGCGGGGATTCGCTCGCGGCGACGGAGTTGATGGCCGCGCTCGGCCGTTCGCGCGGGGCCGCGCCGCCCGCGAGCTGGTTGCTGGAGGCCCCGACGCTGGCGGCGTTTCGCGCCCGCGTGGCGGCGGGGGACGACGCGGAGCGGGTCGGGCGGGTGCGGCGGGTGCGGCTGGGCGTGGCCCGGAGCCCGGGGGTGCGTCCGCTCTACGTCATCCCGCCGTGGAAACACAGTTCGATTCTATTTCGCGACCTGGCCCGCGCGGCGGACGGAGCGAGGGATTTCTGGGCGGTGGAAACCATCCTCGGCGACGGCGGAGCGGAGGCGGACTCCTTGACGGCGATCGCTGCGGAGGTGCGCGCCGCGTTGGAGCGCTGGCACCCGGACGGGGCTTTTGACCTGGCGGGTTTTTCGATGGGCGGCCTGATCGCCCTGGACGTGGCGCGCGGATTGGACGAGGCCGGACGCGGGCCGGGCGGTGGACGCGGGCGGGTTTACCTGATCGACAGCTCCCGGTTCTCGGCGTCGCCGGGACCGCTGGAGTCGGCGCGGCTGGCGCGGCTCGGGACCTGGCGCGGTCGGCTGGAGTTGGGGCTTTCGTATTTTTTGCGTCCCCGGGGCGTGGCGAGGTGGCCGATTTTCCAGCGTTTGTTCCTGGGCAAACTGCATTGGTGGCTGGTCCTGCGCTGGCAAAAACGTCCGGTGGATCCCTACCACGAGGCCTTTCTCCTCAACTGTCGTCTCGGCCGGACCCATGTCGTCCGGCCGCACCGCGGGGAGGTGACTCTCATCCGGGCGCGCGCCCAGGGCGAATGGCCCAATCTCTTCGCGGACGACCTGGGTTGGCGGCCGTGGTGCCCCGACGGGTGCGTCGTTCTCCACGTGCCGGGCGACCACGCGCACATGCTACGCGGCTCCATAGCGCGCAGGGTGGCGGAGGGCTTGGACCTGCTCACACCCGCCAGCTCTGGATCACGTTGAGGTAGTTGGCGCGTTCGTGGGCGGTGGGGGACGGGCAGCGGGCGAGGTTCAGGGCGCCGCGTAGCTGGTCGAGGTTGGCATAGGCGTGCTCGTCCATCCAGGCCTCCAGGCCGGAGAGCAATTCGGTCACGACGGTCGGGCCGTGGCGGAGGATGGCGGAAACGACTTGGACGGCGTGGGCGCCGGCGAGCAGGGCTTTCACCACGTCGGCGGGGGTGTGGACGCCGCCGCTGGCCGCGAGGCTGGCGCGGGCGTGGGGCGAGACGATGGAGAGCCAGCGCAGGCGGAGAAGCAGCTCGGACGAATCGGACAGGCGCAGCTGCGGGTGGACCTCGAGGTCGTCGAGGTTGAAGTCGGGTTGGTAAAGCCGGTTGAACAACACCGCGCCCTTCGCGCCGGCCGCCTCCACCTGGCGGAGGAAGTGGGCGGGGGCGGTGAGCCAGGGGGAGATTTTCACCGCCACGGGGATGCGGACCGAGCGCACGACCTCGCTCACGATGAACAACTGATCCGACTCGATGGCCTCGGCGTCGACCGTCGGGTCGGTGGGAAGCGAGTAGAGGTTCAACTCCAGGGCGTCCGCGCCGGCGGATTCGAGCCGGCGGGCGTAGTCGATCCAGCCGCCCGGGCGGTGGCCGTTGAGGGAGGCGATGACGGGGATCGAAAGGGTGGCCTTCAAACGAACGAGCTGGCGGACGTAGAGCTCGGGCGGCAGGGCGTAGTCTTCGTAGTGAGGGAAGTAGTCGGCGGCCTCGGAGTGGCTCTCGCCGATGCCGTCGATCAGGCGGTGGCGGGCGTCCTCCTCGAAGTCGACCTGTTCCTCGAACAGCGAGTGCATGACGAGCGCGGCCGCGCCGGCGTCCTCGAGTCGTCGGCACAACGCGAGGTCGTCGCAGCAGGGCGAGGCGCCGACGATCACGGGATTGCGGAGCGGGAGGCCGAGGTAGGTGGTGGCGAGGTTCATGGGAGCCAGGAGCTAGGAGCGAGAAGCGAGGAGCGAGGAGCTGGGAGGGCGGAGGTCGGAAGGTCGAAGGTCGGAAGGTCAAAGGTCCCAGGTCGAGTGAGGCGCGCGGAGCGCGCGGTGGTGACTTTCGACTTTATGACCTGCGGCTTTCGACGGTTCGCGGTGGTTCAGATCGTGGCGGTGGAGGGGAGCGGCGCGTGGGGGTTGGCGGCGAGGTGTTGGTAGAGGGCGTAGCGGGTTTTCAGGAGGGCCTGGGACTGGGTCGCGAGTTCCTCGGCGTGGCGGGGGGCGATGGACTGGAGCATGCCGAAGCGGGTCTCGCCGGCGGTGAATTTGTCCAGGGTCGCCTTGGGCGCGGGCGAATCGAGGAGCAGGGGGCTCTCGCCGCGGTCGGCGCGGCGGGGATCGTAGCGGAAGAGCGGCCAGTAGCCGGTGTCGACCGCGAGCTTCTGCTGGTCGAGGCCCTTGGCCAGGTTGTAGCCGTGGGCGATGCAGTGGCTGTAGGCGATGACGAGCGCGGGGCCGTCGAAGGCCTCGGCCTCGCGCAGGGCGGCGAGGGTCTGGCCGTCCTTCGCGCCGAAGGCGACGCGGGCGACGTAGACGTGGCCGTATTGCAGGGCCATGAGCGCGATGTCCTTTTTCCCGGTGGCCTTGCCGCCGGCGGCGAACTTGGCGACGGCGCCCATGGGGGTGGACTTGGAGGACTGGCCGCCGGTGTTGGAGTAGACCTCGGTGTCGAGCACGAGGATCTTCACGTTGGCGCCGGAGGCGAGGACGTGGTCGAGGCCGCCGTAGCCGATATCGTAGGCCCATCCGTCGCCGCCGATGGTCCAGACGGATTTTTTGATCAGGTCGCCGGCAAGGGCGGCGAGTTGGGCGGCCTCGGGGTCGGGGGCGAGGCCGGCGAGTTCGCCGCGCAGGAGGTCGACGCGAGATCGGCGGGTGGCGAGGTCGGCCTCGGTGGTCGGGGTGGCGGCGGACAACTCGCGCACGGTGTCGGGGTCGAGACGCGGGGCGAGGCGTTCGAGCAGGCGGCGCGCGGTGGCGTGGCGCTGGTCGGCGGCCTGGCGAAGGCCGAGGCCGAACTCGGCGTTGTCCTCGAAAAGCGAATTCGCCCAGGCCGGGCCGCGGCCGGCGGTGTCCTTGCAGTAGGGCGTGGTGGGCAGGTTGCCGCCGTAGATGGAGGAGCAGCCGGTGGCGTTGGCGATGGTCAGGCGGTCGCCGAAGAGCAGGGTGAGGAGCTTGATGTAGGGCGTCTCGCCGCAGCCGGCGCAGGCGCCGGAGAACTCGAACAGCGGGCGGGCGAACTGGCTGCCCTTCACGGTGGTGAGGTCGAGGGTGGCGCGGTCGGGCGCGGGGATTTTCTCGAAGAAGCTCCAGTTGGCGCGCTCGACTTCCAGGCGGGGCGCGGCGGGGACGAGGTCGAGGGCTTTGTGGCGCGGGTTGGATTTGTCTTTGGCGGGGCAGACTTGCACGCAGAGCGAGCAGCCGGTGCAATCGTCAGGCGCGACCTGGAGCAGGTAGCGGCGGCCGGGGAGTTCGTTGGAGCGGAAGGGCAGGGACGGGAGCGAGGCGGGCGCGGCGGCGAGGTCGGCGGGCGCGGCGTGGGTGGCGCGGATGGCGGCGTGGGGGCAGACGAAAACGCACTTGTTGCACTGGATGCAGAGCGAGGCGTCCCACTGCGGCAGGTCGAGGGCGATGGAGCGTTTTTCCAGCTTGGTGGTGGCGGTGGGCCAGCCGCCGTCGACCGGCAGGGCGGAGACGGGCAGGAGGTCGCCTTCGCCCGCGAGCAGGCGGGCGGTGACGTCGCGGAAAAAGCCGGGCGCGAAGGCGGCATAGCGGTCGGGCGCGGGGGCGGCGTCGGCTTCGTCCAGCGCCGCGGGCACGAGGACCTCGCGCAGGCCGGCGAGGGCGGCGTCGACGGCGGCGTGGTTCATCTGGACGACCTTCTCGCCCTTGCGGGCGTAGGTCTTGGTGACGGCCTTCTTGATGTGGGCGATGGCCTCGTCCTGGGGGAGGACGCCGGCGAGGGCGAAGAAGCAGGTCTGGAGAACGGTGTTGGTGCGGCGGCCCATGCCGGCGGCCTGGGCGACGCCGTTGGCGTCGATCACCAGCAGGCGGATCTTTTTCGCGACGATGGTTTGTTTCCAATCGCGCGGGAGTTTTTCCCAGCTCGTCGCGGCGTCGTGGGGCGAGTCGAGCAGCAGGGTGGCGCCGGGGGCGGCGTAGCCCAGGATCTCGTGGCGGCCGACGAAGCTCCACTGGCTGCAGGCGACGAATTGGGCGGAGCGGATCAGCCACGGCGCGTGGATGGGCTGGGGCCCGAAACGTAGGTGGGAGACGGTGACGGAGCCGGATTTTTTCGAATCGTAGACGAAGTAGCCCTGGGCGAAGAAGTCGGTCTGTTCGCCGATGATCTTGATCGAGTTTTTGTTCGCGCCGACGGTGCCGTCCGCGCCGAGGCCGACGAACACGCAGCGACGGACGCCGGGGGCCTCGAGCTCGAGGGCTTCGTCCCAACGCAGGGAGGTGTGGGTAACGTCGTCGTGGATGCCGATGGTGAAACCGTGGCGCGGGCGGGCGGAGTTGAGGTGGGTGAACACGGCCTCGGCCATGGCGGGGGTGAACTCCTTTGAGCCGAGGCCGTAGCGGCCGCCGAAGACGCGCGAGGGCGGCACGGCGGCGGGTTGTTCGGCGCGGGCGAGGGCGCCGAGCACGGACAGGAAAAGGGGCTCACCGACGGCGCCGGGCTCCTTGGTGCGGTCAAGCACGCCGAGGGTGCGCACGGTGGACGGGAGGGCGGCGAGGAAGGCCTCGACCGGGAAGGGTTGGAAGAGTCGGATCGAGATCACGCCCACGCGCTGGCCGGCGGCGTTGAGGTGGTCGGCGGCGGCCTGGAGGGCCTCGACCCCGGAGCCCATGGCGACCACGGCGCGCTCGGCCTGCGGATGACCGTAGTAGTCGACGAGTGAATACCGGCGGCCGGTGAGCGCGGCGAATTTTTCCATCGTTGCGGCGACCACGGACGGGAAGGCGTCGACGAAGGTGTTCACCGTTTCGCGGCCCTGGAAGTAAACGTCGGGGTTTTGCGCGGTGCCGTGGATCTTCGGGCGGTCGGGGGTGAGGGCGCGGGCGCGGAAGGCGGCGAGGGCGGCGGGGTCGATCAGCGCGCGTAGGGTATCGTCGCCGAGCGGGATGATCTTCGAGATCTCGTGCGAGGTGCGAAAAAAAAAAAAAAAATGGATGACGGGCAGGCGGCCCTTCAGGGTGGCGGCGTGGGCGACGAGGGCGAGGTCCTGGGCTTCCTGGGGGTGGTTGGAGCAGAGCAGGGCGCAGCCGGTCGGGCGGCAGGCCATGACGTCCTGGTGGTCGCCGAAGATGGACAGGCCCTGGGCGGCGAGGGCGCGGGCGGTGACGTGGAGGGCGAAGGGCAGGAGTTCGCCGGCGATCTTGTAGAGGTTGGGCCGCATCAGCAGGAGGCCCTGCGACGCGGTGAACGTGGTGGTGAGGGTGCCGCCGAGCAGGCCGCCGTGGACCGCGCCGGCGACGCCGCCTTCGGACTGGAGCTGGGTGACGCGGGGGACCTCGCCCCAGAGGTTGGGTTTGCCGGCGGCGGCCCACTCGTCGCAGGACTCGGCCATGGGCGAGGAGGGCGTGATCGGGTAGATCGCGACGAACTCGGTCAGCCGGTAGGCGACGGAGGCGACGGCCTCGTTGGCGTCGCACGTCACGTAGGCGGGGGCGGCGTTGGCGGTGAGCTTGGAGGCGTCGACGGCAGGCGGGGCGGAGGGGGCGGTGGTGGGCATGGCGGGGAGCACGGAGCGGGGAGCGGGGAGCGGGGAGCCGGAAGGGCGGGCGGGATGGCGACGCCCAGCATGCCAAAATATGCGCGGGAGGGCTGCGCGGGGCTTGGCGAGGGGGGCGCGGTTTTTGCGCCGGGGGGCGCAGACGGGTCCAATGCGGGCATGGCCCAACTCGCCGTGCGCTGCGGAGGCGCTTCGCTCTGATCGCTGCGCTAAGAACCAGGTTCGGCGCCCGGATCGGCGGTCAAGGCGCGAGCAAGACCGGCACACCGCTGGCGCGGGCGGCGGCGGCTAGCGGGCGGTCAAGGGTCGCCAAGGGCAGGCCGCGGCGCAGGGACAGTTCCAAATAGGACGCATCGTAGGTGGATAGCCCATGCTGCAAGGCGAGGTCGAAGGTCTTTTGCCACGCGCGTTCCATTGTTTGGTCGTCGACTGCGATGTCATAGACCGCGAGGCGGGATAGAAAGGCCTCGATCCCCG
>JAIXVP010000410.1 GCA_027482905.1 Opitutaceae bacterium
ACGATGTGGTCTTCTCCGCCGTCGCCCGCACCGAGGACAGCGCGCCGGTTTTTACGGTTCAACCCGCCTCCGTGTCGGCGTCGCTCGGTGACTCGGTGACCTTCACCGCCGCCGCCTCGGGCAGCCCCGCCCCGACCTACCAGTGGTTCAAGGGCCTCGGGCCCATCTCCGGCGCCACCGCGGCGAGTTTCTCCATTCCGAGCGTCGACGTGTCCCACGCCGGGGACTACTCCGTGGTGGCGACGAATTCCGTCGGCTCGGCGACCAGCGCGACCGCGACCCTTACCGTCTCGAGCGTGGCCGTCGCGCCTGCCATCACGACCCAGCCCGCGAGCGTCTCGGTGGCGGCCGGCGGTAGCGCCGCGTTCACCGTCGTCGCCACCGGCACCGCGCCGCTTTCCTACCAGTGGTTCAAGGGCGTCGCGCCCATCTCCGGTGCCATCGCCGCCACCCTGAACATTCCCAACGTCTCCGCCAGCGACGCGGGCGACTACTCCGTCACGGTCGGCAATTCCGCCGGATCCACCCCCAGTGCCGTCGCGCAACTGACGGTGCTGCTCCCGCCGCTCATCGCCACGCCGCCGTCGGCCGCGACCGTGCTGGTCGGCGCTTCGGCGAGCTTCTCCGTGGTCGCCTCGGGCGACGGTCCGTTCACCTACCAGTGGCGCAAGGCCGGCGTCGCGCTTTCCGGGGCCACGGCGGCCACGCTGGCGTTGACCAACGTCCAGTTCGCCGACGCCGGAGCCTACGACGTGGTCGTCCAGGGGCCGGGCGGCGCGACCACCAGCGCCGCCGCCGCGCTCACCGTCAACGGCCCCCCGAGCATCACGACGCATCCGGTCAACCAGGCCGTCTACGTCGGCGCCAGCGCCACCTTCTCCGTCGGCGCGATCGGCACCGCGCCGCTGGCTTATCAATGGCGCCGGGGCGGAGTGGCCATACCCGGGGCCAACGGCGCCACGCTGACCCTGGCCAACTTGCAGGTCTCCGATTCCGGCGCCGTCTTCGACGTTGTCGTCAGCAACACCCTCGGCTCGGCCCCGAGCGCGGCCGTCACGCTCACCGTGACCACCGAGCTGGCCTGGTCCGCCTTCGATTTGCACGGCTTCGCGAAACTCGGGACCGGCACCACCGGCGGCGGGGTCGTCGCCGAGACCGACGCCACCTACCGGAAGTGTTTCACCCCCTACGAGTTCGTGAAGGCCATCTCCGACGCCTCCAAGACGGCCGGCGCGGTCCGCGTGATCGAAATCATGAACGACCTCGACCTCGGCTACAACGAGGTCGACGCCGCCACGCGCCTCCTCGGCAACTATCGCGAACACGCCGTGCCCAAACTCCACCCGCGTCTCATCACCACCGGGGTCGCCTTGATCGACGTCGTCCCGAAAAGCGGCGGCCTGACCATTTTCTCCGCCAACGGCTCCACCCTCCGGCACGCCGGCCTGAACATCAAGGGCACCTCCAACATCATCATCCGCAACCTGCGCTTCGACGAACTCTGGGAGTGGGACGAGGCCACCAAGGGCGACTTCGATTCGAACGACTGGGACTTCATCGTCCTCAGCAACGGCGGGTCGGTCGCCAACGTCTGGATCGACCACTGCACCTTCACCAAGGCCTACGACGGCATCGCGGACATGAAGAAGGGCACCCAATACGTGACCTTCTCGTGGTGCCGCTATGTCGGCGACGACGGCGCCACCAACCCCAACAGCTTCGTGCGCCAGCAGATCGCCGCGTTGGAGGCCAACCGGGCGTCGCGACCTTTCTATAATTTTCTTCGCACCAATGGCTTCAGCATGGAGGATATCATCCAGATCATCCAGGGTCACGACAAGGGCCACCTCATGGGCGCGACCGAGCTCGACGCCCAGAACGACGTCCTCTCCGCCACCTTCCACCACCAGTGGTTCGAAAACATCTGGGATCGCTGCGTGCCCCGCCTGCGCGGCGGACAGGTCCACAACTACAACATCTACGTGGACGATTCCCGCGCCCTCGTCGCCAAGCGCCTGCGCGACGCCCGCAAGGCCGCCATGTCGACCGCCGCGCAGACGTCGTTGGAAAACACCTACAGTTTTAACCCCTTCCTCAACGGCTCCATCTCCACCGAGGGCGGCGCGATCCTGGTCGAGAAGTCCGTCTACCGCGATTGCCTCACCCCGCTGCGCAACAACCAGACCGACCCCGCCAATCCCGCCTACACCGGCAAGATCAAGTCGGTGGATACGATCTACCGGTTCCTCAACGCCAACGGCACCACCACCACGGTGCGCGGCGACAGCACCGACGTAGGCAGCCCGATGGGTCCGTTCCAGGCGCCCGTGATTCCCTTTGCCTGGAACACGCCCGACGGCTCCGCGCCCTACGCCGCGCCGCCCATGGACGACCCTGCGAATCTCCCGCAAATCCTGGAGGCGGGCGCCGGCGCGGGCCGCGTGGTCTGGCCCAAGGCGAACTGGCTGCGCACCGCCAACGCCGACGCCCCGGTGGTCGTCGCGCCGGCGATCACCACCCAGCCCGTCGGTCAGGCGATCGTCGGCGGGCAAAGCGCCACGCTCACCGTCGCAGCGAACGGCACCGCGCCGCTGGTTTACCAGTGGTTCCGCGGGACGTCCGGCGATACCTCGGCGCCGGTCGGCACCAACGCGGCGACCTTCACCACGCCGGCCCTGCTCGCCGCCACCTCGTATTGGGTGCGCGTCTCCAACTCGGCCGGCTCCGTCGCCTCCGCCACCGCGGGCGTCACGCTCACGCCGGGCTTCGCCACCTGGCTGGCGTTGAACGGCCTGTCCGGCGCCGACGCCGCGCCCGGAGCCGATCCCGATTTGGACGGTCGGCCGAACTTGATTGAATACAGCCTGGGCTCGGACCCGAAACTCTTCTCGCCGGCGGGCGACGGCCTCACCTTGGCGGCCGACGGGCCGGGGCGCTGGATCGCGCGCTATCCGCGCAATCGCCAGGCCGCCGGTATCACGGCGGTGGTGGAAAACTCCTCTGACCTAACGACTTGGACCGCTCTGCCGGGTGCGCCGGTGGTCGAATCCTCGACCGAGACGCTGGAGCGGCTCGCGCTCGGCTTCGATTCCGCCGCGTCCCGCGTGTTTGTCCGTTTGCGGGTTAGCCAGCCATGAGACGACTGGGTTACGGCGGAATCTTGGGTTGCCAGAGTCAAGGACACGGCATTTTTACCGATGTAAATCCGTATGTCTTACCTCAACGACCCCAAGCGACTGGCCTCTTTGGCCGAGCTGGGGCTGTTGGATACGCCGGCCGAGGAGGCTTTTGATCGGCTGACCAGGCTCGTCTCCCGATTTTTGACCGCGCCGGTTTCTCTGGTGAGCTTGGTGACGGAGGATCGGCAGTTTTTCAAATCCGCCATCGGACTCGAAGGGCCGGTGTGCGACGCGCGGCAGACGCCGCTTTCCCATTCCTTTTGCCAGCATGTGGTGACCAGCGGTGAACCCCTGGTGATCAATGACGCGGTCGCGCATCCCTTGGTCGCGGGCAACCTCGCCATCCGCGATCTCGGGGTGCGGAGCTACCTTGGCTTTCCGTTGCGCACGCCCGACGGCTTCGTGGTGGGGTCCTTTTGCGCCATCGACCGTCGGCCCCGGGAGTGGAGCGAGGCGGACATCGAAACGCTGCGTGATTTGGCTGAACTGGTGGTCGCGCAGATCGCGCTGCGCCATGCGATGCGCCAGAAGGAGGGCCTGCGGGATAGACTGGAAAAAATCTCCGCACGCGTGCCGGGGGTGATCTATCAGTTCCGGCTCCGGCCCGACGGGAGCAGTTGTTTTCCCTACGCCAGCGAAGGCATCCGTGAAATCTATCGCGTGGCGCCTGGAGACGTGGTGGCCGAGGCCGCGCCGGTTTTCGCCATTCTGCATCCGGATGACGTGCCGGGTGTGGTCGAGTCGATCAACCGCTCGGCCGAGACGCTGGAGACGTGGCGGCACGAATACCGCGTGCGTTTCCCGGACGGCACCGAACGGTGGCTGCTGGGCGAGTCCGTGCCCGAGCGCGAACCGGACGGCGGCACCCTGTGGCATGGGTTCATCACCGATGTGACGGTGCGCAAGCACGCCGACCAGCGCCTGCGGGCGGCGCTCGATCAGGTGAGTCGGCAGCAGTTCGCGATGGATCAGCATTCCATCGTGGCCATGACCGACCTCGACGGCGTCGTGGTGTATGCCAACCGCAAGTTCCAGGAGATCTCCGGCTACACCGAGGCGGAGTTGATCGGCCGGACCCACCGCCTGATCAATTCCGGCGTGCACCCGCGGGAGTTTTTCCAGGACATGTTCGCGGTCATCACCGCCGGTAAGGTCTGGTGGGGCGAGATCTGCAACCGGGCCCGCGATGGGACAGTCTACTGGGTGGCGGCCACCGTGGTGCCTTTCTACGACGTCGAAGGGCGGCCCGAGCGTTACGTCACCATCCAGACCGACATCTCCGCCCAGAAGCGGGCCGCCGCCGAGCTGAGGCGGGCGAACGAGCTGCAGGACGCGATCCTGGCCTCTACGGACTACATCGTGGTGGCCACCGACACCGAGGGCGTGGTGACGCATTTCAACCGGGCGGGCGAGATCCTCCTGGGCTACGCCGCCGACGAGGTGCTCGGGCGGGCCACGCCGGCGCTCTGGCACGACGCCGGCGAGGTCGCCGCGCGGGCCGCCGCGCTCTCCTCCGAGTTCGGCCGGCCTGTCGCGCCGGGTTTCGATACCTTCGTGGCCAAGGCACGGGAGACCGGGGAGGCCGACCGCAACGAGTGGAACCTCATCCGCCGCGACGGCACCCGCTTCCCGGTGCTTTCGTCGGTCACCTGCCTGCACGACGTGCACGGTGCGATCAACGGCTACCTCGGCGTGGTTCAGGACCTCTCGGAGTTGAAGAAACACGCCGCCGACCGCGCGCGCCTGGACAAGAAGATCGCCGACACCGCCAAGCTGGAAAGCCTGGGCGTCCTGGCCGGCGGCATCGCCCACGATTTCAACAACCTGCTGACCACGGTGCTGGGCAACGCGTCCCTCCTGCGCACCAATCTCGGCCCCGAATCCGGAGACCTCGATCTGGTCGGGCAGATCGAGCAGGCGTCGCGGCGCGCGGCCGACCTCTGCAAGCAGATGCTGGCCTACTCCGGCCGCGGCCGCTTCGTCATCCAGGCGGTCAACCTCAACCAGATCATCCGCGAGACCGCGCGCCTGTTGGAAATCTCGATCAGCAAGCACTGCGTCCTGCGTTTCCAGCTGACCGATCCGCTCCCGTTGATCGAGGCCGACGCCACCCAGATGCGGCAGATCCTGATGAACCTCATCATCAACGCCTCCGAGGCCATCGGCGAGCGCAGCGGGGTCGTCGCGATCGGGTCCGGTCTGTCCCGGGTCGGCGCCGACTACCTGCGGAGCTTCATCCACGGCGAGTCGCTGGCGGAGGGCGACTACGTCTTCGTCGAGATCAGCGACAACGGCGACGGCATGACGGCGGAGACGCTCGCGCGGATTTTCGATCCCTTCTTCAGCACCAAATTCGCCGGTCGCGGCCTCGGTCTGGCGGCGGTGCTCGGCATCGTGCGCGGGCACCGGGGCGCGATCAAGGTCTACTCCGAGCCCGACAAGGGCTCCACCTTCCGGCTGCTCTTCCCGTGCCTCTCCACCGGGGAAAACCCCGAACCCGCCGCGCCCCCGGCCCGACCGGCCGATTGGAAGGGGAACGGCAACGTGTTGGTGGTGGACGACGAGGAGAGCGTGCGGGTGCTGTCCGCGCGGCTCTTCGAGCGCATGGGCTTTGCGGTCGAGCTGGCCAACGACGGCCGGGAGGCGGTGGAGTTGTTCGCCGCCGACCCGCAGAAATTCGACCTCGTCCTGCTCGACCTGACCATGCCGCGCCTCGACGGCGAGGAAACCTTCCGCCAGCTCCGCCACCTGCGGCCGGGCGTGCGCGTGATCCTGGTCAGCGGCTTCAACCAGCAGGAGGTGATGACCCGCTTCGCCGGCAAGGGCTTGGCCGGTTTCCTGCAAAAACCCTTCGAGATTAAGGAGTTCCAGGAGACGGTGCGGGCTATTTCCACCGCCTCCTGAATGGGTGGGGCGGGTCGAGAAGCGCCGGGGCCGGGCCGTTTTATCCCAAACCGGCAATCTTGCGTGTGGCGTTTCGGGCGGCCTTCAAGGCGGTGGCGGGATCGCGGTTCGGCGATTACGGCGGATTCGGGGCGGACGTAGGGCGCGCGAACGAAGGTGTGGCCGCTTTGGGTGACGAGCGTGATGTCGGCGCGGCTGCCGCGTGCTCCGAAGACCCTGGTCTGGCCGTCGGTTTCCTGCCCCGCGCGATCGTGATCGAAGTCGCGGCCGCCGGCCACGAGGCTCCGGCGGTCGCGTAGGAGGCGGAGGGCGGACATGATCGCGCGGGCGAAGCGACGGAGGCGCGGGCGGCGATGGAAAACGCCCTCGCCCCGGGGGGCGATCCGCGCCTGCTGGAACACGCGGCGAAGGGTTTCGACCACGCATAAAACGGGCTCCATCTCCATCGATAGGGCGTTCGTCGAGCGGCCGCGTCGAAAAGCCCCGCGGAATCGGCGGAATGGGCGATGGCGCAGGGGTGATTTCAAGGTGGATAAACCGGGTTCATTCGTGAGAACCGTGGGGAGCGTTTCATCGTCCCCGCCCCCGCCATCGGCCTTTTCTTCGTATGATCATCCACCTTCTCTCCTCCCTGTGTCGCCGAGTTTTGCCCTGGGTGTTGGCCTGCGGGGTGGTTGGCGGGCTCGGCGCGGCGGGTTACGACACAGCCATGTCCGCGTTGCAGGCGGCGGCGGTGATGCCGGCCGCGCCTGCGACTGATTCGACCGGGGCGGGACGTTCCTGGTTGCGAATCCGGGGGCTCAACGGACTGGCGTCGGAACCGGAGGCGGTGGCGGCGCAACGCGAGGCGCTGGCGTCGCTGAGGACCAAGGGTTACCGCCTCGTGTGCATGTTGCGGTGGGATCCGCTCCACTGGACCAAGGTGCGGCCGGGCAAGGGTCCGGGGAGCCGGGCGCCGCTGGAGTTGCGCGAGGCTTTCGCGCGGGGACGCTATCTGGCCGACGTCTACGGGGATCTGGTGGACGCGTGGGAATTCGACAACGAGCCGGACATTCTGTTTTTCGCGGACAACGCGGATGTTTTCGCCGCCTACCACAAGGCGGTCGCGCTGGGGCTGGGGGCGGGCGGCGAGGAGTGGGCGGGGAAGGCCTTGGTGCTGATGGCGGCGCCGGGCCTCCCGCCGGGGCCGCATTTCGAGCAGCTCGGCCGGAACGGGTATTTTTCCTACACGGACGGATTTAACTTCCACTACTACGGTTTCGCGCGGGATTTCACCGGTGTTTACGATCAGTTTCGGGCCGCCGTCGGCGCCTCGGCCGCGGGGCGGTCGGTGATCCCCCGCGGAGCGACCTCCGAGACGCGGCGGTGGCCGGTGTTCATCACCGAATGGGGCTACAGCCTGCTCGACGGCGTCGATGGTCGCACGACGGACGGGCGGGTGCGCCAGTGGCGGTTTTTCCAGGACGTGGCGCGGCAAACCGAGCGGCTGCGGATCGCGGCTCCGATGGCGTTTTTGATTCCGCCGTATTTCGAGCACAATATGAAGGAGTTCGGTTTGACCCTGCCGCCGGCTCCGGGTGCGAGCGGTTCGGGTCCGGCGCGGGAAGGCGAGTTTCAGGCGGCGGGGGTGACGTTTCGCCCCGGGGACTTCGGGGCCAGGGCGGTCGAGCCCTGGATGGAACGGATAGGGGAGAAATGGGGCGACGCGGGCTGGGAGGCCTCCCCGGCCCTGGCCTGGCTGGAGGCGCGGGCGGTGGAGCACGGGCGTCGGCACGCCCGCGACTGGTTGGTGCGGACCGAGGCGGCGTCGCCGGTGGTGCTGGATTTCATCGCGGGTTCGGCGACCCAGCCGGTGAAGGCGAACGACGGGTATTTTCTACGCGACATGGACCTCATCGCCGGCGCGGAGGCGCCCCGACGCCTCGGGCGGGGCGTGGTGGTGTTGTATAATTTTTCGGATACGGCGGCGGAGGTGTCGCTGGCGTGGCCGGCGGAGTTGTTGCCGGCGGAGGCGGAGGGACCGCTGACCGAGACATGGCGACTGGAGCCGGGCGAACGGCGCGAGCTCGAGGTGGTGGCCTCGGTCGAGGGGGGCGGCTACCGGCCGACCGAGGTGAGTCTGGCGGCGCGGGTGAGGGTGGGCGAGGCGCGCACGACGACGCGTTGGGCCAGCCGCTTTTATCCTTTCCCGGGCGGCATGACGGTGGCGGAGCGACGGGACTTCCGTTTTGCCCCCGAGGAGGCGGCGGCGAATCGGCGGCTGCTGGAAAACCGTTGGCTCGCGCCGGAGGAGCCGGCGCTGCGGCGGGACGGACGCTGGCTGGTGACGGAGGGCGTGGCGGTGGAGGAGACCGACGGCGGATGGCGCCTGCACATCACCGGCTTCCCCGGGGTCGGGTTGCGGCCGGCGGTGGCGGAGTTGCCTCTGCCCAGGGGCTGGCGTCTGGAGCCGGGCGAGGTTTTTTGCTTTCGCCACCGGGTGGTGGACGGGCCGGGGGCGGTCGAGCTGCGCTGGGATCATCCCGACGCGCGGCGGCGTCGGCAGACGGGCAATTTCGGGATGATCGCGGAGCCGTATTTCCGGACGACGGACGGGAAACTCTTCTCGGCGGGTGCGCGCACGTCCCCGACAACGGCCTGGGGTCGGTTTCAGCAGGGTCCGGAGACCTTCGGCATGCGGTTTCTGGGTCGGACCACGCCGCCGTGGCGTTTTGAGGACCACCAGCCGGCGGCGCTGGTGTTTTTTATGCGGCCGAGCCGGCTGCCGGCGATCTACGAGGTGCGGGACCCGCATGTGGCGCGCTGGAAGGCGGCGCCGCATTGATCGGGGGGCGGGCGCAGGAAGCGGGACATGAATCAGTTGTCGTAGGCGGGAAAGGTCGGAGGGAAGCAGACCTTGGAAAATGGATTATCCGCCGGGCGAGTCCTGGGCCAGGGCGACGGCGCAGGCCTTGTAGGAGGGCTGGCGGCTGTGGGGGTCGAAGGACGGGAAGGTGAGCCGGTTCACGGCCTCGAAATGCATGGGCATGAAGACCACGCCGGGCTGGACGGTGGCGGTGACCACGACGGTGGCGCGGGCCTCGCCGCGACGGGAGCGGACCCGGACGGGAGCGGCGTCGGCCAGGCCGAGGCGGGCGGCGTCCTCCGGATGGATTTCGACGATCAGGGCGCGCGGGGCGAGTTTGCGGAGGACGTCGCTCTTGTCGGTGCGGGTGCCGGTGTGCCACTGGGCGGAGGTGCCGCGGCCGGTGTTGAGCAGGAAGGGATAATCGGCGTCGGGCGGCTCGGGCATGGGGCGTGGCGCGTCGAAGAGCAGGCGCGCCCGGCCGTCGGGCGTGAAGAACACCCCGTCGGCGAAGAGGCGGCGTTCGCGCGCGGAAGACGCGGACGGGTCTTCCGCGCGCAAATCCGAAGGACGAAACCCGAAGGATGAAGGTTCGGAGGCGGATGTGTCCGGCGTGGCGTTCGTGGGAAGTTCGTTCTCCGGTGATTTTTTCGCCATTCGGATTTCG
>JAIXVP010000424.1 GCA_027482905.1 Opitutaceae bacterium
CCAAGGGCGCCTCGTCGCCTCCGAAGAGCGAGACATCGCCACCAACCTCGTTTTCGCCAGCGAAGAGATCCTGGAGCGCGACCCCGTCCACGGGACGCCCACCCTCACCGTGCGCAACGGCAAGGAGGAAACCCGCACCTATTCAACCTGCTGCGGACGCTTGGAAACCATCACCTTTGACGGCTTGGTCCGCACCATCCTTTACGACGGTCTCGACCGCGAGGCCGGCGAGGAAATCCGCTCCGTCTCCGGCACCTTCGTTTCCGGTGAACGCAACGAACTCGATGCACTCGGCCGTGTCCGGAAAACCTATCAACGTCTAGGTGGCACCAACGAACGCCTCATCGCCACCGCCGACTATGACCTCGCGGGCAATCTCACCGCCACCTGGCGTTTGGGTGGCGGCGCCGTCACCTACTCCGAAACCGTCAACAGCAACGGGCAGTGGGTTAAAACCACCAACCGGGCGGAGTCCGCCTCGGGCGCCGACGACGCGCTGGAGGAAGTTTCTATCACGTCGGGCAACGGCGTGCCCCTGGAGTTCCGGCGCAATGGCGTGCTCATCACCAAATGGACTTACGATTCGGCCGATGTCGGCCGGGCCGTCACCGAAATCAAAGTCGGGGAAAACGACTCCGAGAGCGAAACCGTGACCTCCGTTTACTCGATGCTCGGCGAGCTCGTCCGCGTCGAATACCCCTACCCGCAGGGTGCGCATTCCGAAACGGAATACGATCCCGCCGGGCGTCCGAAGCGCCAAACCGATGCCGACGGTGTGCAAACCCTCTTCGCCTACACGCGGGACGCGGACGGCGAGCACGTTGTCACCGCCCTCGACCTGAACCGGGACGGGCAAATCAACTATGGTGCGAGCGGAACCACCGCCGACCGCATCACCCGCACCACGACCACCTACGGAACGCGCGACGGGCTGACCGTGGCCAAGACCCTGGCCGAACAGTGGATCGAGGACGGCGACACCCCGCGCACCGTCTCCGTGGACGAAACGGCGGTGGACGGCTCTCGCAGCTGGCGAACCGCACTAGGCACCCAGACCACACAAATCGTCATCGCCCAGGACACCCAAAGCGGCGTGCGCACCGAGACGACCACGCTGCCCGACCAAACCCGGATCATCCGCACCCGCCTGGGCGACCGGGTGACGAGCGAGGTCCGCCAGGACGCCTCGGGCGGCACGGTCGTTTCCGTGACCAACCAATATGACGGCTACGGCCGCCTGTGGAAAGTGACCGACGCCCGCGGCACCACCACGCTCGCCTACGACACGGCCGACCAACTTTACACCGTCACCACGCCCGATCCCGGCGACGGACCGCAGGTAACGACCTACGGCCATAACGACCGGGGCGCCGTCACCTCCGTGACCCACCCCGACACCACCACGACCCACACCCGGTATTGGGCGGACGGTTCCGTGAAGCGGGTTTGGGGTTCGCGCGCCTACCCGGAGTATCGCACCTACGACCGCCAGGGGCGGCTCAAAACCCTGACCACCTGGCAGGACTACAACCCCGCCAGCCACACCGGCGCCGGCGCGGCCGTGACCACCTGGAACTATCACAGCCAGCGCGGCTGGCTCGAAAACAAGCGCTACGAAGACGGCAAGGGGCCGAGCTATACCTATACAAACGCCGGCCGCCCGTTCACCCGCACCTGGGTTCGCACCGTCGACGGACAGCCGCTCGTCACCACCTACGGGCACAACACGGCCGGCGAACTCGACTCGGTCGACTATTCCGATAGCACTCCGGACGTGACCCACGTTTTCGACCGGGCGGGACGCCCCTCCGTGACCACCGACGCCGCCGGGACTCTCACCCGCGCTTACGACCCCGCGAGCCTGAATCTCTCGGGCGAAACCTACGCGGGCACCGGTCTTCTCGCCGGCCGCAGCCTCGCCCGTGGCTACGACTCGCGGCACCGCCCGCAGGCCCTCGCCACCGACGGCGGCTACGCTCTCGACTATGGCTACGATCAGGCCGGGCGGCTGGGGCAGGTTAACCAGGGTTTCCATTCCGCCGTCCTTGGCTACGAGCCGGGCACCTCCGCCCACAACAAGACCACTATCAAACGGGTGGGCGTGGAGCGGGTGCGCCATGAGACGATCTACGACACGGTGGGCCGGGTGGATCTCGTCCGCTCCGTGGTCGGCGGCAACAATCAGGTCTTGCGCGACTACACGCTCAACGCCGCCAACCAACGCACCGGGGTAGAGCTGGAGGATGGTCGCCGCTGGGCTTTTGGTTACGACGATATCGGTCAGGTCACGAGTGCCCAAAAGCGCCTCGCGAATAACACCACTCCGCTGCCGGGCTACTCCTTCGGCTACACCTTTGATGACATCGGCAACCGCACGAATACGGTCACAAACGGCCGCAGCGCCGACTACACGCCCGATCTTCTGAATCGCTATGCAAGCCGTCAGGTGCCCGGCGCGGCCGATGTGCGCGGCGAGGCGCAGACCGGCGCAACCGTGACGGTGGACGGAGTTGCCGCCACCCGCACCGGCAAGGATTTTTATAAAGCTATCACCGCGGCCAACGGCGGCGGACCGGTGAATGCGGCGGTGGCGGTCACCGCGACCAAGGCCGGCCCGCCCGTGCAAACCACAGCGGAAAATCGCACCGCCTTCGTGCCGCAGACCCCCGAGGCCTTTGTATACGACGACGACGGCAACCTCACCCGCGATGGCCGCTGGGATTATACTTGGGACGCCGAGAACCGGTTGATCGCAGTGGAGACACGGGCCGATGTGGTGGCGCAGGCTTCCAGCCTGCCCCGCCAGCGCCTGGAGTTCGCCTACGATTCGCGAGGCCGCCGCATCCGCAAAATCGTCAAGACCTGGAACGCTTCAACCTCAGCTTTTGTTTTAAACTCGGAGACGAAGTTTTTGTATGACGGTTGGAACCTGCTGACCGAACTGGATGCTTTGAACGGCAACGCGCTGGTTCGCTCCTATGCCTGGGGCGTGGA
>JAIXVP010000052.1 GCA_027482905.1 Opitutaceae bacterium
CTCCAGCCGTTGCCGGAAACGCCCTGGATGGTCGTGCCGGGGTTGGTGGTCCAGAGGCGATATTGCACGTTCCAGTTTTCGTCGGCGAAACCGTTTTTGCTGATGATGGTGCGGTAGCCGTCGGGCGTGGTGGTGCGCACCCAGACCGAGACGGTGAAGGGCTCGGCGCGGGGATCGAAATTCAAGTCTCCCTGGTTGGCTGGGAAGAAGGGCGCGAGGCCGGCGGCGAGGTTGGCCGAGCCGTAGGCGCCGCCGAAGCGGCCGTCGGGGACCCAGGAGGCCTGGCCGTTGACGGGGAAGCCGGCGGGGATGTTGGGCACGTCGGTCCCGTGGTTGTTGCCCGCAGTGGCGGCGTCCCACACGCGATTGCCCGAGCCTTCGTCGAAGGTGTAGTGGAGCACGAGATCGGGGTCGGTGGAGAAACCGCCGCGTGGGCGGACGTCGAGGGCGAGCACGCGGGTGGCGGCGCCGGAGCTGTCGGCGACGCGGAAGGTCAAGGTGGCGCGGGCGGGCGCGACGGGCGTGCCGGTGAGCTGGCCGTCGGCGCCAAGGGCGAGGCCGGGCGGGAGGGTGGAGGCGATGAGGCTCCAGGCGCGGGCGTCGATGCCGCCGAGGGCGGTGAGGCCGAACTGGTAGGGCCGGCCCACGGTGGCGCGGGGGAGCTCGGTCGTGGCGATGGCGAGGGCGGGGTTGATCGTGATCTGGGCGGGTGTGGAGACGGCCTGGCCGGCGGTGTTGGTCACGGTGACGGTGTAGGCGCCGGCGTCGGCGAGGGTAGCGGCGGTCAACTCGAACACGGGCGAGTTGAGGCCGACCGGGGTGGGGCCGCGGCGCCATTGGTAGGTGAAGGGGCCGGTGCCGCCGACCACGACGTGGAGGGCGAGGGGGTTGCCGAGGGCGAGGGTTTGGGTGGTGGGCGGGGTGACGATGGCGGGCGCGTTAGGGGCGGGCGGTGCGGGGGCGGCGAGGGGCGTGCCGGCGTCGTCGCGGGCGTCGAGGGAGAGGAGGTAGGCGGTGAGGTCGTCGCGCTGGTTGGTGGGGAGAGCGAGCACGCGGCGGTGGGGATGGGCGGCGGCGAGGTCGTCGGCGTTAGCGACAAGGAGGGCGTTGACCGACAGGTCGATGGAGCCGCGGAGGATTTCGATGGTGTTGACCGCGCCGGCGTTGAGCGGGGCCTCGACGACGACCCAGCGCCAGCCGGAGGTCATCCAGCCGGTGTCGGGGAGCTGGCGGAGGACCGTGAGGGTTTGTTGCACGCCGTTGACGCGGAGGAGGGCGGTGCCGCCGTTGTATTGGCAGACGTAGCGAAGGGCGATGCGCGCGGTGCCTCCGGCGAGGCCGCCGTCGATGCCGGTGAAGCGGAGGCCGCCGCCCGCGCCGAGTCCGGCCATGCCGCCGCCTAGCGGGCCGCGCAGGAAGCCGCCGCCGCCCTGGACGGGGGTGTCGAGGAAGAGGCCGACGGAGGCGGGGGTGATCACCTCGACGCCGGGGGCGAGCGTGGCGGCCGGAGTGGGGCCGGGGCCGGGCTCGACGGGGAGGCGGAGGGCGCCGCCGGCGTAGGCGAAGACGTCGGCGAGGGTGCCGGCCTCGCCGTGGTGGAGGTAGGTGCGGGTGGCGTGCAGACCGTGCAAGGTGGGGGTGTCGACGCCCTCGAGCGGGCCGTGGAGGCGCAGGCCGGAAAGGGCGGAGAGGGTGCCGGTGTCGTGTAGGTTGGGCGTGGATACGGGACCGCGCACGCTGTCGGTCAGGCCGGGGCCGGAGTGGCAATCGGTGCAGGACTGGGCGGCGAACACGTCGCGGCCGCGCAGAGCGGCGGCGGAGCGGGTGCCGTCGGGCTGGCGGGCGGGGCTGCGCGGCACGTGGTCAGGGGTGAGCGAGGCGACGTAGGCGGCGAGAGCGTCGAGCTCGGGGCTGAGGCCGGTTTTGCCGCTGGCGGGGCTGGGGTGGAGGCGGGCGAAGTCGGCGGGGGCGAGGGGCAGGAAACCGGTGCCGCCGAAGGGCCCGCGCATGTCGTGTTCGAAGTCCTGGATCTCGTCGAAATTGGCGGACCAGTGGACGTTACCGTGGGCGACGCCGGAGCGGCCGCGCAGGTCGGTGGTGCGGCGCAGACCTTCGCCGCGGCCGGTGAAGTCCCAGGCGCGGCCGTCGTGGCCGCCGTCCACGTGGCAGGACGCGCAACTGATGTAGCTGTCGGCGGACATGCGGGGGTCGGCGGCGTTGTAGAAGATTTGTTTGCCGAGGAGAACGTCGGGGGCGAGGGGCTCGGTGGCGACGGTGTCGGTCGTGGCCAGGAGGGGCAGGGTGGTGCGGTTTTCGAGCAGGAGCGGGGCGGCGTCGCGCACGGTGACGGAGCGGTCCATGAAGTTTTGCACGAACAGGCGGTTGGCGACCGGATCGATCAGCAGGCCCTGGGGGGCGAGGCCGGTGCCCAGCTCGAGGGTGACGACGGCGGGCGAGGTGATGGCGGCGCCGGCGCTGTTGGCGGCGTCGGGCGCGGGGGCGAGGCCGAGCATGTCGAGGCTCTTGACCTGGTTGTTGCCCTGGAGGGCGACGAGGAGGGTGTCGCCGAGGGGGGTGAAGGCGAGGGCGGAGGGGCTCTCGGAGTTGTCGAAATCGCGGCGGCTGTCGGCCAGTTCGGTGTTGGTGGCGAGGTTGAGGAACGACACCACGGCGCGCACGGTGGTCTCGTGGGTGAGGTCGCGGTTGCCGAGGAGGAGGCCGCGGTCGATGTTGTCCTGTTTCGAGGCGATGGCGGCGCGGGTGCCGTCGGGCGAGAGGGCGATGCTCGCGAGGTAGTTGGGCGTGCCGGCGGCGCGGTCGCCGCCGTCGGTGGTGATGGCGGAGGCGAGGGTGAAGAGCCGCACGGCGTCGAGCGCGGGGGAGGCGCCGGCGAACTCGACCACCCAGCCCTCGCGGTCCGGGGAGATGAAACGCGTCACGAGCACGCGGGTGCCGTCGGCGGAGACGGCGAGGGCGCGCGGGCTGGGGAAGCCGGTGGCGCGGATGGTCGGGGCGGCGGCGGGCGCGGCGGCGGAGTAGCGGCGGAGGTGGCCGGAGCCGTAGAGGGTGACGTAGAGCGACTGCCCGTCGGGCGAGGGAGCGACGCCGAAGGGGGCGGAGCCGAAGGGCAGGGCGAGGGTGTGGGCGACGGAGCCGTCGGGGTTGAACACGCGGAGCTGGTCGCTGCGGTGGCAGGTGACCCAGTAGCGGCCGAGGGCGTCGCGGGCGATGGAGCGGGGGTTGGAGCCGGGGCCGGTGGAGTGCTCGGCGAGTTTTTGCCCGGTGGCGGCGTCGAGCACGGCGACGGTGTCGGCGTCGGGGTTGACCACCCAGACGCGGCGGCCGGCGGGATCGTCGCCCACGGCGAGGGTGGAGCTCCGGGTGGGCCGGGGACCGGCGGGCGGCGTGGGGAGGACGAGGAGGTTGAGCGAGCGGGTGACGATGGCGCCGTTGCTGTCGCGGATCTGCACGAGCACGCGGGGGCGGCCGGCGGCGGCGTAGGTGCTTTGGGCGGAGGGCGAGGCGGACCAGGCGGACCAGGTGCCGTCGAAGTTGAAGCGGTATTCGAGGGCGGTGGAGCCGGTGGCTGCGGCGGTGACGGTGACGGGCGCGCCGGGGGCGGGTTGATAGGTGGACGCGGAGAGGCCGGTGAAGGACGGCGGCGGGGCGGCGTTAATGCCGGCGCCGGTGGAGAAGCGGAACGAGTAGGGCTCGATGAGGTTGCCGGCGGCGTCGAGGAAGCCGGTGTCGTCGGCGGGGTTGGCGGGCGTGCCGGCGTCGTTCGCGACGAAGTCCACCTGGTAGGTGGTGTCGGCGGCGAGGCCGGCGGAGGGCGTGAAGGTCAGCACGCCGGAGAAATCGTGGATCAGGAAACCGGATACGGCGGCGCCGAGGGTGCCGCCGGGGAGGACGGGGCGGACGAGGAAGTCGATGCCGTTGCGCGGGCCGCCGGAGCGGCCGTGTTCGTGGAGGAGGAAGCTGAGCGGGGCGTGGCGCGGGTAGCCGAAGCGGTTGGCCTGTGGAATGTGGTAGCTAACGCGGGGGCGGGTGGTGTCGGGGGCCTGTTGGTGGACCCAGACGCCGAGGCCCTGGGAGGAGCCGGGGATGGGGTAGCCGCCGGTGAGCCAGAGGTTGCCGAGCGGCAGCGACATCTGGGAGGTGTTGACCCCGATGGTCGGGGCGGGGACGCCGGATGGGACGGGCGGGGCGTATTCGTTGAGGGTGAGCGTGATGGGGGCGGGGTCGCCGGCGAGGAAGCGGGTCATGTCCACCTTGCGGTTGTGGATGAAGCCGAATTGGTCCTGGAAAGTCGGATACGAGGCGTTGGTGAAGCCGGGCACGGTGAGGCTGGAGACGAGCGACACGGAGTCGTCGCCGCCCGGGCTGGCGGCGGGGGTGATGTCGGCGGCCATGAGCACGTCGGTGGTGGAACCGATGACGTAGAGGCCGGAGCCGTCGCTGAACAGGGTGGGCCAGTAGGCGGAGAAGCCCTCGTTCAGCGAGGCGACGAAGAGCGGGGTGACGGAGCGGGTGGCGGGGTCGTCGAAGTTGTTGAACTGCATCCGATAAACCACCACGCCGTCGCGGCCGGCGCCGCCGCTGCGGGCGTAGATGAGCAGGTCGCCGAAGCTCATGGTGTGCCAGTCGCCGCCGCCGAAGGGGCCGACGTGGTCGAAGGCGGCGAGGGGGCGGAAGGCGACGTAGCCGTTGGGCTGGAGGTAGGGTTGGCGGAGGGTGAAGGTGTTGTCGGGCGTGCCATACCAGGGGTTGGAGGCGTCCCACGGGCCTGCCTGGCTGGAGCGGGTGTAGCCGAGGGGCATTTGGGCGAGATTGGGCAGGCCGTTGACGCCGCCGAGTTCGACCGGGGCGCCGAAGGACTGCACGCGGAGGACGTCGGGCAGGAGGAGGTTGCCCGAGCGGGCGGAGCCGTGGGCGCCCCAGCCGTAGTTGCCCTGATACCAACGATTATTCGGATAGGTGAGGCCGAAATCGGAGGGGTGGCGACGGACAGGGGCGGCGGGGTTGGCGATGTCGTAGATGCGGAGAACGAGGTCGGAGCCCGGGGCGGAGCCGGGGGCCTCGGCGCCGACGATGATCCAGCCGTTGAGGTAGTTGATCGAGGTGGTGCGGCCGGTGTTGGCGGAGTCGTTGTTGAGCGGGTGGCTCAGCAGGGTGCCGGGGGCCTCGGCGCGGGGGAGGTTCAGGAAGCCGGTCGTGGTGACCTGGGCGCGGCCGGCGACGGCGGCGAGCAAACAAGCGGCAAGCGCGACTAGGCGGAGGGAGTGGAGCGAGGGCATCGGGACGAATGGGGTCTGGTTCGTTCTCAATACGGCGCGGTGGGCGTTTTGTTACAGGTAAACGCAATAAAAATGCGGTTCAGTCTGGAGCGCGAGCCGTTTTCCGCGATCCCGCGTGGCGGCGGGGTGACGTATTTGCGCGGCTGCGGATAGCGGTGTGGTTTATCCGTCACCGTCAGCTTGCGTCCGGTCCAAATGATACCCCGGCGGGGGTTCTCCGGCGGACCTGGTTTAGACGCCGCCCGGCGCGGCGGGGGGCGGGGGAACGGGGTTGATCGCGACCAGTTCGATCTCGAGCAGAAGGGCGGTTTTACCGGGGATTTTGCCGCGTTGGCCCTTTTCGCCGTAGGCGAGCCAGTAGGGCAGGGCGACCAGGCGTTTTTCACCGACCCGCATGCGGTCGAGGGCGTCGGTCCAGCCGGGCAGGATGTTGGGCTGGCCGACGACGAAGTTGTAGGGGCCGCCGTGGTCGGCGGAGGCGTCGATCTTTTCGTCGTTGGCGAGGAAGCGCGCGGTGTAGTGGACGGCCACGGACTGGCCCTTTTGCGGGGTGGCGTCGCCGGTGCCGGCCTGGGTGACGAGGTAGCGGGCGCCGTTGGGGGTCTCGACCGCGCCGGGGAAGCGTTGCGCGAGGCGGACGGCGTCGGCTTCGGGCCACTGGTAGGCGACGCCGGCGAGGGCGCGGCGCATGGCGGCGTTGATCGGTTCGCCGGGATTTTTGCGCATGAGCATGCCGCTGCGGACGACGAGCGCGATGGTGCAGAGGGCGACCCCGAGGAGGGCGATGTAGAAGGCGCTGCGCATGGGGGAGGTTCGGGAGAGAAACGAAGGAAGAGGGGTGGTTTGAACGGAGGGCGCGGGACCCTACACAAAAACGCCGCCGACGCGAGGGTGCGGCGGCGGCGGGCGGGCGGGCGCGGGCGGGACCGCTTCCCGGCCAGATCAGGGCAGGAAGGAGCAGATGTATTCGCAGAGGCCGGACTCAACCTCGATAGTGAAGCCCGAGTTCGCGGCGACGTCGAACGCGGTGCCGGCGCCGTAGGCCTGGGTGGCGGACTGGTCCTTCAGGGTGACGCGGCAGGCGCCGGCGATGATCTCCATGCGCTCGGCGGCGGCGGTGCCGAAGAAGTAGGAGCCGGGGCGGATGAGGCCGAGGGTCTTTTTCGAGCCGTCAGCGAAGAGCACGGTGTGGGACACGACGTTGCCGTCGAAGTAGACGTTGGCCTTGGTGAGGACGGCGACGCCGTCGAAGCGGGTGGCGAGGGTGGACATGGGAAGGCGCACGCTGGCGCGGCGGCGGGCGGGGCAGAAGCCCAAAGTTTCGCGTGGGCGGCGGCCCGGTTCGCGAACGTTTGCGCAAGGCGGCGGTTGCGCGGCGGGGCGCGGGCGGGGCAGGGTGGGGCATGCGACTGGTTTTAGAACTGCTCGGGCCGATCATCCTGCTGGTGGCGCTGGGCGCGGCCTTGCAGCGCGGCGGCTTCTTCGGGGCGGGGGCTTTGGCGGGGCTCAACCGGCTGTGCTACTGGGTGGCGCTGCCCGGGTTGATCGGCGCCAGCCTGATGCGGGGCGGGCCGGGGGCGGGCAGCGGGTGGGCGGCGTGGGAGGGCGATCTGCTCGGCGTGCTCGGCGGGGTGACGCTCGCGGTGGCGGCGGCCGGCTGGGCGGTGGCGGCGGCGCTGCGGCTCGAATGGCGGGCGCGGGGCACGTTCACGCAGGCGTTTTTCCGCGGCAACCTGGCCTTCGTGGGCCTGCCCATCCTGCTCAAGTTCCCCGGGCTCGAGCCCGCGCGGGTGCTGCTGTTGTTGGCCCCGATGATGATCCTCTATAACCTGGTCGCGGTCGGGGTGTTGGTGGCCAGCCGGCAAGGGCTGGGACGGGCGACTTGGGGGGCGGTGGCGGAGGAATGGCTGCGCAACCCCATCCTCTGGGCCAGCGTGCTGGGGGGCGTCGCCTACTCGCTCGGTTGGGTGCTGCCGGCGCCGCTGGACGAGACGGCGAGTTTGATCGGGAAAATGGCGGTGCCGCTCGCGCTGGTCACCATCGGGGCGGTGCTGGCGAGCCTGCCGACGGGCGCGTGGTGTGGCGCGGCGTGGGTCGCGATGGCGGGCAAGACCCTCCTGTCGCCGCTGGCCGGCTGGGCGGTGACGGCGGCCCTGGGCATCACGGGGCTGGACCGGCTGGTCATCCTGGTGGCGCTGGCCTGCCCGACGGCGGTGGTGTCCTACACGATGGCCGGGGCGATGGGCGGGGACGAGGCGATGGCGGCGCAGACGGTGGTGGGCAGCACGGTGGGGTCGGCGGTGGTGTTGGCCTTGTTGCTGGCCTGGGGTGTTTGAGCCCTGGACTGGCGCGGTGCGGCGAGTCCGCGATTGCGGCCCGGGGGAACGTTCGCCAGCCTCGTGGGTCGATTCTACCTTCTCCTCCCATGTTCATGAAAACCTCCTCGTCGGCGATCTTCACGGTGTTGGCCGGCGCGTCCCTCCTGACCGGCTGCGCGAGCCATGACGACGGCCGCATCGTCAATCCGCGCCAGCCCGGGCCGGCCATCGGCACGGCGGTGGGCGGCGCGACCGGCGCGGTGGTCGGCAACGTCGCCGGCGCGGTGGCGGGCGTGGGCCAGGGCTTCGTTTCCCAGGCGAACAAATCCTTCGACAACGACCGCCGGGTGGTGCGCACCTGGCGCACCGAAACCACCTCGGACGGCCGCACCATCCAGGTGCCGGTCGAGATCGAGGTGGACAAGGACGGACGGCCCATCGGCGAGCCCCGCGTCGGCACGCGCTGAGCGGCTCGAACTGCGAGGGCTTAGCGTGCGGAGGCGCGTTTCCGCGGCTTGGCGGGCTTCGCGGCCTTGGGCGTCCAGACGGCGGTGACGACGGAGGTGAAGCCGCCGCGGGCTTTCCACTCGGACACGATCTCGAGGCGGCGGGGCAGAAGGGCGGCGCCGAGGTCGTCGCAGATCTTGTTGGTCACGGCCTCGAAGAAGATGCCCTGGTTGCGGAAGGCGTGAAAGTAGAGCTTGAGCGACTTCAGCTCGACGCAGGTTTTTTCCGGGGTGTAGCGCACCGTGATGGTGGCGAAGTCGGGGTGGCCGGTCATCGGGCAGACCGAGGTGAACTCGTGGTGCGTGTGGGCGATGACAAAGTCGCGCTGTGGGGCGGGATTGGGGAAGGTTTCGAGCAGTTTGGCGTCGGACATGCGGCGGAGCAAAACGGGGCGCGCCGCGCTGACAAGCCCCGCCGGGCGCTTGCCAATCCGCGCCGGGGCGGCGTGATTGCTCGTCCGCCCGTCCCATGTCCGCCCCCGACCTCTCCGCCCTTGTGACCCAGATCGCCGTGCGCGCCCGCGCGGCCTCGCTCGCGCTCGCGACCGCTCCGACGGCGCAAAAGGACGCCGCGTTGAGCGCGCTCGCGGCGCTCATCCCGGCGGCCGAGACCGAGCTGCTGGCGGCCAATCTCCTCGACGTCGAGGCGGCGCGCGCGGCCGGTTTGCCGGCGGCGAGCCTGGACCGTCTCACCCTCACGCCCGCGCGTCTCGCCCATCTGGCGGAGGCGGTCGCGCAGGTGGCGACTTTGCCCGATCCGGTCGGCCAGGTGCTGGAGGCGTGGACGCGCCCGAACGGCCTGCGCATCCGCCAGGTGCGCGTGCCCATCGGCGTGATCGGCATCATCTACGAGGCGCGGCCCAATGTCACCATCGACTGCGCCGTGCTTTGCCTGAAGTCGGGCAACGCCTGCATCCTGCGCGGCGGTAAGGAGATTTTTAATACCAACACCGCCTTCGCCGCGCTCGTGCAGCGCGCGCTGGCCGAGGCCGGGCTGCCGGCGGACGCGGTGCAGCTCATTCCGACGACCGACCGCGCCGCGCTCAACCACCTGCTCAAGCTCGACACCCTCATCCACTGCATCATCCCGCGCGGCGGCGAGTCGCTCATCCGTTTCGTGGCGGAGAACTCCACCATCCCGGTGATCAAACATTACACCGGCGTGTGTTTCGTCTACGTCGACCGCGCCGCCGATCCCGCTATGGCGGAAGCCATCCTGGTCAACGCCAAGACCCAGCGGCCCGGGGTCTGCAACGCGGCGGAGCAACTGCTGGTGCACGCCGACATCGCGGCGACGGTGTTGCCCCGGCTGGCGGCCGCGCTGGCGGCCCGGGGCGTGACGCTGCGGACCGACGCGGCGGCGGGCGCGATCCTCGCGGCGGCGGCGCCGGTCATCCCGGCCGAGGCCGCGAGCGAGGCGGATTTCCGGGCGGAGTTTCTCGACCTCGTCATCGCGGTGCGGGTGGTGCCCGACCTCGAGGCGGCGGTCGCGATCATCAACCGCGACGGTTCCGGCCACACCGACGTCATCGTGACGGCGGACGAGGCGGCGGCGCGGCGTTTCCAGGCGGCGGTGGACAGCGCGGTGGTGCCGTGGAACGCGAGCACGCGTTTCAACGACGGTTTCGAATTCGGCTTCGGCGCGGAGATCGGCATCAGCACCGACCGGCTGCACGCGCGCGGGCCGATGGGGTTGAAGGAACTCTGCTCCTACAAATACCTCATCGACGGCGACGGCCAGGTGCGGGGTTGAGGCGGGAAGCGAGGAGGCGCCGAGGGCGGGTCTTCCGCCGGAAACAGGGTGCAAAAAGGACGGAAATCGAACGCATCGCCGATGACGTGATAAGAAAACGGCTGTTTTCTTTACATGTCCCGACGACGTGATAAGAAAATGCCTGTTTTCTTACCATATGGCCACTGCGCTCCCTCCCCTCCCGCTGTCGCCGTCCGTGGCCTTGGAGACTCCGGAGGTGCTGCGCCAGCTGGCCCGGTCGCACCGGCAACTGGCCGAACTCAAGGGCGTGGTCGGCACCATCCCCAACGAAAGCATCCTGATCGATACCCTGGCGCTGCAAGAGGCCAAGGACTCCTCCGAAATCGAAAACATTGTCACCACGGAAGATGAGCTTTTTCAAGGTGACGCCGCCTCCGCCCAGTTCTCCTCTCTCGCCGCCAAGGAGGTGCACAGCTACGCCGCCGCGCTGAAGCTCGGCTTCGGCCGCGTGCGCGAGCAGCGGTTTCTGCGGCTCGACGACGTGCTCGCCATCCAAGCCACCCTGCTGGAAAGCCGCGTCGGGCTGCGCACCCTTCCCGGCACCGTGTTGCGAAATCAGGAAAGCGGCGCGGTGGTTTATACGCCGCCGCAGGATGGGGATGAGATCGTCCGCCTGATGGGCAACTTTTTGGAGCATTTCCATGCGGACGATGAGACCGCCGGGCTCGATCCGCTCGTGCGCATGGCGGTGCTGCACCACCAGTTCGAGAGCATCCATCCATTCTACGACGGCAACGGACGCACCGGGCGCATCCTGAATCTGCTGCATCTCGTGCTCCATGGCCTGCTCGACCTGCCGGTGCTCTACCTCAGCCGCTACATCGTGCGCAACAAGACGGCCTACCATCACCATCTCCAGACGGTGCGTGATACCGGCGAATGGGCGGCCTGGGTGCTCTACATCCTCAAGGCGGTGGAGGAAACCTCGCGGCAAACCATCGCGCAGGTCCACGGCATCCGCGATCTCATGCAGAGCACCAAGCACCGGCTGCGCAGTGAACTGCCGCGCCTGTATAGCCAGGACTTGCTCAACAATCTCTTCCGCCATCCCTACACCAAAATCGAGTTCATCGAACGCGATCTCGGCGTCTCGCGCCCGACCGCCGTTCGTTATCTGGAGCAACTCACGCAGGCCGGTTTCGTGAAAAAGATGAAGCTCGGCCGCACCAACTTCTACGTCAACGAGCCGCTGTTTACGCTGTTGTCATCCTGAAATCAGGAACGAAGCCGGGACGCGCCCGCCGGGCTTCTCCGGCCTTCACCACTCCGACGCGGCTCGCCCGGCGGCCGCCACCGTAAAATGCGGCGGCCGTCGGACAGCTCCCGTTCGGGTCGTTTATCCGCCGATGGCGGCGTGGAAGGCGGCCAGGGTGGGCGTGGACTCGAGCCGGGCGCGGGCCTCGGCGACGCGGGCGGCGGGGGCGAGGCCGGTGTTTTCCGCGAGGAAGAGCAGGTAGGCGGCGATGTTTTTGGCGAAGCCCAGCCGGCCTTCTTCGCTGATCGCGTAGAAGCGGGCGCGCTGGCGGTAGCCGGCGGCGGTGTGGTCGCCCAGCGCGGACTTCTCGGCGCGGCCGTCGGCGGCCAGGACGTAGAGGAAGTTGTATTCAAACCAGAACATGTGCTCCGGGCTGGCGGGCAGGGCCTCGATCGCGGCGCGGGCGGAGGCGGCGTCGGCGAACACGGCGGCCTCAACGGCCGGGGCGCCGGACTTGGCGAGGGCGTCGACGATGAAGCTGCGGGCCATCTTGCGCTCGGTGGCGTCGGCGGCAAAGGCGCCGGCGAGGGCGAGCTCGACGGTGAAGCTATACCAGTCGCGCCAGAGGGCCTGGTCGGCGGCGTCGCGCGAGGCGAACAGGGCGCGGCCCATCTCGTAGGTGTAGCGGCCGGAGGTCTTGATCTCGAGGCGGGAACCGGTGACGGCGCCCATGACCTGGTAGTTCTCGGCGGACTTGCCCGAGCCGGAGTGGAAGCCGATGCCGACTTCGAAGGCGCGGCAGACGGCCCACTGTTTTTCGATCAACGCGCGCAGGGCGACGTTGTCGGGGTAGGGCATGTTCTTCTGGAAACCGAAGGCGGGGGCGACGAAGTGGATCTTCATGCCCAGGGCTTCGCACAGCGCGAGCATGACGGCGGTGGTCTCGGGCGTGGTCAGGCCGGGCAGCTCGTCGATGGACAATTCGCGCAGGTAGGCGCGGCCCTCGGGGGCGGAGAAGGCGGCGGCGCGGGCGGCGGCGTATTTTTCGTCGCGGCGCTTCATCTTGGCCATCGACGGCCAGACGGATTCGAGCAGGGCGGTGAAGGCGGTCTCGTCGAGGGTCAGGCCGGCGGCGGCGACGCGGGCGCGGACTTGGGCGACGAGGGCGGCGTCGATGTCGGCCAGGCGCGCGCGGGTGCCGGCGGCGAGTTCGGGCGAGAGGTCGAAGGTGATGTAGCTGGCGAGCAGGCAGCCGCGCACGAGGGCGTCCTCGCGGTTGTCGAACTTGCCGCCGATGGGCTGGTGGTCGGCGTTGAAGGACCAGGCGATGCGGCGGTGGTGGAAGCCGTTCTTCAGCTTCGAAAGCACGCAGCCGTGGCTCATGCCCTCGACGCTCTGGCCTTGGTGGCCCTCGGGCACGTTGGCGCCGATGAAGGGGAATGGCACGGTGTCGAGTTTACCGTCGAGCATGGCGTCGACGTCGTAGACCAGTTCGCGGGGGATGGAGTTCTGGTTGGCGGTCAGGCCGAGGCCGAGCTGGGCCATGGCCCATTCCACGGCGGGCCAGTGGAGGGTGGTGAAGCGCGCGCCGACGCCGAGGGTGCCGCGACCGAGGTTGCCGCCGGCGGAGGGGAAAATGGTGGCGCCGGCGTCGTGGGCGAGGATGTGGTTCTTCAGCGCGAGCAGGTTGGTCCAGCTGGCGGGGAAAAAGGCGGTGCGCTCGCCGGCGATCACGCCGTCGGTCAGCGCGGAGACATCGGGCGATGCGGCGGCGAGGCGCCAAGCGTGATCACCGGTGGCGGGATTCTCGACCAGGGTCCACTCGCCGTGGACGGTGGAAAAGCGGCTGGCTTCCCAGGTTTTAAGGCCGGTTCCGCCGGAAACCAGAAGGGCGCGCAAGGCGGGCCAATCGAGGCAGAAATCGGGGCTCACGCACGGGTTCGAGGCGATGCGGAGGTCGTTGGCGAGGAGGAAGGCGTTGAGACGGGCGGACATGGTGGTGGGTGTTACGGAATCGGCGCTTAGGGAAGCACACGAGGGGTCTCGGCGGAAGCCTCGACTAGCCAAGGCTCGCCCTTGGCGACCTTGATTTCGACGTTTTTGAGGGAGATGCCTCGGGCGTTGGCCACGCGCAACCCGACCGGGGATTCGATGAAAACATTTTCCATTGTGATGCCGGAGACGGGTTCGTCGGACAGGCCGATGATGATGCCGGCGGATTTGGTGCCGCCGGTGGAGCGCACGTCGCGGATGACGATGTTTTTCCAGGCGGGGGTGCGAGGATCGCGGGTGGCGGGCAGGGGGTCGGCGACGCCGGGTTTGGGCGTGGTCTTGTTGGGGTAGAAGCTGGTGATCTGGATCGCGACCTCGACGTTGCGCATCGTGAGGTCGTGGTAGGTCAGGTTCTCGCACAGGCCGCCGCGGCCGCGGGAGGATTTCATGCGGATGCCGGCCTCGGTGCCCTCGAAGGTGCAGTGGCGGACGGTGAGGTTGCGCACGCCGCCGTAAGTCTCGCTGCCGATGGACATGCCGTGGCCGCCGAGGAAGGTGCAGTGCTCGACCAACATGTCCTCGACCGGGCCGTGCTCGGGTTTGCCGGACTTGATGGCGATGTTGTCGTCGCCGGTGTCGATCACGCAGCCGGCGATCAGCACGCGGCGGCTGGCGGAGGGATCGATGCCGTCGGTGTTCGGCGCGGTGTGGGGGGCGCGGACGGTGACGTCGCGGACGGTGACGTCCTCGCAGCGGGAGGGGATGAAGTGGAACTGGGGGGAATTGGTCAGGGTGATGCCCTGGACGAGCACGCGTTTGGCCTTGTCGATGATGAGCAGGCGGGGGCGGCCGATCTCCTCGTTGGCGTCGCCGCGGGCGCGGGCGGCGTCCTTGAAGGCGCGCGCCTCGGTCCACCAGGCCTGGCCGTTGCCGTCGAGGGTGCCCTCGCCGGTGATGGCGATATCGTCCACGCCGGTGGCGGCGACGAGCGGGTTGAACTTGCGATCCTGGATGCGGTAGGCCTCGGGGTCGGTGGAGAACACGAGGCGCGCGCCCTTTTCCAGGTGGAGGTCGAGCCGGCCGACGAGTTTGAGGTGGCCGGTGTGGTAGTCGCCGGGCGCGACGACGAGGCGGCCGCCGCCGGCGGCGGATACGGCGGCGAAGGCCTTGGTGAAGGCGGGGGTGTCGTCGAGGTTGTCGTTCGGCACGGCGCCGAAGTCGGCGATTTGGAAGACGCGTTCGGGGATGTTCGGCAGGGCGGGGCGGACGTCTTCGGCGGCGTGGAGAGCGGCGGCGAGGGCGAGCAGGCTCAGGGGAGCAAAGCGGAGGCGGGGATGCATGGGGAAAAGAAAGACGCCGCCGCTGAGTCAGCGGCGGCGCGGGAGGGGTGCGAGGGGATGATTTCCGGGAACGCGGATCAGAGATTGAAGCGCGGGTCGTTCATCAGATTCAGGCCGTTGCCGGGCTTGAACTCGAGCTCCTCCCAGCGGCGGGGGCGGACGCTGCCGTCGAGGTAGAGCACATAGATGATGCCGTTGTGGCGGATGAGGGTGGAGTCTGCGCCGTTGAGGATCGGTTTCACCTTGGTGGCCAAATCGGTCTGGGTCACCGGGGCGTCGCTGCCCGGCAGCTGTTCGAGCATGAGGATGAGAAGGCTGGGATTTTTCGCGGCGCTCAGGTTGTAGTAGTCGATGGATTTGCTCGCGCCGCCGAAGACCGAGCTGCCGCTCGCGGCGTTTTTCTTGCCGGTGGTGGGGGAGAGAAAGTTGTAATAGCGACGTTGCGTGTCGTCGCTGGCGGTGCGGGTGATGGTCGGGCAGAGGGACCAGTAGTCGGCCGCCTGGGCGGAGCCACCGGTGGTGTTTTCCGAGACCTTGGGGAAGTAGGGATTGTAGAACTGGAGGGCGGTGTCGCCGGAAACGTTGATGATCAGCGGAACGTTCCCCTTGTTGTCGTTGCCGAAAAGACGGACGACCTTGCCCCATTCGCGCAGTTTCGCCGCGCACTGCAGGCTCTTGGCCTTGTTGCGGACGCTGCCGACGGTGGGGATGATGATGGCGGCGAGGATGCCGATGATGGCGATGACGGTGAGGAGCTCGATCAGGGTGAAACCGTGTTTCGCCGAACGATCCGGACGGGCCGAGGCGTGGGGGTGTCTTTGCATGGGGAGGGGGAGGCCGATTCGAGGTCGGTTCGGCGCGAAGGGAGAAAGCGTTGTCAGGTTGGATGAGGGTGTTCCGCGCTCAAACCACGGATGGCGCTCATCGTTGAACGCCGAGCGGGAAAAGCGGCCGCCGCGCGCGGAGCGGCGGCCGCGGGAGGCGGCGGATCAGGGCGCGAGGGCCTGGATGCGCAGGCGGATGAAGAGGCGAGCGCCGGAGGCGGGCAGGGTGACCACCACGCGGTCGGTGGTCGCGTCGAGGGTGCTGGTGGCGATGGTGGCGCCGCCGACGCCGTGAACGACCGCGTTCCAGGTGGAGAGGTCGGCGGAGGATTGGGCGAAGATGCTGTATTGGGCGGTGGCGGCGACTTTCA
>JAIXVP010000369.1 GCA_027482905.1 Opitutaceae bacterium
CACGGTGGAGGCGGGGTTGAAAAGCCGCCCCGCCGTGAGCGCCTCGACGCCGATGGACCCATTGAGATTGAGCGCGGGAAAACGGGCGCGCCGGGCGGCGCTCGTTCTGGCGAACGCCGCCTCGAGCCCGTGTTCGGCGGCCCGCACATCGGGCCGCTGGCGGAGCACCTCGGCGGGTATGCCCACGGCGAGTTCGGCCGGGGCGGCGGGCACGTCTTTAGGCGCCGCCAACAACGGATCGAGCGAGCCGGGAACGCCGCCGCAAAGCAGGGCGAGTTGGTTACGGGTTTGCGCGATGGTGAGCTGCAAGTCCGGGATCGAGGCGCGGGCGAGTTCCAGTTCCGCCAAGGATTGCTGGGTATCGAGGGCGCCGCCGGTGCCGGCCTGTTCGCTCAATCGAGTGAGCCGGGCCGTCTCGGCGCGGGTCCCCAGGCTGCTTTCCACCACGGCGAGCCGGGCCTCCGCCGCGCGCAGGGTCACGTAGGCGGTGGCCACCTCGGCGGCGAGGGAGACCTGCGCGCCGTGGTAATCCGCCTCGGTTTGCGCGAGATCGGCCGAGGCGGCGGCGAGCGCGCTTCGTTGGCGGCCGAACAGATCGACCTGCCAGCTCGCGTCCAGCGAGGCGGAAAACGCGTCGCGCGTGGTCGTGGTATCCTGGTCGCGATTTGTGGTCCGCGTGCGGCCGCCGGAGAGGTTGGCGTCCAGGGAGGGGAACAGGGCGGCGCGTTCGACGCCCCGCCGGGCGCGGTATTCGGCGATACGGGAAAGGGCCGAACGCACATCCGGACTGGAACGCAGCGCGGTTACGATCAGTTCGTCGAGGACCGGATCGTTGAAACGCGTCCACCAGGTCGGCAGCGATGCGACGTCGAGCGTTCCATTCGCCATTGTTTCACCCCGCCAGACGCTCGGAATCGCGATGCCGGTATTCGGAGGCGTTGAAGCGCGCGGGCTGGCGCAGGAAGACCACGCGATCAGCCCGACCGCCGCCGCGATGGCGGCGAGCACCGGTTTCCCCGGGCCGGCCTTACGCGAACGATCCGGGCCAACGAGGCTCAAGGAGACGCGGGAGATTTTCTCAAATCCGCCTCAACCTGGATGAGGACGTCCACGCTGTTTCCGACCAAGCCCTGGTCGGCGGTGATGCCAAAATCGCGACGATCCAGCGTCACCTTGATTTCCCAGCCGGAGATCGCGGCCCCTTTCATCCCCGGGCCGAATCCCAGCGAAGTAGTCTGGAGCACCACTTCTTTGGCCACATCCCGGATGGTCAGCATGCCCGTCACGGCGTAGGTGTTGGCGCCCGTGGCCTTCCACGCTTCGCTTTTGAAGGTCAGGGTGGGGAATCGGGGGGCGGAGAAAAAATTGTCCGAGCGCAGGTCCTCGTCGCGCTTCGGGGTGTTCGTTGTGATGCTGGCCGCGGTGATCGACGCCTCGACCGTGCTGTTCTGGAGGTTCTCGCGATCCACCACGATGGTGCCTTTCACGTCACCGAAGTAGCCGGGCACCTTCGTGAAAAAATGCGAGATAGTGAAACCGACCCACGTATGCACGGGGTCAATATCGTAGGTCTCGACCGCCGCTTGGGCCGGGCAAAGGGAGCCGAAAGCGAGGCCGGCGAGAAGAAGCGTGTGGAACGGATTTTTCATATAATGGATTGGATTTTGACGGACGGACTACTGCGGCGGGAGAACGGCCATCTCGTCAGGCGGGCGGAGCCGACCGTGCGGAAGGGCCGGTGAGGCGCGGCGAATGCTTTCCTGCCTTCGCCCGAACGAGTTCGGGTTTAGGCCGGGTCATCGATGGCGGCGACGCGCACCAGCTTCTTGTTCACGAATTCATGGATGCCCAAGTCGGAGAGTTCGCGGCCGTAGCCGGAGTTCTTGATGCCGCCGAAAGGCAGATCGGGGGTGGTCCAGGTCGGGTGGTTGATGAACACCATGCCGGTGTCGATCCGGCGGGCCACGCGCTTGGCCCGCGCGATGTCCCGGCCGAAGACGGAGCCGCCCAGCCCGTAGTCCGAATCGTTGGCCAGCGCCACGGCCTCGTCGTCGGTTTTGAAGCGAAAGACCAACGCGACCGGCCCGAAGAATTCCTCGCGGTAGGCGGGGTTGGTCGGCTCGATGTGGGTGAGGATCGTCGGCTGCATGAACGAACCGGGGCGGTCGATGCGTTTGCCGCCGAGCACCACCTTGGCCCCCTTGGCGACGGCGCCTTCGATCTGTTCGAGCAAGGTCACTAAGGCGGCTTCGGTCGACAGCGGCGCGAGGGTCGTCGCCGCGTCCATCGGATCGCCGGGTTTCAGCGCGGCCAGCGCGGCTTGGAATTTGGCGAGAAACGCGTCGGCGAGTTCTTCGGCGACGATGAAGCGCTTGCCCGCCACGCAGCATTGGCCGGTGTTGTTCATCTTGGCCCAGACGGCCCAGGCGACGGTCTTGTCGAGATCGGCGTCGGCCAGCACGACGAAGGCGTCGTTGCCGCCCAGCTCCATGGTGGTCTTCTTCACGTTTTGACCGGCGCGCGCGGCGACGCGGCGGGCGGCATCCACGCCGCCGGTGAGCGCGACGCCTTGGATGCGAGGATCGTCAATCACGCGGTTCACCTGATCGTGCGAGATCATCAGATTGGTGTAGCCCCCGACCGGGGCGCCCGCGTCGCGCCAGAGTTGCTCAAAGGCGATCGCGGATTGGGGAACGCAGCCCGCGTGCTTCACCATCACGACATTTCCCGCCATGAGGTTGGGCGCGGAAAAACGGGCGAGCTGGTAGTAGGGGAAGTTCCACGGCTGCACCCCAAAGAGAACGCCGAGCGGCGTGTTTTCGACCACGGCTTCGCCGGAGGCGGGCTTGAGCGTCACGGGAGCGAGAAAACGTTCCGCGTGTTGGGCGTAGTAGTCCAGAATGTCGGCGCTCAAGGCGACTTCGCCGCGGGCCTCGTCGAGGCGTTTGCCCATCTCCAGCGTGACCAGCCGGGCAAAAACATCGGACTGCGCGCGGAGCAGCGCGGCTGCCTTGGCGACAATGGTGGCGCGCGCGGCGAAGGTCGTGTTGCGCCAGGTCGAAAAACACGACGCCGCCGTTTTGATCGCGGTTTCGAGCTGGGGATCGGTCAGCTCGACGAAGGTTTTCACGACTTCGCCGGTGGCGGGGTTGACCGTTTGATAGGCGGCCGGAGTCGTGGTCCGATTTTTCGATTGGGAAACGGAGCTTTTCGGAGCGGGGGAAAGTAGCGCGAGAGAGGAGGGCATAGGGTGTGATCCTACACCCCTGCACGGTGAGAGATACGGGGTGTTACCCTATCAGTCTTCGATACGCGTCGGCGCTGGAGGCCGGCGCGAGGTTACGCTTCCAGATGCGCCTCAGGGCACAAGAACGGCGGCGCCTTCGAAGCGACCGGCGCGGAGGTCGGCGAGGGCCTGGTTGGCCTGCCGGAGCGGATACGTCGTGGTCTTGGTCACGATGCCCATGCCCGGCGCGCGACTTAGGAATTCGAGACCGTCCCGTCGCGTGAGGTTGGCCACGGAGACGAGCTGCCGCTCCTCCCAGAGCAGCGAATAGGGAAAGCTCGGGAGATCGCTCATGTGGATACCCGCGCACACGACGCGCCCGCCCTTGCGCACCGCCTTGAGGGCGAGCGGCACGAGGTCGCCGGCGGTGGCGAAGATGATAGCGGCGTCGAGCGGTTCGGGCGGCGGGTTGTCCGATCCGCCGGCCCATTCCGCGCCGAGGTCGCGGGCGAAGGCCTGGGTCGCCGTGTCGCCCGGACGCGTGAAGGCGTAAACGGAGCGTCCCTGCCACTTCGCCACCTGCGCGAGGATGTGCGCGGCGGCACCGAAGCCATAGAGGCCGATCCGCTTGCCCTCGCCCGCGATGACCAGTGCGCGCCAGCCGATCAGGCCGGCGCAAAGCAGAGGGGCGAGCGCCACGTCCGTCCCGGTTTCGCCGAGCGGGAAGGCGAACCGCACGTCGGCGATCATGGCGGTCGCAAACCCGCCGTCGCGGGTGTAACCGTTGAAGAGCGGTCGGTCGCAGAGGTTCTCGCGCTGTTCCATGCAATAGGGGCAGACCCCGCAGGTGTGGCCGAGCCAGGGAATACCGACCCGTTCGCCGAGGTTCAGGCCGGTGACGCCTGGTCCGATCTTGTCGATCCGTCCGACGATTTCATGGCCGGGAATGATGGGCACCTGGGGATGCGGCAACTCGCCGTCCACGACGTGCAGGTCCGTCCGGCAGACACCGCAGGCGCCCACCCGGACGCGGATTTCGCCGGCGCCGGGATGGCGGTCGGGCAGGCGGGTCCATTCCAGCGGCGCCCCGATTTTCCTAAGTATCATCGCGTCCATAATGTTTGATCGCGCCCGCGGCGCCGGTTGGTGAACCACGTCTCCGGATACAACGAATCGCGTCCGCCGGTTTGTGGTCATCGCCAAGGCGGCGGTTTTCGAGCTGACGGAACACGCCCGGCAGCAGATCGGGTAGATCCTCCGCTATAAGGCCCGGGCCAAAAGCGACAGCTGCGGCGCCGTGCAGCCACACGCCGGCGGCGGCGGCGAGAAACGGCTCCATGCCTTGCGCGAGCAGGCCCAGGATAATGCCTCCCAGGACATCGCCGGCGCCCGCCGTGGCCAGGGCGGCCGGGGCGTTGGCATTGATGACGGCGCGTCCGTCCGGCGCGGCGACGACCGTGTCGGCACCCTTGAGCACGATGATCGCGCCGCTGCGGCGCGCCGCCCGGCGCGCCCGACTGAGTTTGTCTCCGCTTGGATCGAAGATTCGGGCGAATTCGCCGTCATGTGGGGTCAATACGCATGGGCCCTTGATCGCCTGGTCGAGGGCGGACGGATTCTCCCGGAACGAGGTGAGCGCATCCGCGTCGAGCAGGGTCGCGCGCCCGGTCGCGAGCAGGGCAAGCGCGCGAAGGCGGGTTTCCTCGCCGACGCCGGCTCCCGGGCCGAGGAGAAAGGCGGTGAGGCGGGGATCCTTGATCAACTCGTCGAATTCATCGGACGTCTCGACCGCCCGGACCATGATGCTGGTCAACGCCCCCGCGTAGATGGGCAGCGCGACGGACGGGACGACGACGGTCGTGAGGCCCGCGCCCGCGCGGGCGGCGGCGCGGGCCGCCATTCGGGCCGCGCCGGTGGTCGGGTAGCCGCCACAGACGAGCGCATGTCCGCGGGTGAATTTGTTGCCGTCGTCTTCGGGTCGGGGCAGCTCGGCCAGCCAATGTTCGGGGCCGTTTTCAAAGGTGTCGGGCGAGACCTCGGCCAGCACGGCGGGGGGCATGCCGATGTCGGCGACCCGGAGTTCGCCGCATAACTTCTTTCCCGGCAGGAGGAGGTGCCCGGGTTTCTTGCGGAAGAAAGTGACGGTCAATGCCGCCTGAACCGCGCCCAGCGAAGCACCGGAATCGCCCATCACGCCGCTCGGAACATCGATGGCGACCACCGGGATTCGCCGCTTCGCCACCGCGGTGAGGATCTCCAGGCTCGCGCCGTCCAGCGGCCGATCCAGGCCGGCGCCGAAGAGGGCGTCGACGACCAGGTCCGCATCTTCGAGCGCGGCGGCGGCCAGCGGTTCGATGCGACCCCGCCAGAGCTCGGCGTGATGGCGCGTCGCGCCGGCGAGGTCGTCAACACGCCCGAGCGAGGCGACCCGGACGGTCCAGCCCGCCTCGGAAAGATGGCGCGCGGCAACGAAGCCATCGCCCCCGTTTCCTCCGGTGCCGCACAGCACGGCGGCGCGACCCGGGGACCAGCGCCTGCCGATCTCCCGCGCCACCTCCGCCCCGGCGTTCTCCATCAGAATGATCGTGCTCACGCCTCCGGTGACGGTGAGTCGATCGACCTCCGCCATCCGGCGGACATCCAGCAAAGCGTTATGGAGATTCACGAGGTGAACTGCGGCGGATCCGGACGCCCCGGCGCGTCCGCGATCCGCCGTGGTTTCGTCACCGCGCGCTCGCGACGGGAAGCTGCGCCACGATCTTTTTCCAGGTGCCGGCGTGCACCGCTTTTTTCGGGAGCACGTGCCCCATCGGGGTTTTAGCTTTGGGGGCGAGCTGCACGCCCAGGACAAACGCATTCAGATCGATGAACTCGTCGCCGTCCGCAAGTTGCGCGGCCGTCTCGGCGGTGGACACGGCGGCGACCTCCTCGTCGGAGAGCAGCTTCAGGATTTTCTCGCGGGTGAGGTAGTCGGTGGTGTCTTTGGTCTTCATGGGTGATTTGTTGATGTAGGATTGGAAGATATCGTTCGCGGAGCGCTACCGCTATGGGGCTTAAGCCTACCCGGGTGGCCGCGCCCGGGATCAGAGATCGTGAATAACCTTGGGTGGAAAGGCGGCGCGCAGGGCGTTGAGGACGGCGAGCACGTCGATGATTTCCTGGATGATCGCCCCGCTCACCGGACTCAGGTGTCCCGCGGCCGCCAAGGCCATGCCGATCAGGCTCAGGGCCATGCCGCCGATGGCGCTTTGCAGCGCGATGGTCCGCATGCGTCGGCTGATGTGCATGAACTCGTCCACCTTGGTGAGGGAGTTGTCCATGATCACGACGCTCGCCGCCTCGGCGGTCACATCGCTGTTTTGCCCGATGGCCATGCCTACGGTGGCGGCCATCATGGCGGGCGCGTCGTTGATGCCGTCGCCGACGTAGAGCGTCTTGGCCTTGACCGTCTCGGCGCGAACCAGCGCGAGTTTCTGCTCGGGGCTCTGCTCGGAGAAGATTTCGGTGATGCCGACCTTTTGGGCGAGGTAGTTGACCTCCGTCGCGCGGTCGCCGGACACGAGCAGGAGGCGCTTGAAATGATGTTTTGGCCCGAGGTGGCTGACGAAGGGAAGGCTATCGCTGCGCGGCGCGTCGCGAAAACGGAAGGTCGCCGCGTAGCGTCCGTCGATCACGACGACGCACTCCAGACCCTCGACCACCGGGGGAACCTGGTCGGCGCCGGGCGTATGTTGCGCCAGCAGTTTGTTGCGGCTCGTCACCTCGAGCGTGCGGCCGGAGACCGTGCCGCGCAGGCCGTGGCCGGGCGCCTCGCCCACCTCGGTCGCCTGTGGGCCGGCGAGCCCCTCGGCCTTCGCTTCGTCGAGGATGGCGCGCGCCAGGGGATGTTTGGAGTATCGCTCCAGGCTGGCGACCAACGTCAGGACATCGCGGGCCACAAAGCCGGGGGCGACCAACTGCTCGACGAGCGTGGGTTTGCCGTAGGTGAGCGTGCCGGTCTTGTCGAAGATCGCGGTGCGGCACTCGGCGATCTGTTCCAGGGCGACCGGGTTTTTCACGATGATCGCGCGGCGCGCGCAGAGGGAGATCGAGCCGATGATCGCGATCGGAATACCGATGAGCAGCGGGCAGGGCGTCGCGATCACCAGCACCGCGAGGAAGCGAACCGACTCGCCGCTCACGATCCACGCGAGCGCCGCGACCGAGAGCGCGACCGGGGTGTAGGACGCGCCCAGCTTGTCGCCGAGCCGCCGCAGGGCCGGACGCTTAGCCTCGGACTCGCGCATCACCTCCATGATCTTGGAATACCGCGAATCCACGGCGAGCTTGGTGGCGCGGACGGTCAGCGCCGACTCCCCGTTGATCGCGCCCGAGATCACGGCGGAACCGGAGGTCTTCGTGATCTGAAAAGGCTCCCCGGTCAGGTAGGATTCGTCCATCGAGCCATGGCCCTCGAGGACGACGCCGTCCACCGGACAGATGTCGTGGGGATAGACGACCAGGGTGTCGCCCACCGCCACCTCGGTCAGGGTGATGTCTACGATCTCCGTGCCGCGTTTTCGATGCGCGACGGACGGCATGCGCTTGGCCAGCGCGGCCAGCACCGAGGAGGCGCTGCGGAGCGCGTAGCTCTCCAGCGCCTCGCCGCCCGCGAGCATCAGCACGATGATCGATCCGGCCAGGTATTCTCCGAGCACGACGGACGTGATGACGGCGATGCCGCCGAGCAGATCGGAGCCGAATTCCCGTTTCAGGAGCTTCCGCAGCAATTCGTAGAGCATGGGCAGGCCGCCGATCACGAGCGCGGCCAGCAGCGGAATGCGTTGGGCGGCCGGCGCGGCCTGAAAGGCGAAACGCAGGACAAGATGGGCGGCGATCGCCGCGACGCAGAGCCCGGCGATTGCGGCGGATTTGCGCTGCCAGAGTCGTAGCGGCCAGGAACCCGTCGGTGTGGGTGAAGGCGTCGGAGGCGGCGTTGGTTTTCCGGAGATTGGCGGAGCATTCATGTTTTTCTGGTTTGTTCTTCGCTGCACGGTGCCGCCCGAAGCCTCAGAACCCGCGTCACGGAGCGCGCGATCATGAGTTCCTCGTTGGTGCGGATGACCCGCACGGCGACCCGGCCGGCGGTGGTGGATATCAGGCCCGTGCTTTTCGCGTTGCGGGAGGCGTGGACCGCGACGCCGACGAACTCGAGACCGGCGCAGATGCGCGCCCGGATCCGCGGTGCGTTTTCACCGATGCCGCCGGCAAAAACCAACGTGTCCAGCCCGCCTAGCGCGGCGGCGTAGGCGCCGATCCATTTTTTCACCTGATAACAAAACAGGGCCACCGCGTCCGCCGCCCGCGGATCGGTCGCCTCCCGGGCGCACAAGTCTCGCAGATCGGAGCTGGTGCCGGAGACGCCGAGCAAACCCGACTCGTGGTTCACCATGTGTTCGAACCGCGCGGGGGTCATGTGTTCGCGACGCGACAGAAACGACAACAGGCCCGGATCGAGGTCGCCGGAGCGCGTGCCCATCACCAGTCCGGCCGCCGGGGTGAAGCCCATGCTGGTGTCGATGCTCCGGCCGTCGCGCACGGCGGCGAGGCTCGCGCCGTTGCCAAGGTGGGCGAGGATGACGCGGCCGCGTTTCGCCGCCGGATCGCCGAGGCGCGCGAGTTCTTCCATCAGGTAGGCGTAGGACAGGCCATGAAACCCGTAGCGTTCCACGCCCTTGGCCGCGTAACGGCGCGGAATCGGCAGCAGCCGGGCCACGCGCGGCATCGTGCGGTGAAAGGCGGTGTCGAAACACGCCACCTGCGGCAGTCGGGCATGGCGGCGGCGAAACACCTCGATCAGCTTGATCTCGCGCGGGAGGTGATCGGGGTCGTAGGGCGTGATGCGGCGCAACTCCGCGAGCAAGGCCGGGGTGACCCGTTTCGGCTCGGAATGCCGCATGCCGTGCACCACGCGATGGCCGACCGCCCGGATCGATGGGAAAAACGTCCGCTCTTCCAACCAGCCGAGAAGATACTTGGCGGCCGCGCGGTGGTCCGAGGCCTTGACGCGCAGGGGCGGCGCGGCGCGGCCGTCCGCATCCACGTGGACAAGATTCGTCCCGCGCTGACCGATGCGCTCGATCCGGCCCGAGGCGGACGGCTGCGACGCACCGGTTTCAAACACCGCGAACCGGATGCTCGATGAGCCGCCGTTGATCGTGAGCACCAAAGGATGGGGCGCGTGGATCATGCCTGGGTGGGAACATGGGCGTTGATGAACAGCTGAACCCGCGGGTCGGGGCTGCCCTTGATTTCCGCGGGCGTGCCGATGGCGATGATGCGGCCCTCCTCCAACACCGCGATGCGGTGGCCGATGCCGAAAGCCAGTTCCCGATCATGCGACACCACCAAAGTGGTGGCCCGGGTCCGCTGGTTGAGCTTCACGATCTCCTCGGCGATGTTCACCGCGGACAGTGGATCGAGTTCACTGGTCGGCTCGTCGCACAGAATCAGCTGCGGATCGATCACGAGGGCCCGGGCAAAGGCCACGCGCTTCTTCATGCCGCCCGAGAGTTCGCCGGGGGTTTTGTCTTCGACCCCCTGGAGACCGACCTCCTCCAACTCGCGGGCGACGATGACGGCGATCTCGGCGGGGCTTTTCGATTTATGCTCGGTGAGGTAGAAACCGACGTTCTCGCCCACCGTGAGTGAGGTGAACAAGGCCCCCGACTGAAACACCATGGCAACGCGATAGCGGGTGGTCTTATCCGGGCGCTCGACCGGCCGGCCCTCCACCAACACCTGGCCACCGTCCGGGCTATCCAAGCCGATGATCTGGCGCAGCAGCACCGATTTGCCGCTGCCGCTCGGTCCCATGATCACGAATATTTCCCCGGCCTTTACCTCGAAATCGATGCCCTTGAGCACCTCGACGCCCTTGAAGCTCTTCCGCAGCCCGCGGACCGAAAGGCTCACTCCTTTCCGCGTGTTTGGGGCGGTGTCCACGCGTCGGAGAGTTGGATCTTCGCGGCGCCGATTCGGTTCACCGGCCATCGGGCGTCCGACGGGAAGGCGTCAGATCGTTGACGACCACGTTGGCCGGGCGGATGACCTTCTCGCCGCGCCAATAGCCACGGCGAAGCACCTGGAGGATGGCATGGTCGGGCAGCGCCGGGTCGTGTCCCTGGGAAAGCGCCTCGTGGCGGTGCGGATCAAACGGCAGCCCCACCAGTTCTCCGCTTTCGACTCCGTGTTGAAGGAGCAGCTGCCGGAGTTGTTTCAACGTGATTTCCACGCCTTGGTGAAACTGCGCGGAATCGCCCGATGCGCCCGAACCCAGGGCGCGCTCAAGACTGTCGATCACCGGCAGCAACTCGGCGATGAAGGCCTCCTTTTGCGCGGCCGCGCGGCTTTCGAGTTCCAGCCGGCTGCGTCGTTTGTAGTTCTCGAAGTCCGCCGCCAGCCGCAGGTGCGAATCCTTTTGCGCGGCGAGATCCTGAAGAAGGGTCTCGGCGTGGACGGAGGAGGCGTTGGCGTCGGGAGGAAGCCTCGGTTCGGACATGGGCGAGGGCGCGGGTTGGGTTTCGGTGGTCATGGTTGTTGTTGCTGGAGGTTTGGTTTCTTCCGGCCGGAGCCGCTTGTTTTCCGCATGCGGAAAGCTTGTTCACGGTGGCCCAGGCCCGCGCCTCCGCGGTCTTGGTGCCGACTCCGGTTTTCTCGTAGCCGGCCTCGATTTGCGCGGCCTGCCGCTTTTGCTTTTCGGTGTAGCTGGATTTATCGCCTGAGGGCATCGTGCCAGCGTGCCCGTCTTCCCGACGACGCGCCATGGGGTGTTGGCCTACGCCAAGCCTATGCACTGGAATCGCCGTAGGTTTATACCCCATGGCGTGAATCCGTCGGTCGGACTACGGTTCAGGCCGCGAACCAGCCAGAGCGCGGCCACTGTCGGGAGGAGCGCCCCGCGTCCGAAAAATTTCAGAAACCTAATCCCAAAAAATGACTTTAACCGCCGATCTCACCGGCTCGCTTTTGCGAACCTACACCACGCTCTTCCAGCACCCGATTTCTTACAACCTCGGCTGGCGCGACGTGCATACGCTGCTGCGGAAACTGGGCGACATCCACGAGGAACCCAACGGCAATCTGAAAGTGACGCGCAACGGACATTCTCTGGTCCTGCATTCCCCGCGATCCAAGGATGTCGATACCCCCGAGGAAATCATGGCGCTGCGGAAGTTTATCGGGGACTCGGATACACCCGACCCGGTCGTCGTGATCGGGCCGGACTTCGATCTCCATGGTCGTCCGGTCGACCACACCGCGCACCGATTGCTGGTGATCGACCATCACGAGGCCCGGCTCTTCCGCATGGAGTTAAAAGACGGCGCCTTGGAGCACCTGACGCCGCACGGTCCCGACAAGTATTTCCGCCACGTGCATAACTCGCTGGGCTTTTCCCGGGGCGAGGAAAAGCCCGAACCCAACAGCTTCTTCGAGCCGGTGGCGAAGGAGCTTCAGGGATCGGGCGAGATTCTCGTGTTCGGCACCGGCACGGGAAAGAGCAACGAGATGGATCAGTTCATCGCCTGGGTGAAGGTCCACCACCCGGACCTCTCCAGACGCATCATCGGAGCGGTGGTCGTGAATGAACAGCACTTGACCGTTCCCCAGCTCCTCGCGACGGCGCGCGGTTACCACGGCACCCACTCCACAAAACTATGAAAACCATGAAGGCGGTCTGCATCTATTCCTACGGCGGACCCGAAGTGCTGGTCTACGAAGACGCGCCGCGTCCGCATCCGGGACCGGGGGAGGTGCTGGTTAAAATCCATGCGGCGGGGATCAACCCCGTGGATTGGAAGATTCGCGAAGGACACCTCAAGGAGATGCTGCACCATACCTTCCCGCTCGTGCTCGGCTGGGATCTTTCCGGGGTGGTGGAATCGCTCGGAGCGGAGACCAGCCGGCTCAAGGTGGGTGACGCGGTGTTCAGCCGGCCGGACATCGCCCGCGATGGCGCTTATGCGGAGTTCATCGTCGTCAAGGAGTCCGAGTTGGCGTTGAAACCGAAATCCATCGACCACATTCATGCGGCGGCGTTGCCGCTCGTCGCGTTGACCGCCTGGCAGACGCTCTTCGACGCCGCCGGATTGTCGGCCGGGCAACGCGTGCTGATTCATGCCGCCTCCGGCGGCGTGGGTCATATCGCGGTGCAACTGGCGAAAGAAAAGGGGGCGCACGTGATCGGCACGGCGGCGGCCAAGAACCACGTTTTCCTGCGCAAACTGAAAGTCGATCAGATGATCGATTACGACACCGAACGCTTTGAAGATGTCGTGAAACCCGTGGACGTGGTCCTGGATACCATCGGGGGCGACACGCAGGCGCGCTCATGGAAGGTGCTTAAGCCCGGCGGTATCCTGGTTTCCATCGCCAGTCCGCCCGACGCCAAGGTCGCGGCCGAGCATGGGGTGCGGCAGGCCTTCGTCTTCACCCAGCCCAACGCGGCGCAACTCGCCGAGATCGCGCAATTGGTGGACGCCGAAAAACTCAAGGTGATCGTGGAAACGATTCTCGCGCTGTCCGACGCCACGCGCGGCCAGGAGCTGAGCGAGCGCGGTCACACGCGCGGCAAGATCGTCTTGCGGGTGATTTGATTTATGAAGCCACACGACAACCAGCACCTGTTTCCGCGGCCCGAGGGTGAAGTCCCCAGGGACGAAGCGCTGCTAGAATCCCTACCCGAGTCGAAGCGATGGGATCCGGTGCCCGGGTCTGAAGGGAGCCAGGCGCCGGAATCCGCCAGCGAGGACGAGGACGCCGAGGGACGCAGCCAGACGGAGCAACTCGTGGACGACGGGGTAGAGGAGGCCGAGCGCGAGCGGGTGAAACTGGCCGCGCGGGCCGCCAAAAACAGATGAACTCCGGGCGCGATCTAGAAGCCATCGCTCGCTCGCTGGTCAAGCCGGGCAAAGGCATCTTGGCGGCGGATGAAAGTCTGCCGACCATTGGCAAACGGTTTGCCGCGTTGGGGATTCCCTCCACGGAGGAAACCCGCCGGGCCTACCGCGAACTGCTGTTCACGACCCCGGGCCTCGCCAAATACATCAGCGGGGTCATTTTGTTCGACGAAACGATCCGCCAAACCGCCGACGGTCCGACTATGCCCGAGCTGTTGATCCGACGTGGCATGATTCCCGGCATCAAGGTGGATTTGGGGACGGTGGCGTTGCCGCGATTTCCCGGCGAAAAGTTCACGCAGGGAATCGACGGCCTGCGTGAACGCTTGGGCGAGTATCGGCGACTGGGTGTGCGGTTCACCAAATGGCGCGCGGTGATCTCGATTGGCGATGGGCAGCCGACCAAGACCTGCATCGAGACCAACGCCCGCGATCTGGCCCTATTTGCCGCGCTCAGCCAAGAGGCCGGTCTGGTGCCCATCGTGGAACCGGAGGTCTTGATGGACGGCGAGCACACGTTGGCCCGGTGCGAGGAGGTCACCGGGATCGTGTTGGATGCCGTGTTCGCCGCTTTAAACGACCACCGCGTGAATCTGGAGGCCATGTTGCTCAAGACCGGCATGGTTCTCCCGGGAAAAGAACAGGCGCAGCAATCCGCTCCGCACACCTTGGCCGCCGCCACTCTCCGCGTCCTCCATCGCGCGGTTCCGCCGGGGGTTCCGGGTATCGTTTTCCTGTCAGGCGGACAGACGGACATCGAAGCCACCGAACGCCTCAACGCGATCTGCGCGACCGGCCCCTCGCTTTGGACGCTGGGTTTTTCCTTCGGCCGCGCCCTGCAGGACGAGGCCATGAAAACCTGGGGCGGCGTGCCGGCCGATAAAGTCGCCGCGCAAAAGGCGCTGCTTCATCGCGCCCGTTGCAACAGCTTCGCCGTCCGCGGCCGCTATTCACCCGCCATGGAGCAAATCTCCGCGGATGGTGCAGAGCGTCTTATGCGGTAGGCCTACGCCCCATAGCGCCAAAGTGGATAAGGGCGCATGGTCCCCGCTTCGTGGAAAACGGATGAATGATCCGTTCCCCGTTTGTTTCGCCGCCGGGTCTGTCGGGGACAGAGAAGGCGGGGCCGCGATTTCTTGCTCAAATCACCACAGACAAAAAAGCCATTATGAAAACCATTGTTGATAAGACGGACTCAGAACTGAAGAGCGACGTGCTGGCCGAACTCAAATACGAGCCGACGGTCAAGATCACGGACATCGGCGTCCTCGTGAAGGATGGCACGGTCACCCTGAACGGCTTCGCCACCAGCTACGGGGAAAAATGGAACGCCGTCACCGCGACGAAGCGCGTGGCCGGCGTGCGTGCCATCGCCGACGACATCGTCATCAAAACGCCGCACTCGTTGCTGCGCACCGACGGCGACATCGCGGGCGCGGCGATAAACCAGATCGGCTGGTTCACGACCATCGCCAAAGGCGCGGTGAAGCCCTTGGTCAGCGACGGCTGGCTGACGCTGGAGGGCGAGGTCGACGAGGGATATCAAAAACGTTCGGCCGAGAGCTATGTGCAGAACATGGCCGGCGTGAAGGGCGTCACCAACCTGATCACGGTGAAGAAGACCAAGCTGTCTACGTCCAATCTCCAATCGTCGATCGAATGCGCGTTCGAGCGCAGCGCGCTGCTGGACGCCGAGAAAATCCAGGTAGAGATTGATGGCAGCGACGTCACGCTTCGCGGCAAGGTCCGCAACCACGCGGAACGCGACGAGGCCGCGCGCGTCGCCTGGGCCGCCGCCGGCGTGTGGTCGGTGGACAACCAGATCGAGGTGACGGGTTACTGGGGGGCCGAGGATTAAATCCCCGGAGTCCGATTCGCCTCGGGAGACCGAGTTCATCCGTCCGCGACCGAGCGAGCGCGGCCTCTCGCTTGTGATCGGAGGCGATCACACAGATCCGGTCGTAACTTCTCCCACGCACCCGGATTCACCTCAAGCCCGTGAGCAATCCGAGCGGGAAGCCATCGAGGTTTGGGAGAACGAAGGCGATCCGAACTGAAACCCACGCATGAGCGAAACCCCTCCCCGTCCGGAATCGACCTTCGTGTCGCCACCCGGGTTCGATGACTTGAGCGAGCTGGCGATGGACCTGCGTTGGTCGTGGAACCACCGCGCCGACGCGCTTTGGAGCCGGCTCGACCCGGACTTGTGGAACCGCACCCGGCACCCCAGCGAGGTGCTTCAGGCGGTCTCACGTGAAAAACTTTCGGCCGCGCTCGCGGATCCGGAGTTTAAGCGCGAACTGGAGCGTCTGGTTTCGGCCAAGCGCGAGGCGGAGACGTCGCCGGCCTGGTTCGAGCGGACGCATCCCGAAAGTCCGCTCACCTGCGTCGCCTATCTCTGCATGGAGTTCATGTTGAGCGAGGCGCTCCCGATCTATTCGGGCGGCCTCGGCAACGTCGCCGGCGATCAACTCAAGGCGGCCAGCGACCTTGGCGTGCCGGTGGTGGGCGTGGGCCTGCTTTATCAACACGGCTACTTTCGCCAGGTGATCGACCGGGACGGGGCGCAGCAGGCGATCTACCCCTACAACGATCCCGCGCAGATGCCGATCACGCCGGTGCGCCGGGCCGACGGCGAGTGGCTCCGTTTGAAAATCATTCTGCCAGGGGACGTGCTTTGGCTTCGCATCTGGCAGGTGCGGGTCGGCCGGGTGAAGCTCTATCTCCTCGACACGAACGATGCGGCCAATTCCCCGGTGCATCGCGGTATCACCAGCGAACTCTATGGCGGCGGGGCCGAACTGCGACTGAAGCAGGAGATGGTGCTGGGCATGGGCGGCTGGCGTTTGCTCGCCGCGCTCGGCCTCAGACCGGAGGTCTGCCATCTCAACGAGGGCCACGCGGCCTTCGCCGTGCTGGAGCGCGCCCGGGAATTCATGGAGGACCGCGCGGTGCCTTTCGCCGTCGCGCTCGCGGCGACACGGGCCGGCAACATCTTCACCACCCACACGGCGGTCGCGGCGGGCTTCGATCGTTTTTCCCCGGCGCTGATGGCGCAGTATCTTGGTTGGTATACGTCCGAGTATCTCAAAATTTCCCTGCGCGATCTGCTCGCTCTGGGCCGGCGCGATCCCGATGACGCCGACGAACCCTTCAACATGGCCTATCTGGCGATGCGCGGCAGCGGGGCGGTCAACGGGGTGAGTCGCTTGCACGGTCGGGTGAGCCGTCATCTCTTCGCGCCGCTCTTCCCGCGGTGGCCGGAAGCCGACGTGCCCATCGGATACGTCACCAACGGCGTGCATATGCCAACCTGGGATTCGGCGGCGGCGGACGCCCTGTGGACAGGTGCCTGCGGCAAGGATCGCTGGCTCGGCACTTCGACGCATTTGGAGGCGGATATCCGCTGGGTGTCGGATAAAAAAATCCGCGAACTCCGCACGGTCAGCCGAGCCGCGCTGGTGACCTATGCCCGCGAGAGGCTGGCCCGCCAAATGTCCGCCAATGGAACCGGAGTGGCTGAAATAGAGCGCCTCCAGAACGCATTGAAACCGGACGTGTTGACCTTGGGTTTCGCCAGACGGTTCGCGACCTACAAGCGACCGAATCTGTTGCTGCACGATCCGGCGCGGCTGCTTCGGATTCTAAGAAATCCCGAACGTCCCGCGCAGCTGATCATCGCGGGCAAGGCGCATCCGGCCGACTTGGGCGGGCAGGCGCTCATTCGGGCATGGACAAACTTCATTCGCACGAGCGAAGGAACGCCGCCGGTGATCTTCCTCGCCGACTACGACATGTTGCTCGCGGAGCACCTCGTGCAGGGCGTCGACGTGTGGATCAACACGCCGCGACGGCCGTGGGAGGCTTGCGGCACGAGCGGCATGAAGGTGCTCGTCAACGGCGGGCTAAATCTCTCCGAACTGGATGGCTGGTGGGCCGAGGCCTATCGACCCGACGTCGGTTGGGCGCTGGGCGACGGTCAGGAGCACGGCGACGACCCCGCGTGGGACGCGGCCGAGGCGGACGCGCTTTACGAGCGTTTGGAGCACGAGGTGATCCCGGAATTCTATGCGCGCGACCCATCCGGCATGCCCGTGGCCTGGGTGGCGCGGATCCGCGAGAGCATGGCGCGCTTGACGCCGCGTTTTTCCGCGACACGCGCGGTGCGCGAATACACCGACGATCGCTACCTGCCGGCGGCGTCCGCTTATCTCGCCCGCGCCGCCAACCAAGGCGGCGAGGCCCGGGCCGTGGTGGCCTGGCAAAACGAGTGGCGCTCGAAACGCGACGCGATCCGCTTCGACCGGGTGACGGTGGAGACGGCGGGTGGCGAACACGTGGTGTTCGCGTTCATTTTCCTTGGCGACGCGGCGCCGGATACGGTGCGCGTGGAGTTCTATGCCGACGGCCTAAACGGAGGCGAAGCGACGAGGCGGGAAATGACCCGTGTGCGCACGCAGGAGATGGACAACGGCAACCACGTGTATTGCGCCACAGTGCCCACCGTCCGGCCGGCGTCGGATTTCACGGCGCGCATCACCCCGCACCGGATCGGACTCAGCGTGCCGCTCGAGGACGATTGGATTCTATGGCAGCGGTAGCGGATTGTCGTCCTCGTCGCGACCGGGAGGATCGTCGACGACGTTCGCCGAATGCGCGGAACGAGTTTCCGGCTCTGGACCGCGGAGGAATCGGGACCGGGCGGACCTATTCGCGCGATGAACGATAAGGCTTGGCGGAAACTTCATTGCCGTGCCCGAGCGCCCCGGAGCGCGGCCTCAGCGGCCGACGAGTTTGATGAACTCGTCGTTGTTGCGGGTCTTGCCGACGCGGGCGATCATCGTCTCGCAGGCCTCCTCGATCTTGGCCTGGAGGAGGGCGCGGCGGAAAAAGTGGATCGTTTCGAGGCGCTTGGGCTCGATCAGCAGCTCCTCCTTGCGGGTGCCGGAGGCCTGGATGTTGATCGCGGGCCAGAGGCGCAGCTCGGCGCACTTGCGGTCGAGGATGAGGTCGCTGTTGCCCGTGCCCTTGAACTCCTGGAAAATCACGTCGTCCATGCGCGAGCCGGTCTCGACGAGGATGGAGGCGATGATGGTGAGCGAGCCGGCCTCCTCGGTGCGGCGGGCGGAGGCGAAGAGCTGGCGCGGTTTTTCGAGGGCGCGCACATCGAGGCCGCCGGAGCCGGTGCGGCCGGAGTTCTTGGCGGTGTTGTGGGCGCGAGAGAGGCGGGTGAGCGAATCGATGAAGATGACGACATCCTTGCCGGCCTCGACGAGGCGGCGGGCGCGCTCGATGGTGAGGTCGGCGACGCGGATATGGTTCTCCACCGGATCGTCGTTGGACGAGGCCCAGACCTCGGCGCCGGAGACATTGCGGCGGAAGTCGGTGACCTCCTCCGGGCGCTCGTCGACGAGGAGGATCATGACGTGGCACTCGGGGTGGTTCTCGAGCACGCCGAGGGCCATGTCGCGCAGCAGGGTGGTCTTGCCGGTGCGGGGCGGGGCGACGATGAGGCCGCGGGTGCCTTTGCCGATGGGGCAGAAGAGGTCGACCATGCGCGTGGTGAGGCGGCCGTCGCGCGTCTCCAGCTTGAGCTGCTGTTCGGGCGAGATCGTGGTGAGCTGGGTGAAGTCGGCCATGCGGAACCGCTCCTCGACGGGAATGCCGTCGACCGACTCGATGTATTTCATCTTCGGGTTGGGGAAGCGGCCTTCGGGCGGGAACGCGGTGCCTTTGATGATGCTGCCCTGCTTGAGGCGGAAGCGGCGGATCATCTCTTTTGGCACGAAGGTGTCGGTCGGGCGGCGGCGGCCGTTTTTGGTCGGGTCGAGAAGGGCGCCGTTGCCGCCGCGCTGGACGTCGATGTCGAGGATGCCCTCGACGTTCATGATATTTTCCGGAACCGGCCGGGGCGCGGGGGCGGCGGGCTGGACCGGGGCGGGGGAGG
>JAIXVP010000127.1 GCA_027482905.1 Opitutaceae bacterium
CCCCCGTCCCAAAGCCGAGCCCATGCAGGTAGCTGAGCGGAACCGCCGCCAGCAGCCCCGTCATCCACCCCGTCGGATGCAGGGCCCAGAACGGCAACGCGAGCAACGCATACCACGGGTGAAACACCGGCGACCACAAGGCCCACCACCCCACCACCGCCGCGCCCGGAATCGGCGCGCAATCTCCCTGCCTCCGCCAGGCCCACGCCAAGCCCGCCCAACCCGCCAGCATCAGGCCTCCGGCCGCCACGCGCGCGACGCCGTCGCCCAATGCCCAGGCCAGCGCCGCGTAGCCGGTGGAATTGAACTCAAAGGTCCCCGCCATCGCCCCCACCCCGTCGCCGCCGAAGACCGCCATCGCCGGCCGCCCCGCCGCGACCGTCGCCGCCATCCAAGGCGCATAGACCAGGCCCAGCGTCGCCGCAAAAACCGCCGCGCCCCGCCACCCGCCGCGCCACACAAAAAACGGCGCGAGCATCAGCGCGTAGCCCTTGGTCGCGACCGCCGCCGCCGCCCACCCGCACGCCGCCGCCCAACGCCCCCGCGCGCCACAGCCCAACGCGACCATCACCGCCGCAAGCGCCAACGCATCCACGTGGCCGGCGAAGGCAATCTCCGTCACCGCCAACGGACACCACGCGAGCAACAAAAACGCACGCACACCGCCCAAACGCCACGCCGCCCGCCACGCCGCCGCCTCGGCCGCGACCAGGCCCGCCTTGAACACCCAGAGTTTGCCTGCGTCTAGCGCCGCCGCCGTCGCGCCCCACGCCTGCGCCACCGGTCCGTAGATCGTCGCGCGCTCCGGATGATTGATCCCGTCCAACACCGCCTGCATGCGCGCTGGCACCGCATCGTCCGCGAACCAATCCAGCGGCGCCACGCCGTAGGGCGAACCCGTGCGCCAGGTCAGCCAGCCATCCCACAGATGCCGAAGGTAATCGTCCTCCCAACCCGGCGCCACCCCGAGCCCGCACAACCGAAACGCCAACGCCGCCGCCAACACCAGCCGCGTCCGGGCCTTTGCCGCCGCGTCCGTATCCACCATGCCGATCGCCCGCCACGCCAACGCCAACGCACCCCACCCCGCGGCCTGCGCCGCCAAGAGCCACTTCGTGCCGGTCCCTTCACCGTGGCCCGCCCGCCAACCCAGCGCGGCATAGCCCGCAAACCCCAGGCCGGCCGCAAACCACAGCCACCGGGTGGCGCTCGCCTTGTGCGAGTTCACGCCGTATCCGCCGCCGCCTGCGCGCGCACCACCGTGAGCTCCGCCGCGTGTTTTAAGCGCACCTCGGTGACGTGGCTAAAGCGCCCCCGAAGCTCGCCCGGCAGGCGCGCCCAGAGCGCGTCCGTGACCAGCACCTGCCCCCGTCCGGCCGTCGCGCAGAGGTGGGCGGTGAAGTTGACCGTATGCCCGATGACCGTGAAATCCCGCCTCGCCTCCGAGCCCACCGCGCCCGTCACGACCGGCCCGAGATGCAACGCCGCGCCGAGCGCGACCTCGGCGCGCACCTGCCCGGCCGCATCCCGCGTCGCCCAGGCCGGCCGCGTCTCCCGCATCTTCGCCTGCAAGGCCAGGGCGCAGCGCGCCGCCTGCGTCGGTCCGTCGCCCTCCGCCGGCCAGACCGCGAGCACCGCGTCGCCCATGAATTTGTCGATGTCGCCGCCGTGGGCCGTGATCACCTCCGTCTGCATCGCGAGCAGGCGGTTGAGCGCGTCGATCAGCTCGGACGGCTTCATCAGGCGCGACGCCGCCGTGAACCCGCGCACGTCGGTGATCAGAATGACGACCTCGCGCTCCACGCCCTCCAGCCAGTTCTCGACCGTGCGGCTCTTCTCCACCGCCTGCGCGGTGAAGCGCGACACGAAGGGCAGCAGCCGCAAACGCTCCCCCACCGATTGCGCCATGCGGTTAAAGCCGTCCGCCATCGCCGCGATCTCGTCCCGCGAGCGCAACTCCACCCGCGCGTCCATTTGCCCGGTTTCGAACCGTCCCATCGCCCGCGCCAAAGCCCTCGCGCCCTGTGTCAGGCGATTGCCGAGGTAAAAGGCCGGTCCGACGACCAGCAGCGTCGCCGCCAGGGTGACCAGCGCCTCCAGGATCAACTCTTCGCGCAGCTTGGCCTCGTAGCGACCTACCTTCGCGTCGACCTCAAGCAGGGCCACGGTGCGACCGGACGAGTCCTGGACGGGGGCGAACGCGCTGATCCAGCGGCCGTGCTCATCCTCGTAGATCCCGGTGAATGCCACCAACCCACCCTTCATGGCGGCCGCGAAGGCCGCCCGGTTCTCCGGGCGAATAAGGTAACGATTGCCCACAAAAGGCTCCTCATGAGTCATGACCACGAACTCCGCCTCGTAGGGATCGCCGCCTTCGGGGGTCGGACGCAGCACGTAGATCTCGGCCGGCGTCAAACCCACCCGCCGCCGGATGGTCTCGAGGACCTGCCGCGCCCGCGCGAACTCGGGGGTGAGCGCGTCGGCCTCCACCTCAATACGCGCGATGGCGTCGCCGTCGAGCGCGACCGCGCCCGTGCCGCCCACCGCCGAAACCCAGCGCTGAAACTCCGCCAACAACGCCGCGCGGCGCACCTGCCAGTTGGTGAGAAACAGCGACCCCGCGACCAGGATCACCAACCCGACCAGTGTCGCCGTGACCCGGACCCGGATCTGCCGCCACCAGGGCACCCGCGAGAAAAAAGGCGCGGTGCTGGAACTCGGGGCGAAGGATGCCATGCGATAAAACCAAGCGAGTCGCGTCGCCGGGTTTTTGCAACCCCGCCGCCTCCGCGACCGCCATCGCCTAAGCCCGACGAGTCCTCCGCCAATACAGCCGGCCGATGGTCGCCAGAATGATCGCGCCCGCACGCACGCTGCCCCGGATGGTGCCGGAGATCTTGGACCGTCCGCCCTTTCGCCGCCCGTAGCCGACCGGTAGCTCGACGATCCTCGCCCGCAATTCCACCGCGCGCACCTGAAGCTCGATCGTCCACCCAAAGCCCCGATCCTCCATCCGCGCCGCCTCGAACAAACTCCTCCGCACCAAACGCAAGGGACCGAGGTCGTGGTAGGCATGGCCCCAGCCCAGCCGAATCAAGGTCGTCGCGAGCGCGTTGCCGAAGTTCTGCACCGGCGTCATCACCGCTCGCGCCTCCGGCCGCGCCCGCCGGTCGCCCAACACGAAGTCCGCCCCGGCATCCGCCGCCGCGAGCAGCCGCGCCACGTCGGCCAGATCGTCGCTGCCGTCTGCATCGACAAAGAGCAGCCACGCCACCTCGGGCGCGAGCCCCTGCGCGCCGGTCCAACAGGCCTGCCCATAGCCGCGCCGCGGCTCGATCAACACCTCAGCCCCGGCCGCTCGCGCCACCTCGGCCGTGCGGTCGCGGCTGCCGTTTTCCACCACCCGCACCCGCCGCAGACCCAGCCCGCGCAAGCCAGCCACCACCGCCCCGATGGTCGCCTCCTCATCGAGGGCGGGAATGATGACTTGGACGCCTTCCAGCATGGCCGCAGCTAAACGCCTCGCGCCCCGCGCCTCCCAGCCAATTCCACGTCGGCGCGCGTTTCTAACGCTTGCCAAGGCCCCGCGCGCCGGCCTTCCCTGCGACGGTTTTTCTCCGATGCGTCGCCTGTCCACCCTCCTCGTCCTCTGCGCCTGGCTGCTCGCCAGCGGCGCGCATTGGGACCTCGCGCAGGGCTTCGGCTGGGCCCGCATGGTGGTGAACTACAGCCGCACCATGCCGCTTGAGCAGGCCATCCGCCTCACCTTCTCGCCCGAGAATCTCTGCGGCGTCTGCGAATTCGTCGCCGAGGGTAAAACCCGCGCCGCCGCCGACGGCTCCGCCAACGGCGCGCCGGCCAACCCCGAGTCCGCCGCCAAGGGCAAGCTGGTCCTCGCGACCGCCCCCGAACACCTTTTTGTGGTTGGCTCCGCGCCCGCGCCCTCGTGGCCGGCGGAGCATTTCCTGGCCAACCCCCACGCGCGTCCCGCCCCGCCCACCGAGCCGCCGCGCGCGGCCTGAATCCACGCCCCGAGCAGGTTGCGTCGGTCCTGAATCCACCGGATTCCGGACCTTTTGGACGCGGCCTTTCCCTCCCGTGCGTCCGCACCGACGCCACGGGATACCACGACATCACGCAGGCTCTTCGCCGCGTGAAGGCGCTCATCATCGGATCACCACGATCCCGGTCCAACGACCGTTTTCTAATCCAATCATTCCTCCGTCCGTTTCTTCGTTCAGCATGAAATCCTCTTTCCTCGTCTACGCCGCGCTCGCGGCCCTCGTCACCGGCGCCACCGCCTCCGCGCACATCGGCTTCACCGGCGACCGCACTTTTAACGCCGGCACCGCCCTGCCCGCCGGCTTCAGCGCGACCGTCTCCAGCCGCACCGTCAGTAGTTCCTTCGGCTGGGCCGACGGCACCGACGCCTCCTGGGGCGACAGCCATCGCAACACCTATTTCCGCTTTTTCCTCAACACCGACACCACCGTGTCTGTGACGGTGCAGCGCAACGATATCGTTGCCCAGACCGGCGCGACCAACACGTTCCTGCCGGCCTTTTCGCTCTACCGCATCGGCACCGGCACGATGCCAGGCGGCACCCACGACAGCTCCGACGCCTCGATCAATTACCTCACGACCCGCTTCGGCACCGCGTCCGACGGCCTCGGCGGTTCAGGCAAGGAAGGCTCCTTCGCCGCCCTCGAGGACTGGCAAATCTTCAGCGACGCCCCCGCCTCCGCCCTTGGCGACTTCCGCTACCTCGGCCACATCGCCGACGGCACCGACGCCAACTACGGCCTCGCCAGCGGCATCACAGGCGACGGCACGGCCGACGGCCTCGTGAACCTGACCTTCACCAATCTCGGCGCCGGCGAATACTTCATCGTGGTGGGCGGCGCGAACTACTCCGCGCAAAACACCGAGACCGCGACCTTCGGCCCCTCGTTCAACGCCTTCCCGACCTACGGCGTCGCCGTCACCGTGACCGCCATCCCCGAACCCGCCACCGCCGCCGCCCTCGTCGGCCTCGGCGCGCTCGGTCTCGCCGCCCTGCGCCGCCGCCGCGCGGTATAAAACCCGCCGACCCTCGCCATGCGCCCACGCCGCGCCTTCACCCTGGTCGAGTTGCTCACGGTCATCGCCGTCGTCGGCGTGCTCGCGGGCCTGCTCGTCCCGGTCGTCGGCGCGGTCCGGGCCAAGGCCCGCAGCACGACCTGTGCGAGCAACCTGCGCCAGGTCGGCGTCGCCACGTGGCTTTACCTCCGCGACCAAAAGGACCGCCTGCCGTCGAACAGCCACGAGCGCGACGAGTTCGGCCAATCGCTGTCCTGGACCCGCACGCTCGCGCCCTACCTCGGCCCCGCCTTCATCGGCCGTTGCCCCGCCCGCCCCGACCACCTCGCGGCCGTCACCTACGGTTGGAACGATTGGCTCAACCACCCCGCGACCGGCCAGGGCGTGTCGCTCACCGCCTGCCGCCAACCCTCCGCCACGCTCCTGCTGGGCGAACTGACCGACACCGGCCTCGCCGAACACCTGCATTTCCGCGGCGCCGCCCGCGGCGTCACCCCGGCCTACTTCCGCACCCAGGTCGGCACCACGGTGCACGGTGCCGGCGCCAATTACCTCTTCATCGACGGCCACGTGGCGAACCTCCTCCCCGCCGAGGTGGATCGCCGCCTCGCCGCCCCGAACAGCCCCTTCATTACGCCGTGAAACCGCCCCGCCCCACCCTCTCCGCCCGCCTGCGCGCCGGCTTCTGCGCGGGGCTGTTAGCCGCCGCGACGCTGGCCGCCCACGAACACATCGACATTGGTCCCTCCGCGACGAATCCGGGCCAGCTGGCCGCCATCGGCCTCTCCGCCGAGACCATGACCTACGTCCCGCCCGGCGAACCGTTCAGCACCTACTCTCCGCGTTTTCCCGGCGCCGCCTACGCCGCCGCGCTGACCTTCAGTTCCGAGGACCCCGACGGCTCTCTTCCCCGCGTCCAACTGCTGTCCGTGAACGGCCCCGCCGGCGGCTCGTTCGGATTTTGGGAAACCAACGCCCTCGCCCCCGCCTGGTCGCGCCCCGCCGGCTGGACCTCCACCGAAAACGACCGACCCTCCTTCGTCACCTACGAGGACGGCACCGGCTACGGCCACATCCACGGACGCCTTTTCACCGCCACCCACCCCGGCGAATACACGGTGGTTTTTCGCGCCGTGGACGACTCCGCCGCGCGCACGCCGAGCGAGCCGAAGACCGTCGTCTTCACCGTGCTCGCGACCCCGCCGCTCTCGATCCAGATCCAGTCCGGCTCCGCCCAGCTCGCCTTCACCAGCCGGCCCGACCTGAGCTACGATTTGCAGGTCTCCACCACCCTCGCCGCGGGCGACTGGACCACCATCGCCTTCGCCAACGGCACGGGCGGCGAGATCACATTTTCCGACCCCCTCGCGGACCGTCCCCGCGTATTCTATCGCCTCGTGGAATACTTCTGAACCCGCCTTTCACCTCGCGCCGGCCCCCGGCCAACCGGAGTTTTTCAACCTCCCCATCGCCAGAAAGCCGTTTTCGCATCCATTCACGCCACCATGTCCACCATCATCGAACTCGCCCCCGTCTCACGCCGGCAGGATTGGGAAAAGGCGCTCGCATTCGCCTTTGCCACCGGCGCCCCCGCCCTTGTTTCGCTCTACCTGCTCTCCGACCGAAACACCTTGATCGCGCTGATCGCCGGCTCCGTGTGCTTTTTCGGCGTGTTTGTCGTCGCCCTTTCCATCTCCACCGCCACCTCCGGTCGCCTCGCGGTGCACAAAGATCAACTGCTGTTCACCGACGGCCACCTCAGTCTCGGCGTGCCGCTCGCGGACCTCGATGTTGCGTCCGCCCGGACCGGCGACGATCCCGACGCTTCGCCCCGGCTCATCACCCGCCCCGACCACGCCGTCACCATTCCCCGTCGAGCCGGCCGCGCCGTCGTGGTCACCCCGCTGCATCCGGTCGAGTTTATCGAAAAGCTCCGCCGGCTCGCCTGAGTCCCCTTAGCCGCCACGTTCTTCGCCTCACCGCCCGCCGGCCCAAACCCGATTTCCGTCCTGTCGTCTTCTTCCGCCTCCCGCCCATGAAATCCCGACGCGTCGCCATCGCCGCCCTGCTCCTCGCCCTCACCCTCGCCGGCCACGCCGACGAGGCCTGTTCGTCCTGCCTCGCGCCCAAAGTTCCCGCCGCCGAGCCCACCGCCGAGACAGGCCACCCGCTACGCGGGGTGGTCGTGGCCGTGCTGCCCGAAAAATCCGCCCTGCTGGTCAACCACGAGGAAATACCCGGCGTGATGGCCGCCATGACGATGCTGCTCAAGGTCGACGCCTCCACCCTCGCAGTCGCGAAAAAAGACCAGGCCATCACCGCCACCCTCATTAGAAAAACCGACGGCTGGTGGCTCAAATCCGTCCAACCCGCGCCGGCCCCCTAGCGACGGATTCTACTCTGCCGGCAGGAAGCCAAAGCGCAGGAAAACCGCCCGCGCCTCGGGCGTCGCCAGATGCGCGACGAAGCGCCGCGCCGCCTCGGGCGCCGGTCCGTCCTTCAGTAGCGCCACCGGGTAGACGATGCGCGGGCCCTCCGCCGCCCGCACCTCGTGGGCGATGCGCACGTCCTTCGAGATCAGCGCGTCGGTCTTGTAGACGATGCCCGCGTCGGCGTCGCTCGCCGCCACCGCCGCGAGGGCGGCGCGCACGTTCTCGGTCGCGACAACCTTGGGCGCGACGCGTTCCCACAGCCCGGCGCGGGTCAAAAATTCTCGCGCGTAGATGCCCGCCGGCACCGTGGTGGTCTCGGCCAGGGCTAGTCGGCGCACCGCGGCGCCCGCCAGGTCGGCGGGCGCGGCAAGCGGCTCGCCGTCGCGGGTGTTGACCACGATGACGAGGGTGTTGGAGAGCAAGTCGCGCCGGGTATCCCCGAAGAGGCGATCAGCCCGCGCGAGTTCGTCCATCTTGGCGGCGTCGGCGGAGAAAAACACGTCGGCCGGGGCGCCCTCCTTGATCTGCCGAGCCAGCGCGCTCGACGCGCCGAGGTTGAGGACGATCTTGTCCCCGCCCGCCACCTCGTAGTCGGACGCGACGGCCGTGAGCGCTTCGGACAAACTGGCGGCAGCGAAGACGGTCACGACCTCCGCCGCGCGGACACCGGCCGCCGAAAACAAAACCAACGCTACGCAAGCGGGGAGCAGGCGGAACAATAAGCCCATGACGGACGATTGCCCAAGCGGAGGACGGACAAGAAAAACGCGCCGTCCGCGCTCAGGCCGCGTCCTGGGTTTCGCCGTCGGCGCCGGAGGCTTTTTCCTCGGGTCCCCGCTTACGGAAGCGCGGACGGCGTTTGCCGGCCACGACCGAGGCGTCGATCACGACCTCGCCGACATCCTCCCGGTTCGGGAGCTCATACATCGCGTCGAGCATGAGCTGCTCGAGGATGGCGCGCAGAGCGCGGGCGCCGGTCTTGAGCGCAATGGCCTTCTGGGCCACCGCGCGCAAGGCGTCGGGCGTGATGCGCAGGGTTACGCCGTCCATCGCGAAGAGCTTGGCGTATTGCTTGACCAGCGAGTTCTTCGTCTCCGAGAGCACCTTCTCCAGGTCGCCGAGCTTCAGGGGGGCGAGCACGGACACGACCGGCAGGCGGCCGATGAACTCGGGGATCATGCCGAAGCGCACCAGGTCCTCGGGCGCGAGCGAGCGCATGAGCGTCTCGGCCGCGTCGTCCGAACCCTCGGCGGCGGCCACCCGGGCCGGGGCGCCGGCGGCGTGAGCGGTGAAGCCGATGCCGCGCGCGCCGAGCCGGCGTTGCACGATGGCGTCGAGCCCCACGAAAGCGCCGCCGCAGATGAAAAGAATGTTCTGGGTGTTCACCTGGACCAGCTCCTGGTTCGGGTGCTTGCGGCCGCCTTGGGGAGGGACGTTGCAGACCGTGCCCTCGAGAATCTTCAACAAGGCCTGCTGCACTCCCTCGCCCGAAACGTCGCGAGTGATGGACACGTTCTCCGTCTTGCGGCCGATCTTGTCGATTTCGTCGATGTAGACGATGCCGCACTCGGCCCGCTTCACGTCGAAGTTCGCGTTCTGGAGCAATCGCACGACCACGTTTTCCACATCGTCGCCGACATAGCCGGCCTCGGTGAGCGTGGTCGCGTCGGCGATGGCGAAGGGCACGTCGAGGATGCGCGCCAGGGTGCGGGCCAGCAGGGTCTTGCCCGAGCCGGTGGGGCCGGCGAGGAGAATGTTGCTCTTCTCGACCTCGACGTCGTTGAACTCGGGCGCGAGCGCGCCACCCGCCCGCTCGGGGCCGCCGGCGACGAAGGTGAGACGCTTGTAGTGGTTGTAGACCGCGACCGAGAGGACTTTTTTGGCGTGCTCCTGGCCGATCACGTGCTCGTCGAGGGTGCGCTTGATCTCGGAGGGTTTGAGCAGGCGGAAGGCGGGGCGGCGGTCGACCGCCGGGGTGGCGAGTTCGCGATCGATGATCGTCTTGCAGACGTTGACGCAGGAATCGCAGATGTAGACCCCGGGACCGGCGATGATCTTGCGGACCTCCTGCTGCGGTTTGCCGCAAAAGGAGCACAGGTTGACGCGAGTTGCCTTGGCCATGGGGGAAAAGTGAGGGTAGGCGAAGGCGTCTGGAAAGCTCGAAAACGTAGCGTTCCCGTAACCTGGCCGGAAACGCCCGTGAAGGAATCAAACGGTCCGCCGGCGGCTCAGGCCGCGAAAGGCTGCGGGTCGTGGCCGACGTCGAGCTCGCGCTTGACCGACTCGTGTCGCTCGCGCACCGGCGCGACCAGGCGCTCGAGCGAAAAGACGGTGAGATTGATCGGCGCGAGCAAGCGGGCCTCGGGCGG
>JAIXVP010000131.1 GCA_027482905.1 Opitutaceae bacterium
GAGCAGGTGGCGGGCGAAAATGATACGGCCGTTGCCCGAGGGCATGACGCTGATGATCTCGGCGGAGGCGCCGTTGCCGACGGCGTCCCGGGCGTCGTTCACCACGACCATCGATCCGTCGGGGAGATAACCCACGGCCTGGCCCTCCTCCTTGCCGGGCTTCACCAGGTCGATGTCGATCACCTCGCCGACCAGGTAGCTCGGCTGCAAGGCGCGGGCGAGTTCACCCGGGTTCAGGCAAATGACGCCCTGAAACCCGGCCATCTTGGCCAGGTTCTGGTCCATGGTCAGCAGCTTCGCCTTCATGGAGGACGCAAGGAAAACCAGCTTGGCCTCGACTTCGCTGCGGCGGGCCTCGCTTTCGTGGATGCGCAGGTCGAGGTGCTTGATCCCGCGCAACTCGCCCAGGGCGTCGAGCCCGCGCCGGCCCCGCGCCCGACGCGTGGTATCCGGCGAATCGGCGATGGCCTGCAATTCACGCAACACGAATTGCGGGATGATCAGGGCGCCGGGCACGAAGCCGCAGGCGCAAATCCGAGCCACCCGGCCGTCGATCAAGGCGCTGGTGTCGACCAACACGAGGGGCACATCGACCTCGTGCGGCACGAAACGGACGTAGGGGATGACCAGGTTGAACTCGTCCTTGCCGCGCAGCGCGATGACGGTGCAAAGATAGGTCGCGCCCAAGAACAGTCCCATCTGGGCGAGGAACCGCACCTGCGGATCCCCTTTCTCCAATATGGGCGAAACGCTCAGAAAATGCGAAATCACCAAGCCGACGCCCAGGCCGAAGGTGACGGCGGAAAGGCCGCGCAAGGAAAAGCCCTTCAGCATGATGTCGACCAGGACAAACAGCAGGCCGAGGAGGAGACCGATCGACGTGGCGACCAACCGGTGTCCGTCCCACTCGCGGATGCTCAGACAAACCAGGTAGCCCGCCGCCGCGCAGACCAAGACGAAAAAAAGGCGGATGGGCAGCAGCGTCTTGTTCATGAAGAGGTCCCAATCACGTATGAAAAAGCATGAACAGCAAGACCGGCAGAAGCGCCATCACGCCGGTGACGATCCAGAGCACGGTGCGGGCGCGGTCGGCTCGGGCGACCAGGGCGGGATCTGATTTGTCGGGCGGAGTTGCGTCCACGCCGTCGAAGGCATTCATCCCGTGGCAGCATGACAACCCGATACTGGCTGGTTAAAACCGAACCCGAGGCCTACGCGTGGGAAACCTTTCTCCGCGAAAAACGCACCGTCTGGGACGGGGTGAGAAACTACCAGGCCCGAAACCACCTTCGCGCGATGAAGAAGGGCGACCAGGTGCTCTTCTACGCCAGCGTGACGACCAAGGCCGTGATGGGCACCGCGACCGTGGCGAAGGAATTTTTCCCCGACCCGTCCGCGACCGAAGGCGACTGGTCGGCGGTAGAACTAAAACTCGGCGCCTCCCTCCCCCGCCCGGTCGAACTCGCCGCGATCAAGGCCGACCCGCGCCTCGCGCAACTGCCCCTGCTGCGCCAAAGCCGCCTTTCCGTGATGCCGCTGGAAAAAGCCGACTTCGAACGCATCCTCCAGCTCGGCGCGGCATAGTTCGGGTTTGGTGCGGGTGGAGGGAGTCGAACCCTCGTCTCATGCTTGGGAAGCACGCATAATAGCCGTTATACTACACCCGCGGACCGACGTGAGGACGAATGGAACGGGGCCGCGCGCGGCGCGCAATCCCCTTTTGACCCCGGACTCACTTCGGCGCGACGGAAACCTCCGCGACGCCGGGCGTCCGTAGCGGCACGCCCAGCCGGGCCAGCCCCGCGATCGCCTCCCCGACCAGCGGCTCGCCGGCGATCTCCGCCCACTCGCGGTTGCTCGAAAGCCGGGCGAACACCTGGGGCTCGTCGCGCCGAATCCCCCGTTCGAAAAACAGCCGCAATTGCTGCCGCCACGACTTCGGCTCGAAAGGCCCGAGCGGCGCGCCGTCGACCACATGCCAGAACCAGACGTGCTGCGGGTAACCGTTGCCCACGAAGGATCGCTGCTCGGCCTCGTCGGCGATCCGGCCATCCGTGAGGCGCAGACCCCTGCGCGCCGTGCCCTCGGGCAACAGGGTCCAACCCGCGCCGGGCCAGCAGGCCTCGGGCGTATGGGTAGCCACCTCGCTGACCGAGGACGCCCCGGCCGGCCACCAGGCGGTGTAGACGGTCAACTGCACGAGCCGGCCGTCCGCCCCGGGCTTGGAGTAGGAACGTTCCAGCAGGTGGTCGGTGCGCAGGATGCCGGCGAAACGCCCCAGGTCCGTGCGCGTCGTCACCGTCCAACCCTCCGCCGCCGCCGGCACCAGTCGGGCCAGGTCGGGAGGCGTCGAGGCGGTCGGCGCGCCGAACTGGGTGCGCGCCAGAAGTTGTCCGACCCAAACGAAGGCCAGCGCCAGCGCCGCGAGGGCGAGCACGCTCGCGGGTTTCCACGAATTGCCCGCCGGCCCGCCCGCCCGCGCCACCGGCCGCACCGGCGTCTCCTCCAGAAAAAAGGCGAGCGCGGCGAGCAGCCCGGCCGTGACCACCAACACCGCGTAGCCGAGCGCGTCGTGCCAGAAGCCCACGATGTCCACGCCGCCGCGCGCCAGCAGGGTGAGGGCGAGGGAGCGGGCGAAGTTCGTGGCCAACGCGAGCGGCGCGGCGAGGCCGACCAACAAGGCGCGACGCCAAGGCGAACGCAGGAGCAAGGCCGACAACACCAGCCCCGCCAGCACGCACGAGACGAGGCTGCGGACCCCGCTGCACGCCTCCTCCACGCCAACCGAGGTCGTGCCGAGGTTGATCACGTTGCCGGAGCGCATGGCGGCGACGCCGAAAAGCCTCAGGGTCTCCACCACCCCGACCGTGATGCCGCTTTGCAAGCCGAGGGTGAGCCGCGAATACGTGCCCGGCGGCAGGGGCGCGCTGAGCAACACCACCGCCGGCAGCACGAGGGCCGGCCAGCCCGGCGCGATCCACCGCACCGCCCGCCCCGCCGCCAGCAGGGCGGCCAGGGTCAACGCGGCCGCCACCGCCGCGCTGGCGAGAAACAAGGTCGGCGAAGCGGTCCAGCCGAAGGCCGTCGCGTAGACGGCGGCGAGCAGCGCCGCCCCGCCGAGCCCGAGCGTCGCCGCCAGCACGAGCGCGGTCTGGAGCGCCGGGCCGAGCCCGCGCGACGCCGGCGCGTCCTCCCGCGCCCGGAACCAAAGCAGCGCGACCGCCGGGACGGCGAGGAACCCGTGGGACAGATCCGGATTGCGGCTCCACTCGGGCCAGAGCCGCGCGGCCCACGCGAGGAGCGCCAACGCGCCGGCCACACAGACCGCGCCCGCCGCCCGCTCCGCCTCGGACCAGGCGCGGATCCTCGCCCACCCGGCCCCGATGCCCCCGCCCTCCGCCGGACGCGCGTTAAGCTCGGGCGTCGCGCTCACGAGTATTCCCGCCGCCCCTCCAGAGCGCTGCGCAACGTCACCGCGTCGGCGTAAAGCACCCCGCCGCCGCTGGGCAGGCCGAAGCCGATGCGCGAGACTTTCACCGCCCCGCCCGGCGGCAGGTGTTGTTGGATAAAATGACAGGTCGCCTCACCCTCGACGTCGTTGCCCAGCGCGAGGATCAGTTCGCGGACCTCGCCCGTCTCCAACCGGGTTTTCAGCGACTCCCAGTTCAGCTCGCCCGGGCCGACGCCGTTGATGGGCGAGAGCCGACCATGCAGGACATGGTAACCTCCGCGGTAGGCGCCCGAGCGCTCCATGGCGACAAGGTCGGGCACGTGCTCGACCACGCAGACCACCGCGCCGTCGCGGCGGGCGTCCGCGCAGACCGCGCAGGCCTCGCCCTCGGCGAGGTTGCCACAGCGCGCACAACGCCGCACCGCCCGCGCCGCCGCCTCAAGCGCCTCGACGAGGGCGGGCAGACGTTCGGGTTTTTCAACCAGAAGATGAAGGGCCATGCGCTCCGCCGAACGGTAGCCGACGCCGGGCAGGCGCTTGAGGGCCTGCTGGAGTTGCTCGAAGGCGGGCGTCACGGAACGGACGGGCGGGACGGCGCGGCGCGCGCGGGCGGCCTCAGAACATGCCCGGCATCTGGAAGGCGGAGGTGACCTTCTGCATCTCCTCCTCGTTGAACTTTTTCGCGGCGGCGGCGGCTTCCTGGACCACGGCGAGGATCTCGGACGAGACGGTCGCTGCGTCCTCCTTGAGGAACTCGGCGTCGATCTTGAGGGCGACGAACTGGCCGGCGCCGTTGACCTTCACCTGGACCGCGCCGCCGCCGCGCGAGAAGTCGAACTCGCGGGCGGCCAGCTGGGCCTGGAGCGTCACGATCGAGCGCTGCATTTTTTGGGCTTGTTTGAGCAATTTTCCGACTCCGGCCATGGTGGGGATGGGTTAAAATGTTTCGTTTCCTGAACCGTGAAGGGGGGAGTGCCGCGCAAGCCGCGCGCGCTTTCAACCCGAAACCGCGCCCGCCGTCCGCGTTTCCGCTCTTGCCGCCGCCGGTCCGGCCCGCCGGCATGACCCCTTCATGTCGACTTCCGTCCCCGCCCCCGTATCCGAAACCTGCCCCTGCGGCTCCGGCCTCGCCTTTGCCGCCTGCTGCGGCCCCGTGCTGGCCGGCGGCTCCGCGCCCACCGCCGCCGCGCTCATGCGCTCGCGCTACACCGCCTACGTGAAGCGCGACTACCGCCACCTGGAAAACTCCCTGTCCGCGGAACAGCGCTCGGACTTCAGCCTGAAGGACGCCCGCGACTGGGCCGAATCCGCGAAATGGCTCGGGCTCGAGATCACCGCGACCGAAGCCGGGGGGCCCGACGATCAGGAGGGCACGGTGGACTTCGCGGCCCGCTTCAGCGTGAACGGCGAGGAACGCAAACACGTCGAGAAGGCGCGCTTCATCCGCGAGGAAGGCCGCTGGGTCTTCGGCGGCGTGGTCGTGCCCGTCGCCCAACCCGTTCGCCGCGAGGCGCCCAAGGTCGGGCGCAACGACCCCTGCCCCTGCGGTTCGGGCAAAAAATACAAACAATGCCACGGCGTCGGCTGAGTCCGCCCGCCGCCCGCCGCCCGATTCTTCACCACCCCACCCCATGACCACCCCCGTCCGCGACGTTTACCTCGGCACCGACTCCGGCGCCACCACCTCCAAGACCGGCGGCGTCCTCGCCGACGGAGAACCGATCTCGCGCCAGCTCCGCCAGAGCTCGACCAACTCCCAGCTCGGCACCTCCGCCGTGATCGCGGGCTGGATCGAGGGGGCGGAGGGCTTTCTCAAGGACAACGGACTTTCCTGGGATCGCGTCGCCGCCGCCGGTCTCGCCCTGCCCGGCCCCTACCAGCGCTACGGCGTGCTGGCCAAGTCGGCCAACCTGCCGGAGAGCTTCGTGGGCTGGGATTTTCATTCCGACTACGCCGCCGCGCTGGCCCGGGCCGCCGGCCGGCCCATCCCCTTGCACTGCGGCAACGACGGCGATTTCGGCGGCGTGGGCGAAGCCTCGCGGGTGCGCGGCGACACCAAGGCCACGGTGCTTCTGCTCGCGCCCGGTTCGGGCCTGGGCGCCGCCTACATCGACGCGCGCGGCCTGCCGCTGACCGGCGACCAGTTCGCGGGCATGGAGGCCGGCCACATGCCGGTGCCCCTGCACCTGCTTGGCGGCGGCCTGGAGAAAGCCCCCGCCTTTCGCTGTGGCTGCGGGCGCGACTGGGGTTGCATCGAGGCCTATTCGACCATCTCCGGCCTCCCCCAATACCTCGACTTTTTCCTGCCCCGCCACGCCGGCCACGAACTCGGCGCCTCGGCCGACACGCCCAAGCACAAGGCCCTCTCCCTGCGCGGCCGGGCCCAGAAGGGCGACGCGCTGGCGCTGGAGATTTTCGACACCCAGGCGCGCGCCCTCGGCCTGCACGTGGCCAACCTGGCCATGGCCCTCGACCCCGGCATCGTGGTGATCGGCGGCGGTCTGATCGACCCCGAGAGCACCACCCCGGAATTCCGCCAGCGCTACCTCGAAGGCATCCGCCGGGCGGCCGAACCCTACCTCTTCCCCGCGCAACGCGAACGGCTGCGCATCGTGCCCGCCACCCTCGGCGAACTGTCGCAGTCGATCGGCGCGGCGCTGGTCGCGCTGTATTCGAGCCGGGCCTGAGCCCCGGCGCCGGGGCCGGGACCGCTCACTTTTCGCGCATCACATAGGCGCCGTTCCAGCCCGGTCCGGGCGGGGCGGCGCGGAGTTCGGCGACAATGCGCTGGTAGACCCGCGAGGGGTTGCTTTCCACGCCGATGGACGGGTCCGGCTGGCGCGGCTCGAGCGCCGCGCTCGCCTCGAACTTGGCGAGAGCCCCGTCCCAGTCCTGCTGGTAAAACAGTTCCAGGCCGGCCTCGAAGATGGCGATCGCCTCGAGCGTCCGGTCGGTCACATCCGCCTTCAGGCAGACGAGTTCGTGAATGGGCACGGCGGTCTTGCGGCCCTTGACCACGATGCGTCCGAGCGAGCGGAAAACCACCTCGCCGCCGTCGATGGCCTGACAGGCGACGCGGGTGGGGTCGGCGCACATGGTGTAGACGCCCCAGCTCTTGGCACCCGACTCCATGCGCGCGGCGAGATTCACGGTATCGCCCATCATGGTGTAGCTGAAACGCGAGGCGCTGCCCATGTTGCCCACGACGGCCCGGCCGGAGTTCAGACCGACGCGGGTGCGCATGCGGGTGACGAGATCGGGCCAGTTCTTCTGCGGGATCTCGGAACGCCACTTGTCCCGCAGTTCACCGCAGCGTTTGTCCACCCGGAGGGCCGCCACGCAGGCGCGATGGGCGTGGCCGGGCAGGGCGAGCGGCGCGCCATACATGGCCACCACCGCGTCGCCGATGTATTTGTCCAGGGTGCCGCCCTCCGCCTGCACGATGTCGGTGCAGGCGGTGAGGTATTCGTTCATCAGCTCGACCAACTGGTGCGGCGACAACACCTCGGAGAAGGTGGAGAACGATTGGATGTCGCTGAAGTAGGCGGTGATCTCCTCCTCCACGCCGCCGAGCTTCGGCTCCTGTCCGGAGTCGACCATCTGGCTCACCAGCGAAGGCGCGAGATAGGCGCCGAAGAGACCCTTGATGCGGCTCTTCTGTTTCTGCGCCAACACCAGCTGGGCCGCGCCGCCGACAAAGGCGGCGGAAAACGCCGCCCCCAGCGGAGCGACCATCGGCAGCACCCAGTCAAACCAGGAGAAGGCGGCAAAAGACAATCCGACATAGCCGACGAGGAGGGCCGCCGCCGCCGTGCGCAGTTGGGTGGAACGCCGTCCCTCGGAAGCCAGCGACAACCCCACCACCACGGCGGTGAGGCCGATGGTGATCAGAGGCAGCGCCCAATTCGGCGGACTTTTCAAGAACCGGCCGGAGACGATGGTCTTCACCATGTTGCCGTGGACCCCGACCTTGGGCGCGGGAGTGCGGTCGAAAGGGGTGGGCGCCAGATCTTGCATCAGCGGATCCACCGGACCGATCAGGACGATGGCGTCGCGAAAATCCTCCGCGAACTCGGCGAAGGCGTCCGCGCCCATCTTGCGTTCCTCGGGATTGTCCGACTTGAGCGCCTGGGCGACGCCGTAGATTCCAACGATCGGAAACCGGGGATTGCCCGCATCGATCCAGGGCGAGAACCAGTTGATGTCGACCATCTGGCTGTTGATCAGCGGAACCGTCTGGGCGATGGAGCCGTCCGGCCGGACCAACTCGATTTTTTCCGACCCCACGCGAATGCCGTCCGGCTTCACCCCGTAGTAAATCCGAGCGAGCTCCAGAGAAATGTGGTAATAGGAACGATCCTCGGCCACCGTATAGATCGGCACGCGCCGGGTATCCCCGTCCAGGGTGTCGATCAAACCGACCAGCGGAGGGGTGAAAATCATCTGCCCCAGCGGCCACTCGGGCACTTCAGGGCGATGCCGCGAGGGCGAGGGATCGTTCACCAAGGGCATGACACGGAGCACGGTGCTGCCGTCCGGGGCCACTTGAAATCCGCTGGCATAGCTCGAGGCCAGGACGACGGGAGGTTGATTGAAGAGGAATTGACCGAAGGCCGTCTGCCCGGCCTCGAAGCGCGTCAGGTCGGTGAGATTGGGCACGCCGGCGGACGAAAAGACCACGTCGATCCCGATGGCCTTCACCTTGCCGTGTTCCACCAACATTTCGCAGACCTCCTTGAAGATCGCGCGGTCCCAGGGGAAGTTGCCGAGATCCGTCAACGACGCCGTGTCGATGTCGACGTAGACCAGCTTCAGGGGCGTGGGCAGCGCGCCGCGGACCTTGAAGCGGGCGTTGACCGACAGGTTCTCCAGCGGGCGGAGCACCCCGATCTGGTCGAGCAAAAGCCAGACGAGGGAAAATGCGATCAGACTGAGATAGAGCCAGAGGGTGGAACGAAGGGTCTGGCGCGCGGGGGATTTGCTCATGCGACCGGGATGCCCGGGCGCGCGGCGCAAAGCAATCGCCGAGGCGTGGAGGTTGCCACTTCGCTTTGGGCCCGGAAAACTGCACCAACGTCCCCATCCCATGACCCTCCGCGAACCCGAAAGCATCGATCTCCCCACCCCCTCCGGCCCCATGCGCACCCTGGTGCTCCGGCCCGACGGCGACGGCCGCCACCCCGGCCTGATTTTCCACTCGGAAATCTTCCAGCTCACGGGCCCGATCCGCCGCACCGCCGCCTTCCTCGCCGGCCACGGCTTCATCGTCGCCCTGCCCGAAATCTACCATGAACACCTGCCCGCCGGCACCGTGCTGGGCTACGACGCCGCCGGCTCGGAGATCGGCAACCGCCTGAAAACAACCAAGGCGCTCCAAGGCTACGACGACGACAACCGCGCCGTGCTGGCCTACCTCCGCCGCCACCCCGCCGGCAACGGCCGCGTCGGCGCCTTCGGTCCCTGCATCGGCGGCCACCTCGCCTTCCGCGCCGCGCTGCTGGACGGCATCGGCGCCACCGCGTGCTTCTACCCGACCGATCTGCACAAACGCGGCCTCGGCGCCGGCCAGAACGACGACTCCCTTGCCCGCGCCGCCGAAATCCGGGGCGAACTGATGATGATCCTAGGCCGCCAGGATCCCCACGTGCCCGCCGAAGGACGCGACCTGATCCGCCAGACCCTCGCCGCCGCCGGGGTGAATTTCACCTGGCACGAGGTCAACGCCGCCCACGCTTTTTTGCGCGACGAGGGCCTGCGCTACGACGCCGAGCTGTCGCGCCAGTTGCTGGGCTTGACCATAGACCTTTTCCGACGCCGCCTGGCCTGAACCACGAGGCGCGCCGCGAGAGCTACTCCGGCTTTTTCTCCGGCAGCTTCACCGGAAAAAGACAGCCACATCCCTTCCCGCAGCAGTTGGGGCGGCGAATGGCGATATGCCTCCGGCCGAACCAAAAGACGGCGACGACCAGCAGGACCGGGATGAGGAGAAACCAAATCACGACCGCCACCAAGACCGAGTGGACGGGTTTGGCAAATCCCCGTTCAACAATTTCCCTGTCCGTAATACGCGCCCGGGCCGTGCTTCCGCTTGAAGTGCTTGTTCAACAGCTCGGTCTCGATCTCGGGCAAGCGCGGCTCGAGCTGGAGCGACATCAGCGCCAGGTGCGCGATGCACTCGGTCGCCACCGCCACCTCGACGGCCTTCGCGACCGACTTGCCCCAGGTGAAGGGGGCGTGGCGGTTGACCAACACGGCCGGGTAATCGGCGGGGTCCAGTTTTCGCTGGGTGAAGAGGTCGACGATGACGTTGCCCGTCTCCCACTCGTAGGCCCCGCCGCCGATCTCGGCGGCGGTCATTTTGCGGGTCACGGGCACGTTGCCAAAGAAGTAGTCGGCGTGGGTGGTGCCGAAGATCGGGATCTCGCGGCCCGCCTGCGCGAACGCGGTGGCGTGCGACGAGTGGGTGTGGACCACGCCGCCGATCTCGGGAAAGGCGAGAAAGAGTCGCCGATGGGTGGGCGTGTCGGAGGACGGGCGCAGCGAGCCCTCCACCTGTTTGCCGTCGAGGTCGATGAGGACCATGTCCGCCGGTTTCAGGTCAACATAGGCGACGCCCGACGGCTTGATGGCGAAGATGCCTTTGGCGCGGTCGATGGCGGAGGCGTTGCCGAAGGTGAGGTTGATCAAGCCGTGTTTCGGCAGGGCGACGTTGGCCTCGTAGGCCTCGGCTTTAAGGGATTCGAGCATGGGGGGCGGGGGACGAAAAGGAGCTAGGAGTTAGGAGCGAGGAGCTAGAAGCACGGAGCGGATGTCCGGAGGTTTGGACTTCTCGCTTCTAGATTCTAGCTCCTCGCTCCTTCGGCGCTTCGCGCGCTCAGGCCCGGAAGCCGTTTTCGAGGTGATAGTAGACCTCGTTGTTGCGGAGGTCCTGCTTGAGCTGGGCGATCCGGGTGTCGGCGTTGATGTGGACCGTCTCGATGCCGGCGATGGTGGCGAAATCCTCGAGCATCTCGCTGGTGACCGCGTAGCTGTAGCCGGTGTGGTGGGCGCCACCGGCGAGGATCCAGGACTGGCAGGCGGTCTTGAAGTCGGGTTTGCACTCCCAGACGGCGCGGGCGACGGGCAGCTTGGGCATCTTCGGCACCTTTACCGCGACGACCTCGTTGATCAGGAGGCGGAAGCGGTTGCCGAGGTGCACGAGGGAGGCGTTGAGCGCCTCGCCGGTGGGGGCGTCGAACACGAAGCGCACCGGGTCCTCCTTGCCGCCGATGCCGAGCGGGTGGACCTCCACCTTGGGTTTGCCGGCCGCGATGGTCGGGCAGATCTCGAGCATGTGCTAGCCGAGCACCTGATGGCCGCCCGGGGCGAGGTGATAGGTGTAGTCCTCCATGAAAGAGGTGCCGCCGGGCAGGCCGTCGCCCATGACCTTCATCGCGCGGACGAGCGCGGCAGTCTTCCAATCGCCCTCGCCGCCGAAGCCGTAGCCCGCCGCCATGAGGCGCTGCGTGGCCATGCCGGGGAGCTGGCGGAGGCCGTGGAGATCCTCGAAGGTGTCGGTGTAGCCCTTCGCGCCGACGCTCTCCAGGAACGCGGAGAGACCAAGCTCGAGGCGCGCGCTGTAGCGCAGCTCCTCGTGGCGCTTGCCGCCTTTCTTCAACTCGGCGGAGACGGCGTAGAGCTTTTCGTAGTCGGCGACGAGGCCGGTGACGGTCTTGTCGGAGATGGCGTTCACCTGGGCGACCAGATCGCCGACGCCGTAGCCGTTGACCTCGAAACCGAACTTGATCTCGGAGGCGACCTTGTCGCCCTCGGTGACCGCGACGTAGCGCATGTTGTCGCCGAAGCGGACGAACTTCGCGCCCTGCCAGTCGTGCCAGGCGCGGGCGGCGCGCATCCAGGCGGAGATGCGGTCCTGCACCTCGGCGTCGGACCAGTGGCCGACCACGACCTTGCGACCGAGGCGGAGGCGGGTGTGGATGAAGCCGGCCTCGCGGTCGCCGTGGGCGGCCTGGTTGAGGTTCATGAAGTCCATGTCGATCGACGACCAGGGCAGGTCGCGATTGAACTGGGTGTGCAGATGAAGGAAGGGCTTCTTCAGCGTGGTGAGCCCGCGGATCCACATTTTGGATGGCGAGAAGGTGTGCATCCAGAGCACGAGACCGGCGCAGTTCGCGTCGCTGTTGGCCTCGACGCAGACCTTGGCGATCTGGTCGGCGTCCACGAGGAGGGCCTTGAACTTCAGGGGCAGCGCGAGGCGCTTGGAGGCGACGAGGCCGTCGACGACGGCCTGGGCGTTGGCGGCGACCTGCTTGAGCGGGCCGGGGCCGTAGAGGTGCTGCGAACCGCAGACGAACCAGATTTCGGGGGTGGCGAGGTGGATGAGGGACATGGGAGGGAAAGTAGCGGGTAGCGGTGGTGAGTGGGCCGGAGGCGATGTTCAGGCGGATTGGGCGGCTTTGATCTCCAGCAGCTCCTTCATGACGCGCGAGAGGTCGGCGGACCTGTTCACGCCGCCGAAGCTGTCATGGAGTTGCCGATACAGCGCGTAGAGCCGGTCGTAGACCTTCCGGTTCGCGGCCTTGGGCTTGTAGGCGACCTTTTTGAGGCGGGTCATCTTTTTCTGCGCGGTGGCGAAGTCCGGGTGCGCCCCGGCCAGCACGGCGGCCGAGATCGCGGAACCCAGCGCGCACGCCTGGGAGGAGCCGGCCACGAGCATGGTGCAGCCGGTGACGTCGGCGTAGATCTGCATCAGCAGCGGGTTTTTCTCCGCGATGCCGCCGGCGCAGACCACGCGCTCGATGGGCACGCCGTATTCCTTGAACCGCTCGATGATGGCGCGGGCGCCAAAGGCGGTCGCCTCGATCAGCGCGCGGTAAAGCTCGGCCTTCGTCGTGTAGAGGGTGGTGCCGACGGTCAGGCCGGTGAGCAGCTGGTCGACGAGGACGGTGCGGTTGCCGTTGTTCCAGTCGAGCGAGAGCAGGCCGGACTGGCCGGGTTTCAGCTTGGCCGCCTCGGCGGTCAGCTTGGCGTGGAGCGAGACGTCGCCCAGCACCACCTCGACGAACCACTTGAAGATGTCGCCGACGGCGGACTGGCCGGCCTCCAGGCCGTAGTAGCCGGGAAGGATGGCACCCTTCACGATGCCGCAGATGCCGGGGATGTCCGCCACGGTCTTGTCGGCCGAGACCACGCCGCAGTCGCACGTGGAGGTGCCGATGACCTTGACCAGCGTGCCCTCGGTCACGCCGCTGCCGATCGCGCCGTAGTGGACGTCCATCTCGCCGATGGCGATGGGGATGCCGGCGGGCAGGCCGAGCTTCTTCGCCCATTCGGCGGACAGCACGCCGGCCGAGGCGGTGGCGTCGTGCGCGACCTCGTAGAGCCGGTCGCGCAAGTCGGCGAGGGCGGGGTCGAGCTGGGCGAGGAACTCCTTGTCGGGCAGGCCGCCCCAATCGGCGGCGTAGAGGGCCTTGTGCCCGGCGCAGCACACGCCGCGCTTCACCGCCTTCGGATCCGTCACACCGGCGAGCACCGAGGGGATCCAGTCGGCGAGCTCCACCCACGAATAGGCGGCGGCGAACACCTTGGGCGCGGTGCGTTTGCAGTGGAGAATCTTGGCCCAGAACCACTCGGACGAGTAGGTGTTGCCGCACTTGGCGATGTAGTGCGGACGGATCCTGGCGGCGAGCGCGGTGATCTCGGCGGCCTCCTTAACCGAGGTGTGGTCCTTCCACAGCCAGCAATGCGCGGCGAGGTTGCCCGCCCACTTCTTATGCTGGGCGAGGGCGACGTTGGCGGCGTCGACCGGGATGGGGCTGGAACCGGTGGAGTCCACCCCGAGGCCGACGACCCGGCCGGCGTCGAAGCCCTTGGTCTTTTTCGCCTGGGCGAGGGCCAGCTTGATGGATTTTTCCAAACCGAAAACGTAGTCGGCGGGGTTTTGGCGCGCGAGATGATGGTCCTTCGGATCCAACAAAACGCCCTGGTGCCCGCTGGGGTAGTTGACGACGCCGGTGCCGAGCTCGGCTCCGTCCTTGCAACGGACGACGAGCGCCCGGACCGAATTCGTTCCGTAATCAATGCCAATGGTGAACATGGAGGTAAGGGGGCTGGGTAGACAGGGGAACCGGCAGCATGGCGGAGGCAAAATCGCTGGTAAATCTCCGCATCACTTGACAGTCATGCCAACCCGATGGCCCGCGTCACCATGTCCACCGTCGCCGCGCGCGCCGGCGTTTCGAAAAACACCGTCTCCCTCGCGTTGCGGCACGACCCGCAGATCCCGGCGGCGACCCGTGAGCGGGTGGAGCGCGCGGCGCGGGAAGTCGGCTACACCCGCAACCCGGTGGTCGCCCAGTTGATGACCGAGTTGCGCAAGACCCACCCGGGCGGCCGCAGCCGAACGCTCGCTCTGCTGAACGCGAACCTGGACCGACAGGCCTTCACCCGCCACCCGACCGTGCCCGCCTATGTCGAGGGCTGCCGGCGGCGGGCCGCCTTCCACGGCTACGATCTCGACGAATTCTGGCTGCACGACCCCGCGCTTTACGGCGAGCAGCTCAACCGCGTGCTACGCGCCCGCGGCGTGGCCGGCCTCGTGGTGGTCGGCCTGATGAAGGAGAACCGCCTGCCGCCACGCTTCGGCGTCACCTGGCAGCGCCACTCCGTGGTGGTGACCGGCGTGCGCACCCGCGAGCCGACGCTGTCGTTCGCCTGCGTCGACCACCACGCGCTCGTGCTGGAGGCCATGGAGCGGGCCCGCGCCCTGGGCTACCGCCGTCCGGCGCTGGTGCTGGAGCGGGCCATCGACCGGTTGGTCGACGGGCGGTTCAGTTCGGGCTTCTGGACCGGGCAGGAACCGCTGCCGGCGGCCGACCGCGTGCCCGGATTCGACGCGGTGGAAGCGGCCCGGGACACGCCGGAGTCGTTCCACGCCTGGTTTCGGGAGTGGCGTCCGGACGTGATTTTCACCCTGCACACCGTCGTGCGCGAGTGGCTGGAGTCCTTCGGCCTGAAAGTCCCGCGCGACCTCGGCTTGATTCAACTCGAACGTCGGCGGGGCTGCGCCGATTGGTCGGGCATGGAGCAGCACAACGACCTCACCGGCGAGGCGGCGGTGGACATGCTCGTCTCCATGCTCCACAACGACGAGCCGGGCGTGCCGGCTTTCCCTCGCGCCACCCTGGTCGGCGCGTCGTGGGTCGACGGCGCCACCACCCGGCCCCGCTCCGGCGCTTGAGCGACACGTCCGCCGCCCGCTCTCTTCAGCCCGACTCCGCCACCAGACGGCGCAAGACCGGCGCCACCCGGCGGGCCAGCGCGCGATTGGCATAGCCGACCCACGCGACCGGAGTCGTGAGGTCGAGCCGGTCGGCGAGCGCGCCCCCGGTCGGTCGGGCCACGACCCCGCCGGCCGCCTCCAGCAACAACGCCGTGCAGATGTCGTAGGGATGACAGCATAGGGCACCCGCGAGTCCCGCCTTCGGCAACAACAAGGGCCGCAGATCCACCACCAGGCGATCGTGCCCGGCGATGAGTTCGTAAAGTTGGCCGCCGGTGGAGGGATACTGGTCGTCGAAGACCCGCGCCCCGCCGTTCCGGCCGTGCAGTCCCAGCCCGCGCCACAGCTCCTCCTCGAGCGCGGCGGTGGCGGCCTTGGCCTCGGGGAAAAACTTCACCACCGAGGCGAACCCGTGTTCGCAGTCGACCGACTTGCTCGGGCGGGGCGTCCACCGTTTGCTCGAACCGTCACGCAAATCCCGCCGCGTGGCGCGCAACGGGCCGCCGCGCACCGCGCTGAGCTGGTCGGCCCGCCCCGCCTTGGAAGTCGGCAACTCGGTCATGGCCGCCACCACGATGTCGCGCAGCGAAGTGCTCGCCCCGCGCTGCGGCGCCAGCCCGGCCAGCGCCCAGGCGCTGCGTTTGTCGTGCATCAGGCAACGCGTGCCGTCGATCGGATCGAGGATGAGTTTCCAACGCGTCTCCTTCACCGCCACGCCGCGCGGGAAGGTCGCGCCCGGCGGCATGCCTTCCATGACCAGCTCGACGGGCCAGGCCCGCGGCCAGTTTCGCTCCAGCCAGCCGAGAATCGCGTCCTCGGAGATTTTATCCACGTGGAAGATCGTGTCCTCCGCCGTGACCGCCGCCACCTCCGCGAAACGCCGCCCCTGGCGGGCGCGGGCCGCGATGAGCGTGCGCTGGATTTCATCCTGCAAAGCGCACAACAGCCGCCGCGCTCGCTCCAAGGTCCGTGTTTCCATGCCCGGAGACCATCCGCTCCGCCCCCGACCACGCGACGCGAAAAACGCGTTCGGACCCGGCCGACCCGGGCAAACCGGCGAATATTGCCCTCGCTCCACCCCGGCATGATCGTAAAAAACAACCCGCACCCGCATCCCTCCACCCTACATGGCCCGCAAGCTCGCATTCATCAACTACAAGGGCGGCGTCGGTAAGACCTCGCTGATCGTCAACACCGCCGCCTGCCTCGCCCGCCTCGGGCAACGCGTGCTGCTCTGCGACTTCGACACCCAGTCCAACGCCTCGATCTGGCTCCTGAAACTCGACCGGTGGAACCCGATCAACTCCACCGGCGAGGGCGCGATCTTCTCCATCTTCGACCCGGGCAAGGCCCGCGTCCGGGACCTCGTGATCCGCGACGTCGTCACCGACAAAACCGGCGGCCACCCGCTCAAGGGCCTCGACCTCGTCCCGACCACCTTCAACCTCGTGGATTTGGAAAGTGAATACACCGGCGACCCGAAACGTCCCGCCTACCTGATTTTCCAGGAGCAGATCGCCGAGATCGAAAAGGACTACGATTTCATCCTCTTCGACTGCCCGCCCAACATCCTGCGCGCCTCGCAGTGCGGCATCTTCACCGCGAACGAGATCTACGTTCCCGCCAACCCCGACGCGCTCTCCCTGATCGGCTTCACCCTGCTGATCGAAAAACTCGGCCGCTTCCACCAGCTCTCCGCCAGCTTCCGCCAGGCCTCGATGGGCCCCGCCGCGCAGGTCAACGGCATCATCTTCAACGCCATCAAGACCGGGGTGGACATCGAGGTGCCCCGCATGCGCATGCAGCTGCGCCTGAACCAGTTCAAGGCCGCCAAACGCACCGCCAAGGAAGCCCGCATCCTGACCGCGTTCGTGCGCGACGCCATGGTGGTGCGCCGCGCGGTGGCCCTCGGCATGCCCGTCGCCCTGCTCGGGCAGGAGGCCGCCGGGGACAACGTGGTGCGCGACTACGAACATCTGGCCGAGGAGCTGCTGCGCAACCCGCCGCCGGCTTGACCGGGCCGCCCGCGCCCGTCCGACTCCCGTCTCCGCAATGGCCACCATCCCTCCCCTGCCCGCCAACGCCGCCGCCTGGGATCAGGCCCGCAACGCTTTCATGCAGTCCATCCTGATGGACACCCCGCTGGCCACCCTCGCCCAGGACCTCGACGTCCCGCCCTGGCCGGTGAACGCCCCCGACGAGACCCCCGCGGCCTACGTCTACCTGCCCTACTCCCAGGCCGTGGCCGCCCTCGCCGCCCGCGGCCTGCCCCCCGCCCAGCTCGGCGCGCTCATCGCCATCCTGAACGAAACCAACGCGTTCGACCAACCCTTCGGCGACATGATGGGCGGGCTCGAACCCGCCGCCAAGGACGCCGTGGACGAGGGCTCCCCCCTGATCAAAAACCTGCACAAACTCGCGCTGCCCGCCGATTTTCCCCTCGAGTTCTCCGCCCTGTCCGCCGGCACGCTCGAGCTTTGCCGCAACGAGGGCGTGAGCACCCTCGGCGACTTCGTCGGCTTCGCCTCGCGCCTTTCCCAGACCGTGATCGTGGGCGGAGATTTCCGCGCCCTGCTCAACGCCCTCGCCCAAAAGGACGAGGCCGCCCTCGCCCGCTCGCTGCCCCTGCGCGTCGGCCACCCGGGGCTCCACCTGCTCGAAGCCGTCGCCCTGACCATTCGCGCCCTCCCCCAGGCGGCGCGCGATGGTCTGCGAACCACCCCGCCCACCGTGCCTACCGGCCTGGCCGCCCGCATCACCCGCCTGGCCGTCTACTTCAAAGCCGACCTCGACGCCGCCCGCGCCACCCTGGCCTCCGGCACGCCGCCCGAACGATTGGTCGCCCAGCTCGGCGAATCCGAAATCGAGCAACTCGTGCTCACCGTGCTACGACCGCACCTGCCGCTGCCCGTGGCTCCACCCGCCCCGAAAAGAGCCTCTTTTTGGGCCAAACTTTTTGGTCGAAGCTAAAAACCAGCTATCGCACGTAATTGTAAATTTACTCCCCGCCGTCCTAAATTTCTACCGTCCTCCGCCTTTTTGGACATAATTCCTCCGTCCTTCGACAACCCGGTCGAAACCGCTTCTCTAAGATTTCCATGGCCGAGCCTTCACCGCTGCCCAAGCCGCGCCCCCGTCCCCCGGGGTTCCCGCCGCCGCGTCCCGCGCTGAACCTGTCCCTGCCGCGGCGCACCGCGCCCGGTTCCACTCCGCCTCCGAGCGGCGGCCTCATCTCGCTCGCCTACGCCGACGCCACCCCGGCCGTCCAACGCCGCATCGAGGACCGGATCAACAGTCGCTCGCCCTTCTCTCAATCCCCTTTGCGCTCCGCCGCCGCCGGCGCGGCCGACCAACAACGACTGGTCGAACTCGAACGCCTGCTGCGCCAGCGCGAATTCGAAATGAACGAGCGCGAACGCGCGCTCGAAGATATCCAAGCCAAGCTCGCCGAGCGCGAACGCGAGATGGCCGAGCTGGAAAACCTCCTGCTCGCCCGCGAACGCGTTCTCATGGCCCAGCGCCGCGCCCCCACCCTCCCGCCCTTCGCCGCCACCGCCGAGGAAACCGCCGCGCTGGAAAAACTTCGCGCCACCCTGGACGCCCAGGAAGCCTCCCTGCAGGAAGCCCGCGCCGCGCTCAAGGAACGCGAAGCTTTCGTCGAGCAATCCGAAACCACCCTGATGGAGAAGGTATCCGCCCAACAGGAACACGAGATCATGCTCGAACAGCGCTACGAAGACCTCCGCCGCAACGAACACGAGCTGCGCAAACGCCTGGCCGAACACGACCCCGTCATCGCGGCCGAACTCGAGGCCGAACGCACCCGCAAACGCGACGAGTTCAACGACTGAGCCGCTTGCTCCGGTGATTTCCGGACCTCCCGGGTTATACCTTTTTCATTCAACTGCGGCCTCTGCGCGAACCAACCGAAGTGGCCACAAAAGGCACAAAAAGCGCAAAAAGAGCGCTCCGGTTTTGTGCCTTCTGCGACTTTTGTGGCCAAATTCTCATCTCAACGACGTCGAATCAGGGCCGCTCCACCCGCACCCGTAGAAACCGCCGCTCCCCTGTGTAGGGAGTCTCGACCGTCACCTGGTCGGTCAGTCCGTCCACGTAAACCGTCGTCGCCGCCGCCGGGGTGAACGCCGTCCACGTCACACAGTCCGTCGACGCCTCGTAACTCACCACCAGATCCGTCGCGTAACGCTGCCGCCGATGGCTCAAGGCCAGCCGCGCCGTCCCGCTCGCGCCCGCCGGCGGCAACCAAGCCACGGTCGTCGTCGCCTCGCCCGCCGCCTCCGCCACCAGCGGATTCGTGTTCAAAAGATACTCCAGCCGGTTGGGCCGCCCGTCGCCGTCCGGATCGACCGCGTCGCCCGACACCGCCGCGTTGGCGAGCTGCGCCGCGGTGAACCGCGCCCGCTTCCACGCCCCGCCCGGCGTGTCGTTGGAAAACACCTGATCGACGAACAGCGGGTTATCGATGAACGGGTTGCGGTTGCCTTGATAGGTCGTGTAAATCGTGTGGTTGCGCTTCCGCTCGGCTTCGGTGGGCGGGAATCTGCGGTGCCAGCCAAGCAGGGTGGAGAGCTTCGCCATGCTGGTGGTGCCAACGACGGTTTCGCCCAGCTCCAGATCACCATTGAGAGAAACATCGTCGTTCGGTTCGTAACGCACCGCCATGTAAAACAAGGCTCTGGCGATCACTCCCTTGTCGGCATCACGAGGTTCCCAGCTCCCTCCGCCTACGCCTGACTGGGGTGCTTCTGGATCTGGGGAAAAGTTAACGTCGTCATAAGGCAAATTTCCCCTGTTTGCATTTACGGTCGTATCGCAAGCGAACAGATGAAAAACGTCCGTCGCTGCTGGTGCGCTGTCATTGTTGGTGGGGCCGAGTGACCGAGGCCAAACGTGCTCCCGATTCCAAGTGTTTCCCGAACCGGAGCCCTCCCGCAAAGCGCTACTCCGACTCTCTCCCGAGTAGAGCAGAAGCACATTCCCGCTGTTGGCAGGATCTGCATCCAACACCATGAGCGCGTCCCACACGTCCGTGGAAGACGCTGTGTAAGGCAGCACCGTATGGCCATCGATCTGGTTGTGCAGCGCCGCCTTCAGCGCCGTTCCGCTCAGACCCGTCGCGGTCGAGTAATACCCCGCCGGCGGGTCGAAGGCCGCGTGCACGGTCGCGGCCAGGGCCAGAAAACCGGCCCAGACGATCCGGAGGAAAATGCCATGAAATGGATTCAATGAGCGACGACCACGCCCGAACCCGGCGACCTCGTCAAAGCGAGACTCCGCCGAACCCGCCCCGCATCCTCGTTTCGGCCCAAAATGCCGCGCGCTTTTGTTCGCCAAGCGCCTCCCCGCCCGCACCATCCGCGCCCATGCCCCAACCCCAAACCGCCGACTCCCCCCCCGATAAAATCCACAGCGAAGCGTTCCTGCGCGACCTCATGCGCCGCCAGCTCACGCTCTCGACCGGCTGCGCCCTCGCCTTTCTCGTCGCCCTGCTCGGTCTGCCCCTCGTGAACTACCTCGCCCCGGCCATCATGGCGCGGCGCGTCGGCGGCTTCACCCTCGCGTGGCTCATCCTCGGCGTATTGTTTTTCCCCTACGTCTGGGCCATCTCCTTCCACTTCATCCGCCGCTCGCTCGCCCTCGAGGCCCGCGAGGTCGAGGAGGCCCGCCGCTGATGCCGACCATGTCCCCCGCCGTCCTCCCGCTCGCCCAGGCCGCCGCCGGCGTCGATCCCTGGATCCTCGTCTTCTCCCTCGTCACCGTCGCGGTGACGGTGTGGATGGGCTTCCGCTCCGCGAAGACCTCCAAGACCGCCGGCGACTTCTTCGTCGCCGGCCGCTCCGTGTCGGTCGGCTGGAACGCCTCCGCCATCTCCGGCGAATACCTCTCGGCCGCCTCCTTCATGGGCATCGCCGGCATGGTCATGGCCATCGGCTACGACGCGCTCTGGTATCCGGTCTGTTATGCCTGCGGCTACCTCTTCCTGCTGCTCTTCATCGCCGGCCCGCTGCGCCGCTTCGGCGCCTACACCATCCCGGACTTCGCCGAGGGCCGCTACGACTCGCCCCTCTTCCGCAAGATCGCCGTCTGCTTCGTGCTCTTCATCGGCTTCTTCTACACCATGCCGCAGATGAAGGGCGCCGGCACCACCCTCGCCTACATCTTCCCCGGCCTGCCCTACTGGGTCGGCGTCGCCGTGGTCGGCGCGGTCATCACCCTGAACGTCGCCCTCGGCGGCATGAAGGGCATCACGCTCGTCCAGGCCATGCAGTATTGGATGAAGATGTTCGCCATCAGCGTGCCCGTCTTCGTGCTCGCGGCCGTGTTCGGCGGCTACGGGAAAAACCTCTCCGTCAACGCCGCCACCCCCGCCGAAAAGGCCGCGCTGGTGCAAAACGTCGAGCATCCCCGCCTCGAGCTCCCCGCCAAAGCCCCCGCCGACGAGGCCTGGATCTCGCCCTTCGGCCCGCTCACGACCAAAGCCGCCAAGGCCGCCAAACTCTCCCCCGAGGAGGCCCGCCCGCTCTCGCTGCTCTACACCTACTCGCTCATCATCGCGCTGGTCTGCGGCACCGCCGGCCTGCCCCACATCCTTGTCCGCTTCTACACCAACCCCGACGGCGTCGCCGCCAAGCGCACCACCATGTGGGTGATGATCCTCATCGGCGTTTTCTACGTCTTCCCGCCCGTGATCGGCGTGCTCGGCCGCAACTTCATGCCCGAGCTCTACAACGGTGTCGGCGCGAAGGGCACCGACAAGATCGTGCTCGAGCTCCCCACCCTCATCCGCGCCAACTACGGCGTGCTCGGCTCCGTGTTGAGCGGCATCGCCTGCGCCGGCGCCTTCGCCGCCTTCATGAGCACCTTCTCCGGTCTGCTCGTGTCGATGACCGGCGCCGTCGCGCACGATGTCTACGGCCGCATGCTCCGCCCGGATTCGACCCCCGAGCAGCGCATGAAGATGTTTAAATTCGCCGCCATCGGCATCGGCGCCGTCTCCGTCGGCCTCGGCTGCTGCGTCGAGCCGCTGGAGATCAACTTCATGGTCGGCCAGGCCTTCGCCATTGCCGCCGCCAGCTACTTCCCGCTGCTGTTCATGAGCGTGTGGTGGCGCGGCATGACCATGAAAGGCGCCGCCACCGGTATGCTGACCGGCGGCATCCTCGCTCTCGTCGCGGCCGCGCTGACCAACGCCAGCAACCTCGCCCTCGATAAGGGCCCCATGGGCAAACTCTTCGCCCCCTTCGCGCCGCTGAACGAGTTCTGGGCCCACCACCCGCTCCTCCGCATCCTCTGCGAACAGCCCGCCATCTGGACCGTGCCGCTCGCCATCGGCCTGATGATCGTCGTCTCCAAGGCCACCGCCCGCGACGTGCCGAAGGACATCCGCATGAAGATGCTCGTCCTCCACGCCCCCGAAGCCCTCGGCCTGAAGAACGAATACATCCAGGAACACCAGGCCGGCGCCGGCCACTAGTCCCCGCCCCGGCGCGGAGTCGGACGATCGGCTTTGGCATCGTCCGCCTCCCGTCGGATTCCGACCCGCCCGCTTAATCGCGACGCCAGACGGTCACTTCCTGCCAACGGGTGCGTCCGGGGTTGAAACCCGCGAGGGTGTGCCGGGTCCAGCCGGGACCGGTCAGGAGTTCGGCCGGGGTGGTCTGCACCCGCCAATAATCGAGGCCGGTGAACAGATGTAGGGGGTCGATCTGCCGCTCGACCGTGACCAGCACCAAGGGGCCGGGCCGGGCGACCTCGGTGGCGATCGCCTTTTTCGAGAGGTCGTTCAGCCAGCGGCGATGGCTGTAAAACACCAGGCTCGGTTCGGAGAAACCGGCGCCGACGAAACGGGTTTCGGCCGGTGCGCCGGACCAGAGCGCCGGCAGCCGGACGCTCAGGCTGGCCGCCCGCAGACCGTCGGCGAGGAAGCCCGCCCCCGTCGCGACGATCAGGCCGCCCAGCACCAGCCCCGGGCGCAGCCAGCGCTCGCCGCGCAACACGCCGCCGGCGATCAACACAAGGCCGAACACGGCCGCGAGCGCGCCGGCAAAGGCGGGGCGCATCGATGCGGCCTCGGCCGGCAGAGGCCGGAGCAGGACCACAACAAACAGAACCGCGACCACCGCGCCGACCGCCGCGAGGACGATCCCGCCACCACGCCGCCAGCGGTTCGAACCCAGGCCGAGGCCTTCGCCGAGCAAAAGGAAAAAAGCGGGAAAAGCGGGCAGCACGTAGTGCGGGAGCTGCGTCGCGTAGAGGGTGAAGATCAGGTAGGGCGCGGCCAGCCAGCTCGCCAGCCAGCGGTGGCGGATGTCTTTTGTCTTCAGGGCGAGAAAGGCCAACGGCGCGAAGCAGATCCACGGGAAGAGGCTGAGCGGGGCGGTGCCGAGGTAGAACAGCGGGTTGTAGCCGCGGCCGTTGAACTTCTCGTAGCCGCGGGCCACGACGTGTTCGCCGATGCCGACCGCGAAAAAACGGCCCTCGGTGACGATCAAGGCCGGCAAGCCCCACGCCGCGATGAGGGCGAGGGCGAGCAGGGCGCCGCGCCCGGCCGCGAGGCGCGACCACGGGAGCGGTTGGCGCCAAAAAACAAAACGCAGAAAGAGCAGGCTGACCACCGGCACGGCGAAGGTGATGGGCCCCTTGGCGAGGAATCCCAGACCGACCGCGACCCAGAGCGCCCACCACCAGCGGCGCGCGGCGCGGGCGGCCCCGGCGGGATCGGCGGCATCGTCGGCCGGAGTCCACGGGCGGTTGGCGGGGAACAGCAGGGCGGCGAGCGCGAACTGGATGACGGTGATGGCGAGGATCATCGGCATGTCCGCCAGGGCGAGGCGGCCGTGGATAAAAAGCTGGAGGCAGGAGGCGAGACCGAGCCCGGCGAGAAAGCCGGTGGCCGGCCCGAACCAGCGCGCACCAAAAAACCACACCGACAAAACCAGGGCGGCGGCGCAGAGCACGGTGGGCAGGCGCGCGCCGAATTCGTTTTGCCCGAACACGGCGTAGCCCGAACGCATCAACCAGTAGGACAAGGCGGGTTTGTCGAAGCGGTCGCGGCCGTTGAAGGTGGGTTTGATCCAGTCCGAGCGCTCCGCCATCTCGCGACTGGCGGTGGCGAAGCGGGGCTCGTCGCGGTCGAGCAGCGGCACGGTGCCGGTGCCGGGCAGGAGCAGCAGAAAAACGAAGGCGAGCAGGAACAGGGGAGCCAGGCGACCGGCGGGAAGGGCGTTCATGGGCGGGGACGGGGCGGGAGGCGGCCGAGGCGGCGGTTGAGTTCGAGGGCGGCCTGGCCGAAACAAAGTCCGCAGATCAGGCCCAGGGTGGCGCCGGCCAGCACGTCGGTGGGATAATGGCGGGGCACGAGGATGCGCGCGGCCATGACCGTGGCGGCGAGCGGCGCGATCCCGGCGGCGAGCCGCGGCGAGAGCATCCAGAGCGCGCCGACCAGCGCGGCCCAATGCATGGAGTGCCCGGAGGGAAAGGAGTCCCACTGCGCGTTGAACCAATCGAGCTGGTCGGGCACGTGCAGGTGGGGACGGGGGCGGCCGAAAACAAATTTGATGAACTGAACGAGCACGCCGCTCACGATCATGGCGAGGAAGGCGGCGCCGAGCGGGATGCGTTGGTCGACGCGACCGCGCCACTCGGCGACGCCCCAGGCCGCGAGCACGACGCCGAGCGGGGCGAGGTGGAGCTCGCCGAGCAGGCTGATCAACTTGGCCGTATCCACCACCCCGGGCGTGCGCCACGAGGCCAGCCAGCGCATGAAGGGATGATCGCCGAGGTGGACGAGCAGCACGGCGGCGGCGAGCCCGGCGAGCACCAGCAGCAAGGCGCGGCGGCGCTCCCACGCGACACGCCAGGCGCCCCGACACAACTCCCCGGCGACCTGCAACGGGGGCGGCACCGGCGGAGGCGACGGCAGCGGAAACGGGGTCAGGCCGCGGCGGCGGAGCGGTTTTTTACGTCCAGCCATAGGTTGTAGGCGGCGGTGAAGGCGGGGAAGAGGTTGGACATCACACCGACCGAGTCGTTTTTGCCGACGATGAAGTAGGTCAGGAGCAGGAGGCTGCCGGCCACGCTCATATACCAGAAGGCGCGCGGCATCACGGGACGGCCGGCGCGGCGGGAGGCGAGCAGTTGCACGACCCAGCGGCCGGCGAAAAGAAAGACGCCGATGTAGCCGACGAGCTTCCAGCCGGTGACGACGAGATTAAAGGGACCCAGGTCGAGGTGGAGAAGGATTTCGTTCACGGGTGGAGCGGAGGGTTCAGGCGTGGTCGCCGGGCGCGGGATCGAGCACGCCGACGGGAAAGCGGATCTGGCGCTTGAGCAGCCAGGATACGCCGAAGAGATCGCGGATACCGCGGAGGGCGCGGCCGCCGATGGTGTATTTGGAAACGCCGCGCAGGCGCGGACGGTGGTTCACCGGGACCTCGACCAGGCGGAGGCCGGCGTTGCGCATCAGCGCGGGGATGAAGCGATGGAGGCCGTTGAACGGCACGAGCAGGTCGACGTGTTCGCGGCGGAGGGCCTTCAGGGAGCAACCGGTGTCGCGGATGCCGTCGTTCAGGAAGGCGCGGCGCACGCGGTTGGCGATGCGGGACGCGGCGCGACGGTTCCAGGTGTCGCGGCGATTGCGACGCCAGCCGCAGGCGAGGTCGGCCTGGGCGAGGGCGGCGACGAGCGCGGGGATGTCGGCGGGGTCGTTCTGCCCGTCGCCGTCGAGCATCACGCAAACCCGTCCGCGGGCGCGGCGGAGACCGGCGTAGAGGGCGGCGCTCTGGCCGCGATTGGCGGGGAAAAGCACGGTCCGGACGCCGGACTCGGCGCGGAGGATGTCGGTCGTGCCGTCGGTGGATCCGTCGTCCACCGCCACGATCTCGGCGTCGGGGCAGGCCGCGCGGATCTCGCGCAGGAGTTCGCCGACGTTTTCCGCCTCGTTGTAGAACGGCACGATGATCGAGAGCTCGGGGGTGGGCATGGGAGAAGGGGCGAGGGCATAGTTTGTGCGGGCGAGCGACAAGCCTTTCTCCGAGGCGACGGCGACCGCGGGCCCGATGGAAACGCAGACGGCTGGCGATTTTTGCGGCTCGACGGCGATGGTCGAAAAGGGATTGCGGAGGCGCGCCGGGCGCTTCGTCGTCTGCCTGATGCCCCTCCCCACCCCATCGCAGCCCGATCGCCGCTGGCGCGACCTGGCGGTGTGGTTCGCGCTGGCGGCCGGGCTGACGCCGATATTCTGGCTCACCGATCTGGATATCCGGGCGGCGGCGGTGTTTTTCGAACGCGGGCACGCGGATGGTCCGTGGTTTTTGGAAAACGCGGGCTGGGTGCAGATGTTTTACTACACGCCGCCGGTGCTGGTTGGCGCGCTGGTGCTGGGCGCGGTGTGGGGCTTCGTGGTCGGCACGCTGCGGCCGGGGGCGAGGCGCTGGCGGAGCACCGGGGCCTTTTTGTTGATCACCCTGATCCTCGGTCCGGGGGTGCTGGTGAACGCCGTATTCAAAAACCACTGGGGGCGGCCGAGGCCGAAACACATCGTGCAGTTCGACGGCACGCAGGCTTATCGGCCGCCTTTGCTCAAGGGCGAGGCGGGCACGGCCAAGTCCTTCCCGGCGGGGCATCCCTCGGTGGCCTTCGCCTACGCGGCGATTTTCCTCTTGTTGCGGCCGAGGCGCCCCCGGCTCGCGTGGACGGTGTTCGCGGCCTCGACGGTGCTCGGGGCGGGCATGGGCGCGGCGCGCATGGCGGCGGGGGGGCATTTCCTCTCGGACGTGCTCTGGTCGGCCCTGATCACGTGGTGGGCGGCATGGTTCGCGTATTACTTCATCGTGCGGGTCGAAAAGGTGGCGGCGCCCTCGGCCGGGGCGGCGGCGGAGCGCCGCGCGGAGCGATGGAAAAACGTCGCGATGGGCGTGGGCGTGGTGGCCATGATCGCGGGCGCGGCGCTGGCCACGCCGACCAACAAACAGTCGGTCTTTCGCTGGCCGGCGACGGTCCCGCCGCCGGGCACGGTCCGGGTGACGGCTCCGGGCGCTCAAGTATGGGTCCGCGTGACGAACTCCGCGTCCGCGCCGGCGCTGGCGATCCGCCAGTCGATCCAGGGCTTCGGCCTGCCGGGCAACCGCCTGAAGGTGACAAGAGATCCGGTGGCGGAGGTCCCGGTATGGAATTACGCCGGCCGCGCGAAGGGCTACTACACCGAGCTGGAAAACATCCTCGAAATCTCGGTGCGCCCGGGGCAGCGGCCCGACCTCCGGCTCGAACTCGGAGCGGGCGGGCGCGTGGTGCTCGTCGGCGCGGCGGCGGAACTGGCGGTTGAGAGCGATGTGGCGCCGATCCGGGAATCGGCGGCGGCCGGCGACCGTCCCGACGAATGAGCGGCGTGCTCACGCCAAACCGATCCGCGAACACTCCCAGAACATGAAAGTATTGGTCACCGGCGCCGCCGGATTCATCGGTTATCACGTGTGTCGTCGCCTGCTGGAGGAAGGCGGCCACGAGGTGCTGGGCCTGGACAACTTCAACGACTACTATGCGGTCTCCCTGAAGCGCGACCGGCTGGCGCGGCTGGCGACGCACCCGGGGTTTTGTTGCGTGGAGGGCGACCTGGCCGAGGGCGAGGTGTTCGCCTCGGCTCATCGTGATTTCCGACCGGACGGGGTCATCCACCTCGGCGCCCAGGCGGGCGTGCGCTTCAGCCTGGAACAGCCCGAGGCCTACGTGAGCAGCAATCTGCTCGGTTTCACCAAAGTGTTGGAGGCCGCGCGGCGTGATCCGCCGGCGCATCTGGTCTACGCCTCCTCCAGCAGCGTCTACGGCGCGGGCGCGGTTTCGCCCTTCCGGGAGGACCAGGCGGCGGACCGGCCGGTCTCGTTCTACGGCGCGACCAAGCGGGCGAACGAATTGATGGCGCACAGCTACGCCCACCTCTTCGGGCTGCCGGTCACGGGCCTGCGTTTTTTCACGGTGTATGGCTCGTGGGGGCGGCCGGACATGGCGCCGATGCTCTTTTCGCGCGCGATCTGCGAGGGACGTCCGATCCGGCTGTTCAACCACGGGAAAAACTTCCGCGACTTCACCCATGTGGACGACATCGCGACCGGCGTGCTCGCGGCCCTGCGCCGGCCGCCGACGGCCGACTCCGCCGCCGGCCAGGCGCCGGCGAGAATCCTCAATCTCGGCCACAACGAACCGGTGGAGACCTTGCATTTCGTGGCCCTGCTGGAGGCGGCGCTCGGGCGCAAGGCGACCGTGGAAATGCTCGGGCCCCAGCCCGGCGACATGGAGTCGACCTGTGCGGATCTCACCCGGGCGCGCGACGCCATCGGGTATGCGCCGCGGATCAGCCTGCGGGACGGCCTGGCGGAGTTCGCGCGCTGGTTTCTGCCCTACCACGGGTTTGGCGGCTGACCCGCCGGCCGGAAGGGTGGCGGGGCATGAACTCCACCACCATCCCGCCCTATCCCGTCCCGCCCCTCTCCGCCGCGTTCGCAGACGCTCCAGCCCGCGAGGCGCCGGCCCACTCGACCACGACGCACGATTTGTCCGCCTTCGACGCGAGCATGCGGCTGCGCGGGTTGGCCGACGCCACACGGGCGGAGTATCGACGTTACCTGGGCAAGCTCGCCGCGCGCGCGGGCGTCCACCCGGATCGGCTCGGCGAGGAAGAGGTGCGCGAACACCTCCTGTGGTTGCTCGGCCGACGACGTTACTCGGCCAACACGATTCGCATCGTGCACGGCGCCCTGCGATTTTTCTACCGCGTGCATCTCGGGCGGGACTGGCGCCTGCTCAACGTGGTGCGCGCGCCGCGCGAGGCCCGCTCGCCGCGCGCGCTCAGCCGGGCGCAGGTGGCGCGGCTCTTCGCCGAGGTGCGCGAGCCTCGCTTTCGGGTTTTGCTGCGCTTGATCTACGGCTGCGGCCTGCGCGTCGGCGAGGCGCTCGGACTGGAGATCGGCGACCTGGAACCCGAGGGCCCGTATGTGTTGGTGCGACGGGGCAAGGGCGGGCGGCGGCGGCGGGTGCCGTTGCCGGCGGCGTTGGCCGGGGAGGTGAGGACGTGGTGGCTTGGCCATCGCAATCCGCGCTGGCTTTTTCCCGCCTCCGGTCCGGGCTGGGTGGACGGCGCGGGCGGGCTGGCGCGGCTGGGACGCGCGGCGCGCCCCATGGGGCCGGGCACGGTGCAAACCCGGCTGCGGCGGGCCCGGCTGGCGGCCGGGCTGCCCGCCGAGACCACGCCGCACACCCTGCGCCACAGCTACGCCACCCACCTGCTGGAGGAGGGCGTGTGCATCCGGGTGATCTCGGCCTGCCTCGGGCACGCCACCTTGCAGACCACGCTGATCTACGCCCGGGTGACGGTGGCCAGCGAGGCGGCGGCAAGACGCGCGGCGGGCGCGCTGCTGGCCGGGTTGGCGCCGCCGGGAGGGGTCTAGAACATGGCCCGGCGGGAACCGGCGTGGCCCCGGCGGCGGGGCGCGGCGGCGGCCTTGAGGCGTTTGCGCTGCTCGGCCATGGCGGCGGTCTGCGGATCGACGCGCGCGATCAGGCGTTCGATCTGGTCGGCGGGTTTCTCCGAGCCGGCCACGTGGGTGCGCCATTCGTTGGGGTAGGCCTTGAAGCGGCGGCGGAAAACCCGGCAAAGATCGCTCGCGCTGTTGAAGCCGCTGCGGCGCGCGACCAGATCCAGGGTGTCGCCGGTGGTGGCGAGCAGCTCGGCCGCTTTTTCCAGGCGCAGGTGGGTCAGGACGAAGTGCGGGCTCTGGCTGTAGACGAGTTGGAACTGGCGACGCAGGTGCGCGGCGGAGACATGCACCACGTCGGCAAGGGCCTCGAGCGTCGGGCGCTCGTGCAAATGGGACAGATACCATTCGATGGCGCGCTCGACCCGCTCGACCGCGACCGTCTCAAGCGGCAGGGTGGCGCCAAAATCCCGGCCGCGAAGGAAGATCAGACTCAGGTCGATCAGGGCACGGTCGAAAAGCAGCAGGGACGCCGGCGAGGGCGAGCGGTAGTGCGGTTCGAGCGAGCGCCCGAGCGCGCGGAGCTGCTCGACGTCGGC
>JAIXVP010000164.1 GCA_027482905.1 Opitutaceae bacterium
AAAACCCTCCCCGAACTCTACCAACTCCCCGTCGCCGTCCTGCTCGACCTCATTCGTTCTTCGGATTTCGTCCTTCGGAATTCAGGCGAGTCCGCCCGCAGCGCCGACCTGGCCCTCGAGTCCATCCAGACTCGCCTGCGCTACCTGACCCAGGTCGGCCTCGGCTACCTTACCCTCGACCGCACCAGCAAAACCCTCTCCGGCGGCGAGACCATGCGCGTGGGCCTGACCTCCTGTCTCGGCACCTCGCTGATCGACACCCTCTTTGTCCTCGACGAACCCTCCGTCGGCCTGCACCCGCGCGACATCGACCGCCTGCTCGGGATCATCCGCACCCTCGTAGACGCCGGCAACACCGTGGTCGTGGTCGAGCACGACGAGTCCATGATCCGCGCCGCCGACCACGTGCTGGAAATCGGCCCCGTCCCCGGCGCCCAGGGCGGCCACTTGGTTTTTCAAGGCGACCTTGCCGCCCTCCTCTCCCACCCCGCCTCGCTCACCGGCGCCTACCTCTCCGGCCGCCAGTCCATTTCCACGCCTGCCACCCGCCGCAAAGTAGTGCAGGCTTCCAGCCAGCATCCGTGGTTGGTCTTCACCGGCGTCACCAAACACAACCTCCGCGACCTCGACCTCCGCCTCCCCCTCCACCGTTTCGTGGCCCTCTCCGGCGTGTCCGGCTCCGGCAAATCCACCCTCCTCGACAAGGTCATCCACCAAGGCCTGCTGGCCAAACGCCACCAACTCACCGAGGACGCCGCGCAGATCCGCGCCATCACCGGCGACGAGGCCTTCACCGAGATCGTCCTCGTCGATCAATCCCCGCTTTCCCGCACCCCGCGCTCCAACCCCGCGCTCTACACCGAGGCCTGGGACCTGATCCGCGATCTCTACGCCGAGACCGACGCCGCCTCCGCCGCCGGCTTCAGCGCGTCCTCGTTCTCGTTCAACGCCGGCGACGGCCGCTGCGACCACTGCCAGGGCCTCGGCTACGAGCGCGTCGAGATGCAGTTCCTCTCCGACGTTTTCGTTCCCTGCCCCGTCTGCGAAGGCCGCCGCTTCAAGCCCGAGGTCCTCGCCGTCACCCACCAGGGCAAATCCATCGCCGACCTGCTCAACACCTCCGTAAGCGACGCGCTCATCCATTTCGCGCCCCAGCCCGCCATCCGCGCCCGCCTCGCCGTGCTCGACGAGGTCGGCCTCGGCTACCTGACCCTCGGCCAGCCCCTGAACACCCTCAGCGGCGGCGAAGCCCAGCGCCTGAAACTGGTCAAATACCTCGCCGGCTACACCTCCTCTTCCCCTGGCAGCGACACGCTCCAGCCCGGCAAATCCGGCGCGCTTCTTCTGCTCGACGAACCGACCACCGGCCTCCACCGCCACGACGTCGCCCGCCTGCTGCGCGTGCTTCAAGCCCTGGTGGACCGCGGCCACAGCCTGATCGTGATCGAGCACAACCTCGACGTGCTCAAATCCGCCGACTGGTTGATCGAGGTCGGCCCCGAGGCCGGCGCCGGCGGCGGCCGCATCGTCGCCGAGGGCACGCCCGAACAGGTCGCCCGCGCCCACACCGCCACCTCCCCCTACCTCGCCGAGGCCCTGCTCCCCGTCCACGACACCAGCTCCGACCTTCTCGCCGCCGAACCCGACCCTTCGTCATTCGGATTTCGTCCTTCGGATTTACGCGCCCAGGGCGCCGCCCCCGCTTGCCTGCGCCTCGAAGGCGCCCGCGAGAACAACCTCAAGAACATCTCCCTCTCCATCCCGCACCGCCAGTTGAGCGTCGTCACCGGCGTGTCCGGCTCGGGCAAGAGCACCCTCGCGTTCGACATCATCTTCGCCGAAGGCCAGCGCCGCTTCATGGATTCCATGAGCGCCTACGCCCGCCAGTTCGTGGAGCAGATGCCCCGCCCTTCCATCGACCGCCTCACCGGCATCCCGCCCACCGTCGCCATCGAACAACGCATCACCCGCGGCTCCCGCAAGAGCACCGTGGCCACCATCACCGAGGTCGCCCAATACCTCCGCCTCCTTTACGCCCGCCTCGGCGTCCAGCACCACCCTGACACCGACAAACCGGTCCAACCTCTCTCGCCCCCGCAGCTCAAAAAGCTCCTCGCCAAGGTCCTCGCCACCCCCGCCGCGACCAAGGCGAGACACCTCTACCTCTGCGCCCCGCTGATCCGCGGCCGCAAGGGCCACCACCAGCCCATCGCCACCTGGATCGAGGACCACGGCTACGAACTCATGCGCGCCGACGGTCGCGTGTTTCCCGTGTCCGCCTTCACCAAACTCGACCGCTACGCGGAGCACGACGTCGAGGTGGTGGTGAGCGACTTAAAGTCGCTCACCACCACCGGTCAAAAGTCGAAAGTCTCGGGTCAAAAGACGAAATCCCCCGCCGCACCCCAGCGCGGCCGCACCCAACCTTCGACCTCCGACCTTAAGACCTTCGACAGTGCCAGCGCCGCGTTGGACTCGGCGCTGGCACTCGGCAAAGGCGCCTGTTTCCTGCTCACCGAAAAAGGCGTCGTCCTGTCGTGGTTTTCCACTACGCGCACCGACGCCGAGACCGGCGAGAGTTTTCCCGAGCTCGATCCCAAACACTTCTCGCACAACTCCCCGCGCGGCTGGTGCCCCACCTGCCGGGGCCACGGTCGCGTCTTCCCCTGGATGCTGGTGCCCGAGGAGGACAACGAGGACGACCCCGCCGCCCGCCTGCGCGCCTTCGGCATCGATTCGGAGGACGACGTCGCCGCCACCGGCACGCCCTGCCCGGACTGCCACGGCCAGCGCCTCGCCCGCATCCCCCGCGCCGTGAAGCTGCATTTCCAGGGCAAACACCCGCCGCTGTCGCTGCCCGCACTACTGTCCTCCACCCCCGCCAGCCTGCTCCAAAGCCTCGATCAACTCGAGCTCGATGAACGCGGCCGCGCCATCGTGCAGGACATCATCCCGCAGATCCGCGAACGCATGAAGTTCCTCGATCACGTCGGCCTCGGCTACCTCAGTCTCGACCGCCCGACCGACACCCTTAGCGGCGGCGAGGCCCAGCGCATCCGCCTCGCCGCCCAGCTCGGCACCAACCTCGCCGGCGTGCTCTACGTGCTCGACGAGCCCTCCATCGGCCTCCACGCCCGCGACAACGAGCGCCTCATCGAGACCCTGCTCGCCCTGCGCGACAAGGGAAACACCCTGCTTGTGGTCGAGCACGACGACGAGCTGATGCTGCGTTGCGACCGCCTCATCGACCTCGGCCCGGCCGCCGGCATCCACGGCGGCGAGATCCTCGCCGAAGGCAC
>JAIXVP010000352.1 GCA_027482905.1 Opitutaceae bacterium
AGGGCAAGGTCGGCATTCTCCGCGCCCCCGCCATCAACGCCCTCGAGGTCGCCGGCGCCGCCTCCAAATCCGCCGCCGGCGGCTGGTTGGCCAACTCCGATCGCCGCGTGAAAGAGGACATCGCCCCCGTCGCCGGCGCCCTCGCCACCCTCGACCGCCTGCGCCCCGTCACCTTCCGCTACACGCCCGACTACCTCGCCCGCCACCCCGAGCTGCCCGACGTCATCTACTACAACGTCGTCGCCCAGGAGTTTGCACAGGTCTTTCCCGAGGCCGTGACCCCTTCCGGCGAAACCCTGCCCGACGGCTCGCCGGTGCTCCAGGTGGACACCTATCCCGCGCTGATCACCGCCCTCGCCGCGGTGCGCGAACTCCACGCCGAGACGACCGCCCTTCGCGCCGAACTCGCCGCGCTGCGCGCCCGGCTCGAAAACCTGGAGCCTCCGGCCCCAGCTCCGCATGCGGCGCGCTGATCCAGTCCGGACGCTCCTCGCCGCCGTCGCATCGCTCGCCGCCGCGCGCGCCACCGACTACGCGCTGCCCGCCGCCCGCGTCGGATCGGCCGGGCCCGCCACCGCTTCCGCCGCCTACGCCCTCGCCCCCTCGCTTTTCGGAGGCGCCATCGCTCCCGCCGCCTCCGCCGCTTACGGACTCGCCCCTGGCTTCGCCGCCCAAACGGGTTTCCCCGAGGTCTTCCTCGCCGCCACCGGGGCTCCCTCGCTCGCCTTGGCCGGCCAACCCTTGGGCGCCCCGACCACCTCCATTGCTCTCGCCCTTCGCGTTTATGGCGTCCAGCCGGACCTCACTCTGACCGCCCCCGTCGGCTACGAACTCTCGCTCCTCCCCGACACCGGTTTCGCGTCCACCCTCGTCATCCCCGCCGCCGGCATCACCCCGCCCGGGCCGACGATCTATCTGCGCCTCGCCCCGGGCCTTCCGGTCGGTGCCATCGGCGGGGTGATCACTGTCGCGGGCGCGAACGTTCCGGCGCCCGCCTTCGCCGTCTCGGCCGTGGTCACCGGCCCCTTCGCCGGCCCCGATTCCGTTGCGAAACCCACCGCCGGCGCCCAGCTCAAGATCCCCGTCGCAACCCTCCTGACCAACGACTACCGCGTCACCGTCTCCGGCGCCGCCAATTCGTCCGGGTTGGTCATAACCGCCGTCGCCTCCGGCGCGGGCAATTCCGCCACCCTCGCCGCCGGACGCGTGTTCTTCATCGGCAACCCCGCCGCCGCGAGCGAGACCTTCACCTACACGCTCAGCGACGGCGTCTCCACCGCCACCGGTCTCGTCACCGTCGCCCTCGCCGCACCGGCCCCGTTTACCCTCCAGTTGACCGCCGTCGGCGCGGCCGTGTTCGACGGCGAAGTCACCTCCGCGAGCTACTCGTTCATCGGCGTCCCCAACCAGCTCTACACCCTGCAATACACCTCCGACCTCGCCGGCGTGTGGACGAGCCTGCCCGCCGCGTCCACCGGCCCAACCGGCTCGTTCACGGTCAACGTCACCGCGCCGGGCGACCAGGCCGCCCTCTGGAATTCCCGCATCTTTTTCCGCGCCGTGCGCACGCCATGAAAACGCTCCCGTCGCTCCTGCCCCTCCTTCTCCTCGCCGCGCCGCCGGTCCGTGCCGCCGTGGAGTTCGCCTACCGCTTCGACCCGTCGGCCAACATCCCCGACTTCGGCCAATACGTCGACTCGCGCAGCCTTGTTTCTCCCGGGTTCGCGTCGATCGAGGATGTCATCCTCGAACTCAGCCTCGCCGCCGCCCCGGGCGAGTCGATGTGGCTGGGCGACCTCTTTGCCACCCTGACCCACGGCACAGCCCTAGAGGACGAGCGCGTCGCCGTGCTGCTCAACCGTCCCGGCCGCGACCCTTCCGCTCCCTTCGGCAGCGAACTCGGCTCTCTCGCCATCACCTTGGACGACGCGGCCGCGACCAACGTCTTCCGCCTTAACGCTCCCGCCGGCACCTACCGTCCGGACGGCCGGCTCTCGGTCGACCCTTACTCCGCCCCGGCGGCCTTCTCCCCCGGCGGCCAGACCCTCGGCCAACTCGCCGGCCCCTGGCTCGCCAGCAACCGCTGGTCCCTGATGGTCGCCGACACCACCCCCGGCGACACCGCGCGGCTGGTAAGCTGGACGCTGCGCCTGCGCGGCGACTTCGCGCCCGGCGCGCCCGTCGCCGTCCCCGAAGGCCTCACCGCCCGTTTCATCGCCGACCAGAGCGGGGACGTCACCCTCGGATCCGGCGCCTCGGTCGAGTTCTCCGGCGCCATGACCGGCAACCTCGCCACGGCCGCAGGCGGCACCGTGGTGCTCGGCCCCTCCGCCACCCTCGGTCCCCTGCCCTTCGCGCTTGTTTCCGGCTCCACGTTGGCCGGAACCGGCACCGTGACCGGCCCTGCCAGCATCGAGGGCCGTCTCGCGCCCGGACGCTCCCCCGGGATCCTCACCTTCACCGAGGGGCTCGCCCTCGGCGCGACAAGCACCACCTCCCTTGAAATTGGCGGCCCGATTCGAGGCGTGGACTACGACGGCGTCGACCTCGTCGGCTCGGGTGAGTTGGCTTACGGGGGGACCCTGGCCCTGGTCTTCACCGCCCCGGTCGCCTCCGGCACGTATCATCTTTTCACCCGCCAGGCCCCGATCACCCGGATCGGCGATTTCGCCCTGGTCAGCTTCGACGGCAGCTTCGCCGACACCCCTCAGGTGGTCTTCACCGCCGGCACCGGTTGGACCGCTTTGCTGGACGCATATCACTTCGCATTCGCCAACGAGTCCGGTGACCTCGTCATCACCGTCATCCCGGAAACCGCCTCGGCCGCGGGGGCCCTCGGCCTGTTCGCGTTGGGATTTTGCTTCCTCCGGCGTCGTCCCCGATGATCCACGAGGGTGCGCCAGGCCTGCTTCGAGCGGGTTTTTCCAAGGTGGACGAGCGCGCCGTCCGGGTGTGAAGCTGGCGTTTTTGCGATGCGTTACCTATCCACCCGCGGTCAATCTCCCGCCCTCGGCTTTTCCGACGCCGTCGCCACCGGCCTCGCGCCGGACGGAGGACTCTACCTGCCCGAGACGCTGCCGACCTTCTCCGCCTCCGATCTCGCCCGCTTCGAGACGCTGTCCTACCCGGGGCTTTGCTTCGAGTTCCTGTCCCGCTTCGCCACGGACATCCCGGCCGAAACCCTCCGTGCGCTCGTCGCCAAAAGCTACACCACCTTCGCCCACGTCGAGATAGCGCCAATCGTGAAGCTCGACGAACGGACCTACGTGCTGGAGCTCTTCCACGGCCCCACGCTCGCCTTCAAGGACTTCGCCCTCCAGCTCCTGGGCAACCTCTACGGCCACCAGTGCCAGGCGCGCGGCCAGACCATCAACGTCCTCGGCGCCACGTCCGGCGACACCGGCTCGGCCGCCATCCACGGCCTGCTCGGCAAACCCGGGGTCGCCATCTTCATCGCCTACCCCGACGGCCGCACCTCCCCGCTCCAGGAACGCCAGATGGCCTGCACCGGCGCGGACAACGTTCACGCCCTCGCCATCGACGGCACATTCGACGACGCCCAGGCCGCCCTGAAGGAGCTCTTCGCCGACCAGGAGTTCCGCACCCGCCACCGCCTGAGCGCGGTCAATTCCATCAACCTCGCCCGCATCCTCGCCCAGTGCGTCTACTACCTCTGGGCCTACCTGCGCCTGCCCGCCGGGGTGCGCGACGAGATCGAGTGGGTCGTGCCCACCGGCAACTTCGGCAACGTCCTCGCCGGCTGGCTGCTCCAGAAAATGGGCGTGCCCTTGCGCGGCTTCCGCGTCGCGACCAACCAGAACGACATTCTCCACCGCCTGTTCACCACCGGCGACTACCGGGTCTCGACCGTCACGCCGTCGCTCGCGCCGTCGATGGACATCCAGGTCTCCAGCAACTTCGAGCGCTTTCTCTTCTACACCGTCGGGCGGGACCCCGGCCGCGTGCGCGAGATCATGACGACCTTCAAGGCGACCGGCGCCTACACCTTCGCCGGCTTCGACCCGGACACGTTCACCGCCTCGCGCTGCGCCGACGCCGAGATCCCCGGTCTCATCCGCACCGTGTATCAGGACTTCGGTTACATCGCCGACCCGCACACCGCCTGCGGCTTCAAGTCGCTCGCCAAGGACCGTCCGAGCATCGTCCTCGCCACCGCCAGCCCGGCCAAGTTCCCCGACACCATCGTCTCCGCCATCGGCCTGGAACCGACCGCCCCCTCGCTGGAGGCCTTGAAGCGGAAGCCTCTGGTGAAGCAGCGCCTGCCGGCCGACGCCGCGTCGATCCGCGCCTACCTCGACCGGCACGCGGTCTGACCGCCTCCCGTCCGCATCGGCCTGAACGTTCTCCGTGTCGTGAACACAGCCGCCGTCGCCCGGCCACCCACGCCTTGATTCTCGGCGAGCTCGCGCAGCTCGCCCCTCGCACGACCCTGTGCCCGGGCGCCCTCGCCAAACGCCTGGGCCGGACCGCGGCGGATCTGCGCCCGGTCCTGGTTGAGCTTCAGGTCCGTGGTCGCGTGGCGATTTTCCAACGCGGCGCACCGGCGGACCTCAAGACGTTGCGCGGCCCGTATCGCGTCGCGTCGGGCGCTGAATCGGCCGCCGCACCCACGAACCGCCAGAAGGAATGACGCGCTGGGTTGGCAATCTGCCGTCAAGGGGCCGTTCCCGTTCCCGATTTGCCCCTTTGCTCGAGGCGCGTTCGATTCGGAAGTTTCTGACGCTTCCTTCATGTCCCGCCTCCCAAAACCGGCCGCGGCCGCCAACCGAAAGACGGTGCCGCCCGGCCTTCACCCGCTCCTAGGCGAATGGTTCGCCCGGCGTTTTACGGAGCCCACCGCCGCCCAGCTCGCCACCCTGCCCCACGTGCTCGCCGGTCGCAGCGTGCTTCTGTCGTCGGCAACCGGGACGGGCAAGACCCTCGCGGCCTTCCTCGGCGTCTTCGACCACTTCGCCCGCCGGGATCTCCCCTCCCGCGCCACGGCGGCGCAATCGGCCGGCGTGGTCGCCATTTACGTCTCCCCGTTGCGCGCCCTCGCCTACGACCTGCAGAAGAATCTTCACGGTCCCCTGACCGAGCTTGGGTGGACGCATATCCGGGTGGGCGCGCGAACCGGCGACACCGCGCCAAAAGACCGAGCCGCGCAGAAGAAAAACCCGCCCCACGTCCTCGTCACCACACCGGAAAGCCTCACCCTCCTGCTCAACCAGCCGGCCTGGTCGCCCGCCCTGGCGCGGACCCGTTTTCTGATCGTCGACGAGCTGCACGCCCTCGCGGAGAACAAACGCGGCAGCCTGCTCGCCCTGGCCGCCGAACGCCTGGAGGCCCTGGTCGCCTCCAAGCGCCCGGACGGCCCCGGACTGCTCCGTATCGGTCTTTCCGCGACCGTTTCCCCGCTCCCCGAGCTCGCCCGCTTTCTGGTCGGCCCGAGCCGCCCCTGCGAAATCGTGGAGATCCTGCCCGCGCCGGCCGGCGCCGCGGCGCCCACGCTCGGCGTCTACTCACCGCTCGCGCGGTCGCCCTACCCCGCCGCCGGCTTCACCGCCACCCGCATCCTGCGTGAACTGGCCGACGAACTTCTCCGCCGTCGCACCACCCTGGTCTTCACCAACACCCGCGCCGGCGCCGAATCCATCGGCCTCCGCCTGAAGGAACATCTGCCCGCGCTCGCCAACCGGATCGAGATCCACCACGCCTCCCTTGATCGCACCGTCCGGCTCGACGTCGAGGACCGGCTGAAACGCGGGGAGCTCCGCGCGGTGGTCTGCTCCACCTCCCTCGAGCTTGGCATCGATATCGGTTCGATCGACCTCGTCGTCATGATCTCCGCCCCCAAGGGCGTCGCTCGCGCCCTCCAGCGTGTGGGGCGCTCCGGCCACGCGCCGGGCCAGACCGCCTGCGGCCTGCTCGTCGCCACCAACATCAACGATCTGGCCGAATGCGCCGCAACCGTCCGCCTGATGCGCGCCCGCGTCCTCGAGCCGCTCCGCCTGCCGGAGAATCCCGCCGACGTCCTCGCCCAGCATCTGGTCGGCATGGCCGTCACCGCCGACCTGACGCCCGACGCCGCCCACGCGCTGATCACCCGCGCCCATCCCTTCCAGCGCCTCGACCGCGCGGCCTTCGACCGCATCGTTCACTACCTGCGGGGCGGGGGCCGCTCACTCGAAAAAGCCTACACCCCGCTCTTCGGCAAAATCGTGGTAAACGGCGACGGTCATCTGGCTCTGCCCGCGCCGCGCGTCGCCCGGGACCTTCACCAGAACATCGGCACCATCGCGTCGGAGGCGATGATCACGGTCAAGCTAGGCGCGCGCAACCTGGGCCAGGTCGAGGAGTCGTTTCTCAAGGGCCTGCGTCCCGGCGACACCTTCGTGCTCAACGCCCGCTGCGTCCGACTGGTCTCCAGCACCCTGCTCACCGCCAAGGTCAAACCCGCCGCGCCCCGCGAGCTTCCCACCATCCCGCGCTGGAACGCCAACAAGATGCCCCTCGCCAGCGGTCTCGCCGCCGAGGTGGTCCGCCTCCGCACCGCCCTCGCCGCTCTGCTGGGCGCCGACGTTCCCGCCGGCGCCCACGCCGCCGAGACGTATCTCGTCGATCACTACACCCTGAGTCCCGTCAACGCGGCCGCGTTGGTGGGCCATTTCCGCCTTCAGGCCCGCGTCTCGCGGATCCCGACGGCCGCCGCCCTGCTCGTCGAGGAGGTCCCGGAGCCCGCCAACGGTCTGCTCCACTACTTTTTCCACACCCTCATCGGACGTTCCGCGAACGACGCCCTTTCCCGCATCGTCGCCCAACGCCTTCAGCGCCGCCTCGGCGGCAACGCCCTCGTCACCCTGGACGACTACGGATTCCTGCTGACCGTCCGCCCTTTCCAGAAAATGGCCGATGGCGCCGTTATCCGGGCCTTGTTGGTGCGCGACGCCGCCGAGAACGATCTCCGCGCCGCCCTCGCCGACAGCGAATTGGTGAAATGGCAGTTCCGCGGGGTGGCCCAGACCGGCCTGCTGGTTCCCCGACGGGTGCGAGGTGCGGAACGAGGGGCGAGATCTCTGCAATGGAGCGCCGAGATCCTGTTCGAAGTGCTCCGCCGCCACGAACCTGACCATCCGCTCCTGGTCGAAGCCTACGCGGAGGCCACGACCCGGTTTCTCGATCTACCCGCGGCGCTGGGCTTCCTCGAAGCGGCGGCCGAGCTGCCCGTCGAATTGGTCAGACCCGCCCGCGTCAGTCCCTTTGCGTTCGGCATGTTCGTCTCCCGGATCAAGGAAACGATGATGCTGGAAGACCCTGAAACCACCATCGAACGCCTTTACCACGAAATGTATGCCGGCCTCGCCGATTCGCCGGCCCCCTGATCGGTGATGATCATTATCAAAAGACCGAAGAGCCTCCTTTTCCGTGGTCAATCACCCCATCCTTTCCGGAGTCCTACTCGACACCCGCCTGGCTCTTTTCCTGGAGGCGACGCGCACCTTGGTGGTGGCCGATCTCCATTGGGGCTATGCCGAGAGTCACCGGACGACTGGAAATCTGTTTCCGGCCTGGGGTGATGACACCCTCGAAAGCACGCTACGCGCTCTGATCGTCGACTACGCCCCGACGGAAATCGTCTGGCTCGGAGATTCGCTTCACACCACCCGCGCCGCACCGCAAGCCCGGGCGCGCGCCGAATCTTTTGTCGCCCAATCGATCATCCCGATTCACGTGATAGCAGGGAATCACGATGCCGGTTGGCCGATCGCACGGCACGATCCGCTGATCCGAGATCAATTTGTGCTTCATCACGGCGACCGTGCCCTGTCCCCGGATGTCCCCGACTTGCCGCCGATGCCGTCGCGAATCGAGGTCGTCGGCCATCACCACCCCGCCTACACCTACCGCGACGGAGCGGGCACCCGTTTCAAATTACCGGCTTTGGTGCAATCGCCTGGATTCCTGATTCTGCCCGCATTCAGCCGGTGGGCCGCGGGCACCGCTTGGAACAACCGGCTCGCCCCCGGCGAAACCCTCTGGGCGACGAGCCCGAGAAGGTTGATCCCGGTTCGACTCTAGAATAGCCTTAGCCCGGGCTATCAGGGCAACCGGAGACCTCAGGGATTAACCGATAAGGTCTCCGGCTCCGACCCTGGCGTGACGCGCCACGAGCCGAGCTCAGGCCGCCACAAAGGCGATACTCTTGATCTCGATGCGCTCGCTCGGGGTGCTGCGCTCCGGACCGCCCGTCGGCACGGTGGCGATGGCCTCGAGCACGGCGTCGCCCGCGACGAGTTGGCCGAACGCGGTGTATTGTTTGTCCAGAAAACGGGCGTCCCCGTGGCAAATGAAGAACTGGGAGCCGGCGCTATCGGGACTCGACGAGCGGGCCATCGACAGCACGCCGCGCACGTGCGCCTTGGCGTTGAACTCGGCCTTGATCTGGTAACCGGGACCGCCGGTGCCGGGCTGCCCGCGGGCGCCGGTCTTCGAGTTCGGGCAACCACCCTGGATCATGAAGCCTTTGATGATCCGGTGAAAGGCGGTGCCGTCGTAAAAACCCTGCTTCGCGAGTTTCTTGAAATTCTCAACGTGGCCGGGCGCGACGTCGGGCCAGAATTCGAGGGTGATATCGCCCTTGGTGGTGGTGACTACGGCCAGTTCTTTGGTGGTGCTCATGGATGGGAAAAGACCGACGCTCGCCTTCGCGCTTCCCGCCCGCAAGCCCACACTCCACTTTAGCGCACCTCTCCCGATGCCCTATTTCGACCACAACGCCACCGCTCCCTTGGCCGATTGCGCCCGGGATGCTTGGTTGCGCGTGCAGAATGAAAACTGGCACAATCCCTCCAGTCCGACCCGCGCCGCCGCCCGCGCGCGCATTCGCTTGGAATCCTACCACGAAACCATGTCGGTTCTGCTGGGCGGCGAACCGGAACACTACATCTTCAATTCGGGCGCGACCGAAGGGGCCTTTGCCGTGCTGGCCCACTGGGCGAGCAGACTTCCGCCGACCGCTCGGATTGCCGTATCGGCGACCGAACACGCCTGCGTGCTCGCCGCCGCCGACACTTTCTTCGCCGGCAGGATCGATTGGTTGCGCCACGAAAGCGGCGGGATCATCACCCCTGGCGCCGTGCAAGCGGCGATCGAGGTCGGAGCAGCCGGCGTCGTGGTGATGGCCGCCAACAACGAAACCGGCGTGCTTCAGCCTTGGCCCGAAATTGCCGAATGCTGCCGCCGCGCATCGGTTCCCTACCTCTGCGACGCAACCCAGTGGCTGGGTAAACTCCCCGGCGCGAGTTTGGGCGCGGTCGGCGCTTGGTTGATCGCCAGCGGACACAAATTCGGAGCACCCAAAGGCGTCGGATTGATCAAAATACCCAAGTCAGAGCCGGACTTCCGCCACCCAAGCGGTGGGCGCCAGGAACAGGGCCACCGTGCCGGCACCGAAGACCTCGCCAGCATGGCCGCCTTCAGCGCCGCTCTGGTGGAGGCGGAACAGAAACACGTGATCTGGGAATCTCAGCGGTTAGCTTGGAGAGAACGCTTTGAGAAAGATCTGATCGTAGCCCTTCCTGGCGTGCAAATCGTCGGCCACGGACAGGAAAGACTCTGGAATACGAGCATGATTGTCGTTCCTCACGGGGACCAAAGCCGCTGGATAGCGAGATTGGATAAAATGGACTTTCAACTTTCGACCGGATCGGCTTGCAGCACCGGCTTGGACGGTCCCTCCCATGTTCTCGTCGCGCTGGGCCTGCCGGCCGAGATCACCCGCCAAGCCCTACGCATCAGCGCAGGCTGGCAAACATCGGAAACCGATTGGCGAGGGCTTTTGGTGGCCTTGCAGAACACCCACACGGAGCTGGCGGTTCGGAACCTGTGACAACCGCGCGACCCGAGGAACGCGACAAACGTTAAACCAAAAACCCGGCCATAAAAGCCGGGTTTTCAACGTTTCAATTCTCAACGGTCTCTTTTTTCGTGCCGTCCCTGAGATCGGGACCGTCCTCGGCCGCCGCCACTACATAGTAATCTTTGTAGGACTTATCGTAGTATTGGGCGTAATAGTATCCCGAAACGGCCAGATTCAGTCCGTTAAGCACCGCGCCATAACACGTCACATTCGACTCCAACAGGCGGCGTGCGGCGGACTGCGCGGCCTTGCGCCGGACCTTGTTAAAGAAAATAGTGAAAATGGATCCGTCAACAAGGGGCAGCACGACCAAAGCGTCGCTCACGGCCGCGAGCGGAGGGGTGTCGATAAACACGCGATCGTAACGCTTCCTCAAGTCGGAGATCATGATCTCAAAGGACTTGTTGTTGAGAATTTGGGTCGGATTCTTGGCACGACCACCGGTGGGAATGATATCCAGATTGGGATGAACATCCTTCAAGACCACATCGTCCAAGGTCGCCGAACCGGAGCATACATCAATCACACCCTTGAGGTTCTCACGACGGAAAGATTTATGAACGTTGGGCTTGCGCAAATCGCAATCCACGATGCAAACCCGGTCGCCGTGGGCCGCATAGGTCAGGGCAAGATTGGTCGTGGTGAACGACTTGCCTTCGCCGGGAATGGTCGACGTGGTGAGAATCACCTTCGCATCCTTGGCATCGTCGCGAAGCCGCAAACTGGAGTGTAAAGTGAGGAAAGCCTCCGCGACCTGACGATCCGCATTGTTCACCACGATCTGCGCCTTGTCCGGCTGCTCCATCTTCTTGATTTGCGGTATGATACCCAGCAAAGGCAGTCCAACGACGGACTCGATGTCGAAGGAGCTCTTTACACGGTCGTCGATAAAGGCGACGAAAAAGGCGAATGCCAAACCCAAGCCCAAACCTCCGACCACGCCGATACCGATGTTCAAAACAATCTTGGGTTCGACATATCGATTGGGCAAAGACGGGACGGCGGAGTCGACCTTGCGTGCCCCGCTGTTTTCCATCGTAGCCTGCATATTGACCTCGCGCATGCGGGAGATGAGATTCGTAAGAATCTCGTTATTGATCATAAATTCCCGCTCTTGAGCGGAATACTGCACCGCCAGACGATCCAATGCGAGGGTGGCGGTGGACGCCTCCTCCAAATTTTTCCGGGCCTGCTCGTCGTTGCGGAGGGCGTTTTCATATTCCGCTTTGATCGATGCTGCAGCGGACGCCAAGGCGCGCTCCAACTCGCGCTCCGACTGGGCCAGATTGTTGCTCGCCTCAATCATGGTCGGATGCTTGTCACGATAGCGTTCGCGCATTTGCGCGATCTCGATCTTGCGGCTGGCCACCTGCTGGGTGAGTTGGCCTATGTTTGGATTCTGGGAGATGTAAGGCAGCTCGGCCAAATCGGATTTGCTCTCCAGCCTCTCCTGAACCTGCTTCCAGCGGATTTCCGACTGCTTTAGCTGCGACTGAGTCTGGGTAACCAGCAAATTGAGCTGCTTGAGTGTTTCGGTGACGATGTCTTTCCGTTGATCCAGCGAAACCATATCGTTTTTCTCGCGATAAGCCTGAAGGGCCAGAGCCTGCTCCTCGACGCGCTTGCGTTGCTGTTCCGCGCGGATTTGCAAATCCTCCACGGCGCGCATCGATTCATCGATCCGAACACGGGCGTTCCATTGCAGGAACTCATCCACAAACATATTGGCAATCTTCGCGGCAATAACCGGATCCGGATGGCGATATGAAACTTGAACCACAAGGCTGAGTCGCAATGGCACGATTCGACGATTACCGCCCAAAACCTCCAAAGGAGTCAGCGGGTCTCCCCAACGACCCTTTTCATAAGGCGCCATAAACTGGCGAAGTTCATCGCCGGTGATGCGATCCGCCACGCGTTTGATGATAACCGCGCTCTCCAAAACCTTGACCAACGTGTTCAAATCTTCGGTGGAAAGCACGCGCGTCTCCACCACAGATTCGGCCTGGATGACCTTGGCGTCCTGACGCAAGACCTGAATACTGGCGACAGACTCAAATATCTTGGTCTGACTAAAAGTATAAACCAGTGCGGACGAAAAAACGACCAGGAAGACCACCACCACATACCAGACTCGTTCACGAAGAATAAGCAGGTAGTCGTTTAAGCTTCGTTGGGCGGTGCTTTCGCCATAGCCCGGTGCATTGTAGCCATAACCATAGCCGCCATTCCCGTAATCGGCAGGAGGGGCCCCGGCCGGTTGCTTGTTTTGCGAATCCATTTCGTTAAGATCAAAAATTGTTTAGAAAATGCGCTCTTCAACTTGAATCACGTCGTCCACCTGCAACGACCAAAGATTGGCCGACCGGCTCTCCATTAGCTTGTCCGCATTGATGGTAAAAGTGGTGCTCACCCCTTTGTCATCGGTGCGTATGATTTTGACTTTGGATCGATCCGCCAAACGGCTGAACCCACCGGCCCGCGCGATGGCTTCCAACAGAGTCAAACCTCTTTCCGGCGGAAATGGCACAGCTTGGGGGGAATTGACCGCACCGATCACGTTCACCGCTCGTTCAGCATATTTTAACACGATCACGGTAACCTGGGGGTTAACCAAATAGTCCCGGTCGTAAAGCTGACGTATCATCTCTTCGATTTGACGGACGCTACGATCTTTTACCGCGACATTTCCAATCAAAGGAAGCGATACCGTGTATTCCTGAGAAACGGATACTTCACGAGTGAGATCTTCTTCCTTGTAGACCTTCACCTGAAGTATGTCCGCAGGGCGAAGGACATAATCCACGGGCGTTGCCGAGGGAGGAGAGTCGGAGGACGGAGCACTGATTTCAGCTGCCCCATGAACTGGGCTTGAGGAAATCCAAGCACCGGCAAAGAGAAGAAAAAGAGCGGAAATTCGAGAGAATCGCATGGGGACAAAAAAACGGAAGAAGACCGAAATCTTCTTCCGTTTGTTCTGATTTAAACAGGAAAAGGCAAAATCGCCTTAGTAACGAAGATTCGCGCTGAGGGAAACGATGTTGGCGTCGAAGTCCGCGTTGCCGGAAGCACCATCGGAGGCGTTGTCGTAGTGCGAGTAGCTAGCATCGAACGAAACATATTGATTCAGAATGTAGCTCAGACCAACGCGGGCGGAGATAAAAGTATCTTCGCGGTCAACGTTCGCAAAATCCGTCTTTTCATAACCGACCGAGGCGAAGGCGCTGAGGTCCTCTGCGATCTTGGAACGGGCTCCCAGAATAAGCGAAGACTTCTCCTGACCGCCGCCGGAGGCACCCGTCGAAAAGTCATTGCTGGCGTCCAAGGTGAATTGGGTCTTGAGAGTGTAGACATAGGTCAAGCCGGCTTGGAGACCGAGACCGTCGTTATCGCTGTTTGAGGCGTCACCGGTGCGGGAATTATAACCGAGCGAGAAGCTTCCGAGGAGCTTGGGAGTAAACTCACCGCGGGCGCCGACGTTGACATAAACATCCTCATAGTCGCCGTTCGAGACGTCGACCTGGGTGACACGATACTGCACGCCGAGGCTCAGATCCAATTTGGGCTGAACGGCAAAGTAATAGTTAACCGGAACGGTGTAGGTCTCACGGTCGACGAGAACGGCGGAACCATCGATGTAGTCGGTGGCGTCATACTGGACACCCACGCCGACTTTCGACTTCTCGGTAACGGAAACCTCTGCGTTACCGCCCGCCGCATAATCATCCGAGCGGATCAGAGCCGCTCCGGTGCCGGCCAAATCACGGTTATTTTGAAACTGTTCCTTGAACGAGGCGTTGAGACCCAGACGAAGCTTGGCGCCCTCATAGGTCGACTTCGCAATGAAGTTGGCCAAGGTCTCATTGAGGTCACTGTTGTCGGAGTAAGCCGTGAACCGCTCGAAGAACACCAAGGAACCCTTGGTCAAAGAGCTTTTGCCGAAGGTCAGCTCCACGCCGGGGACGAACTCAAAGATCGTATCGTCAATCGTAGGATTACCCACGTCACCGGAAGCAAAGGTCAAGTTGTCCTCATAGCGTGCCTCGGTGCGTGCGGTCAGGAAAAGTTCCGCGTTGTCACCGATCGCGAGGAACGGAGCCGCGAACGCGGGCGTGGCGGCCAAAGTGGAAAGAAGGGCTAGGCGGCTCTTGGTGGTCATAGGTAGATTGAGAATAATGGTGAAGAAGTGCGGCGAACGAAAATGAGTGGCAAGCTTAGTTTAAGAGGGAAAGGGGAAGTTCACGGGAGTGACACACAAAACGAGAGGGCGGGGAAGAGACAAACGCAGGCCAAATGCATATAGCACGCCAAAGACATCAAGTCTTTTATCCAATTTTCGCCAGAGAAATCCTCATTCAAATCTAACTCGTTGGCAGTGAATACACGAACTCGCTACCGGGCGAAGCCACCAAGCTCGTAATGCAGGTTTACAGTCCCTCGCCGATACCTATTCAGTGACGGTGCATGGCCGATTCCAACCCGCCCACCTCTTCGCCCCGCTCAGCGGATGCCCTCGGCGTAAAGTTGACCGAAAAGATTCAACGCCCGGCTCAACCCGCCGGCTGGGAAAGGCTCGTTCCCTTCCGCATTCAACGCACCCCGCTCGGCACCCGCGTCCAAATCGCATGGCGTCAGGCCGCGATCAGTTTGCTGGTGCTTGCGCTGCTGGGCTGGCTGGGCCTGGCCACCGGAGCGTATCTGTTCGTCAAATACCGACGGGATTTCGCCGAGGTGAAGTTCCGGCACATGCTCTTCTACCCGACCGAGCGGGACAACTACCGCCGGGCGCGCGGCGACTTTCTCATCGATCTCTGCAAGAAGGAACTTGAGGCCAAAAAGTTTCGCGAGGCTTTCTACCATCTTCGCGTCGGGGCCAGCCTGGCGCCACGCAACCGCGACGGCCGCATGCTCCTGGCCCAATTCTACGTGGTCTGGCAGCGCCCGGACCTCGCCCGCACGCTTCTGGTGGAGGGTCTGACGGACCACGCCGGAGACCGGGAGTATCTGCAAACCCTGTTCGGTTTCCTTTTACAGCGGCAGGAGGATTTCGAGCTGATCCAAATCACCGACCGCCTGCTGGCGGGATCCGAACGCAACGGCATCCCGGACGAGCGCCTGCGGCTCATCGCCACCGCGCGAGCCACCGCCCAGTTTTTCCGCGGCAACTACGACGCATCCGAGGACACCATCCGCGAATATCGGATCGCTGATTCGACCGACGGCCGCTTGCTCGCGATTCGCGTCGCCTGGGAACGAGGCGAACGCGAATCCGCCCTCGCCGCCTTGCAGGCCATGACCGAGGAGCTGCCCGACAACGAACAGGTCTACGCCCAATACACCGCCTTCCTTCGCGAAGACGGGCGCGACGATGAAATGCGCCGGCAGGCCATCCTGCGCCAACTCTCCTACCCCGACCGCCCCCGCGCCCGCATCGACCTCCTCTACCTCTACGACAAAGCCCGTGAGGAGACCAGCGTGCAGCTCGGGGTTGAAGATCTTTTCCGCGACTTCAACGCCAACGGCGAGGTCATGCTCGCGCTGGCCGACTTCGCCGCCAACACCGGCAGACCCGAATTGGCGCGTCGCGTTTACGACCACTGCAAAGTCTCACAGCTCCCCTGGGACGGCGCCGCGCTGATGACGGTCGAGGCCTATGTGGTCGCGAAACGCTACCGCGAATCCCTCGAGGCCTGCACCGAGCTGCAGAAGGAAAATCCGGAATGGGGGAAACGATTCTACACCGTGTTCAACGGCCTGCAGGCGATCGCCAACTACGGCCTTTCGGACGTCGAGGCGGCAGAGCTTTTTCTGAGCAACTTCCTCGCCCAATCAGGGGTGAGGGCGGACAACCTCGTGGCCGTCTCCAATCGTCTGCTCAGCGTCGGCGCAAACGACCAAGCCCGCATGGTTCTGGCCCAGGCGGTGCGCTCGGACCCCTTGAACCAAACCGCGCTGACCGGCTTGATCCGCCTCGATCTCGCCGCCGGCCGCGCCGAAGCGGTGACCGGCCATGTGCGGACCCTGCTCTCGATGCGGAAACCACCCCGCCCTCTGCTGCGCGAAGCCTACGAACGCCTCGCCAGCGACCGCTTCCTGCTCATCCCGGACCGCACCGCCCTGCTTAACGAAATCGGGAAGGTTTTGTGAACCCCGAGCCCCCCGGAGCCGTCCTCAACCGGCGCGCACCTCGTCCAAGGCCGCCAAAAACCGCTCGTTTTGCACGGGCGTGCCCACCGTGACGCGCAGCCACTCCGGCATGCCGTAGGGCCGCATGGGGCGGACGATCACACCCCGCTTCTGCAACTCGGCGAACACCCACGCGCCATCGCCGACCTTGACCAGAAGGAAATTCGCCACGCTGGGCACGATCTCCAAGCCCCGCTGGTCCAAGGCGGCCCCGAGCTGGCTCAGACCGGCCGCGTTGGTCGCGCGCGCCCGGGCGGTGAAATCGGCGTCGTCGAGCGCCGCGACCGCCGCCGCCTGGCCGATGGCGTTGACGTTGAACGGCTGCCGGACGCGGTTGAGCAGACCGGCCAGCTCGGGCGATGCGTAGCCGTAGCCAACACGCAGGGAGGCGAGACCGAAAATCTTGGAAAACGTCCGCAAGCCGACGACCTTGCGCCCTTCGGCCAGCAACGGGCGCAGGTCGGGCGGGTTGTCCAGATACTCGGCGTAGGCCTCGTCGAAGACGAAAACCACCTGCTCGGGCAGCGCCCGCACGAAGGCATGGATCTCCGCCTCGGTGTTGGCCGTGCCGGTGGGGTTGTTCGGACTGGGCAAAAAGACCAGCTTGGTGCGAGGTGTCACCGCCCGGGCGAGGGCGTCCAGATCGTGACGGTGATCGACCAAGGGAACCTCGACCGGGCGCGCGCCGAAGAGCAACGCGACCAGCTTGTAGACGATGAAGGCGGGCGCGCCCATCACAACCTCGTCGCCCGGCCGCAGAAACACGTGCCCGAGCAGTTCCAGAATCTCGTTGGAGCCGTTGCCGACCACGAACTGCTCCGGCGCCAGCCCGTGGCGCGCGGCGAGTTTTTGCCTCAGCACGAAGCAACCTCCGTCCGGATACAGCTCGCCGTGGGCGAGCGCGCGGGTGGCCGCCGCCACCGCGAGCGGCGAGGGGCCGAGCGGATTTTCGTTCGAGGCCAGCTTCAGGATGCCGGCCGGATCCAGCCCGAGCTCGCGGGCGACGTCCTCGATCGGCTTGCCCGGCTCGTAGACCGGCTGGGTGAGGACGCTGGGATTTACGAGGGCGGAGAGGGTCATGGAACTCCCAGCCAAACCCGCCCGGCCGCGCGGGCCAAGGCGTTTTCAGCGCAACCCGACCGGCTCGCCCAACACCTCGCGCCAGACCATCGCCCGCCGCAGCGCGCGCGGATCGCGAAACTCGCCGGCCAATCCACCGCCGGCGCCGACACCGGCGCCGACACCCGGAGCGACCAGCTCCGCGCCCCGCGCCGACGCCGACGCCACGCTGACACCGCGCGAACTCGCCGCCGCCTGAACGGCCTCGCGACGGCGCTCCTCGAGTTGCCGCATTTGTTCCGCGAGGGCGCGCTGTCGCTCGAGGGCGGCCTCGTCGTCGTAGGCATCCACCTCGACGGACGCCGGAGCCGGCTCGGCGCGCGCCACCGGTTTAGGCAGGGGCGGCGGGGTTTCCTGAAACACCGGGCGAAACGGGTCGCCCAAAAGGTCCCCGAGGCTTCGCGGCTCGGGGGGAGGCGCGGGAGGCGGCGCGCCCTGGCCGCGACGCTCGGCGATCTTGCGGCGAATCTCGTCTTGGATTCGCCGCACTCGCTCATCCTGCTCGGGATCGGTGCCGTCGCGCGAGACCGGCGCCAACTCGCGCACCTCGGGCCGCGCCGGGGGCTTGGCGTTGTCGGGCACGCCGTCCTCGTCGTAGTCGGCCGGCATGCCCTGTTTTTCGCGCTGACGGTTGTTCAGCCACACCGCGATCGAGCCGGCGACCACGATGATCAGCTGCAGATTGTCTCGGATCCAGTCCACGGGAGGAGTCGGGAATCGGGCGTCGGGTAAACGTTGACGAGGCAGGTCGAAAACCGGGCGGCGGCGGCGCTTACTTGCGCTCGTCGGTGCCAATGACCTTGCGCATGCCGGTGTCGGCTTGGATGTTTTCCATCTTGTAGTAATCCATCACGCCCAGCCGGCCGGAACGGAAGGCCTCGGCGAGGGCGCGGGGCACCTCGGCCTGGGCACGGACGACCTCGGCCTGCATCTCCTGCACGCGAGCCTTCATCTCCTGCTCCACCGCCACGGCGGCGGCGCGCCGAATTTCCGCCTGAGCCTGGGCGATGCTCTTGTTCGCCTCGGCCTGCGCCTCCTGGAGCTTGGCGCCGACGTTCTCGCCGACGTCCACGTCGGCGATGTCGATCGAAAGGATTTCAAAGGCGCTGCCGACGTCGAGACCGCGCTTGAGCACGACCTTCGAGATGGAATCGGGCGACTCGAGGACGACCTTGTAGCTCTCGGCCGAGCCGATGGTGGAGACGATGCCCTCGCCGACGCGGGCGATGATGGTGTCTTCCTTGGCGCCGCCGACGAAGCGGTCGAGGTTGGTGCGCACGGTCACGCGCGCCTTCACCTTCACCTGGATGCCGTCCTTGGCCACGCCGTCGATGGTGGTGCGGCCGGAGGCGGGGTTGGGGCAGTCGATGACCTTCGGATCCACCGAGGTGCGGACCGCCTCGACCACGCTCTTGCCCGAGCCCTTGGTCGCGAGGTCGATGGCGCAGGCGCGGTTCCAGTTGAGTTCGATGCCGGCCTTCTGGGCCGCGATGATCGCCTGCACGGTGGGCACGACGTTGCCGCCAGCTTGGAAGTGCGACGCGACCTCGTCCGCGCTCAAGGCGATCCCGGCGCGCACCGCCGTGATGCGGGCGTCGACGATCAAACCGAAGGGGATGCCGGCGAACTTCATCGCGAGCAACTTCGACATCGGCACCGGGGCCTGGTTGAACATCGCCTTCACGTAGGCGCCGACCAGACCGAAAACCAGCGTGCCCAGGATCAAGGCCGGGACGCCGATAAGGACCAACAGAACGAGGGTGGTTTTTTCCATGGTAGAATAGAGTGGGAGGCAGAGGAATGCGGACGCTTCCGGCGGAAAGCGATCAAAGCGCGCTTACAATCAGACGGAAATTATCGACCGACCGCACCCGCATCCGCGCGCCCTCCGCCGCGAAGCCGTCCTGGCAAAACGCCTCGTAGCGCCGGCCCGCCACCAACACGTAGCCGCTCGGCGCGAGCGTGGTCTCGGCCACCGCCTCCGCCCCGACCACCTCGGCCGGCTTGGCCACGGGCGGCTGGCTTTTTCCGTCCAAGGTCGTGCCCATCGAAAACATTTTCGCCAGCCGCGACTGGGGCAGCCACGCGAACTCCGCGTAAATCACCGCCGCGAGCACGAGCCCCGCCCCCAGCGCCGCCAGCCAGCCGCCCTGCGCGCCGAATTCCGCGAAGGCCACGCCCACCCCGGCGAGCATGGCCAAGCCGCCGGCGATGCCAAGCACCATGCCCGGCACGATCAATTCCAAGGCCAGCAAAACGATGCCGGTGGCGAAGAGTAGGATAACGACGCTCATATAAGTTAGTTCATTCGACGGGCCGCACCAACACCGCGAAGGCCTTGCGCTCGACGACCCGCACCCGCGCGCCGGCCTCGACCGCGCCGACCGCCACCTGCGCCTCGTAACGCGCACCGTCCACCTCGACCTGCCCGCTCGGGGTCAGCGCCGTCACCGCCACGCCTTCCCGCCCGATGAGCGACCCGATCTCCCCGGCCCGCTCCGGCGCCACGCCAGCCGCCTGCGCCGCGCCCGCCGGGGCGCCGCCCACCGCGATGCGCGAGAGAATCCAGCCCTTGGGCAGGAAACGCCACACCGCCGCCCCGCCGACCAAGGCGATCGCCAGCGCCAGCGCGACGTTGAGCACCGGCTGGAAAAGCGTGTCGGCATCCAGCGTCGGCGCCTCGCCCGGCCACACGTCGAGCATCGACCAGACCAGCGCGCCCAGCATCAGGGTCGCCCCCGCCAGCCCCGCGACCAACGTCCCGGGAATCAAAAACACCTCCACCGCCACCAGCGCCGCCCCGAGCACGAAGACCAGCGCCGCTTCGTGGCCCGACAGGCCAGCCGCGTGGTGACCGAAAAAGACCAGCGCGAGCAACAACCCGCCCGCGATGCCGAAAAAGCCGAAGCCCGGGGTCTTGAACTCGATGAAGACGCACAGCAGCCCCAGGCCCATCAAGACCGGCGCGATGCGGTTGATCGCCGACGCCAACTCCTCCGACCAGCTCACCTCCAGCCGGGTGAGCGTGTAGCCGTCGCGGCCGAACTTTTTCTCCAGCAAGTCCTCCAAGGTGTCTCGCGTGCCCGCCGAAAACAGCGGCACCGGCGGCTCGCCATAGACCTTCGCCGCCTCGTCCGCCGTGAGGGAAAGCAGCTCGCCCTTCGGTTTCACCACCACGTCGCCGATCTTGAACTCGAAATCGGCGTCCATCATCGCGCGCACCGCGTCCGCCCGATACGCCTTGCCGGCGTTAAGGGAGCGCACCTTGGCGCTGAGGTAGCTGTTGATCTTCTGTTTCATGGTCTCGGCGACTTCCTCGCCCCCGCCACTCACCGCCGCCGCCGCGCCGATCACCGCGCCGGGCGCGAAGTAGATCTCGTCCGCCGCCGAGGAGATGATCGCGCCAGCGGAGATGGCCTCCTTGTTCACGTAGACGATCGTCTCGCCCTCGAATTTATCCAGCGCCGCCATGATTTCGAGCGTCGTCCCCAGATCCCCGCCCGGCGTTTCCATGTCGATCACCACCGTGCCCACGCCCTCCGCCTGCGCTTCCTTCAAACCGCGCCGCAACACATACAACACCGGCGGCGCGATCGGGTCGCGCACCGGGATGACTTTCACCCGCGCCGGCCCCGTCGGCTTCGCCCCCTCCGGCTTCACGA
>JAIXVP010000371.1 GCA_027482905.1 Opitutaceae bacterium
CCGATCTCTCCCCGAATCCGGGCCTCGTGCCCTACGAGCCCAACCTCACCTTCTGGAGCGATTACGCGCTCAAGCGCCGCTGGTTCACCATCCCGAACTCCGGCCGGATGACCTGGCAGCGCGACGCCAACTGGACCTACCCGGCCGGCATGGTGCTGGTGAAACACTTCGACATCGATCTCACCCGGGGCGACGCCGCCACCCGCCGCCGCCGCGAGACCCGCGGCATGGTCAAGGGCGACACCGGCTTCTACGGCGTCAGCTACCGCTGGAACGACGCCCAGACCGAGGCCACCCTCGTGCCCGACGAGGGCGCCGAGTTCGACTTCACCGTCACCGAAAACGGCGTCGCCCGCACCCAGCACTGGGCCATTCCCAGCCGCTCCAGCTGCCTCACCTGCCACACTCCGCAGTCCGGCGGACCCCTCTCCTTCAACACCCGCCAGCTCAATCGCGACAACATCATCCACGGCTACTCCGGGAACCAGCTCTCCACCCTCGCCGCCGCCGGCTATTTCGCCAACGCCATCGAAGATCCGAAGACCGTGCCCCGCCATGTCCGCCCCGACGAGACCCTCTACTCCATCGAGGCCCGCGCCCGCTCCTACCTCGCCGTGAACTGCGCCTACTGCCACCGCGCCGACGGCACGGTCTCCGGCGCGTTCTGGGACGGGCGGCCCCAGCTCACCCTCGCCCAGACCAACCTGATCGACGGACCCGCCACGAACAACGGCGGCAACCCCGCCAACCGTCTCGTCGTGCCCGGCGATCTTTCGCATTCCATCATCTATAATCGCGTCGCGGTGCAAAACGGGTTCACCCGTATGCCCCCGCTCGCCAGTTCCGAGCTCGATCCCGCGGGCATCGCGCTCCTCGCCGAGTGGATCTCCGCCCTCGGCGACCGTGCGGACTACGCGACCTGGCGGGCCGCCACCTTCGGGTCCGCCACCTCGGCCGCCGGCGCCGAAACCGCCGATCCGGACGGCGACGGGCAGAGCAACCTGGCCGAATTCATCGCCTACACCGCTCCGTTGGATGCGAGCAGCGCCCTGAACGTCGCCATCGCCCCCGCGCCCGCCGGCGGCAACTCGATCACCGTGTCCTTCGTCCTGCCCCCCGACCGCGCGTGGTCCCTGGAAACTTCCAGCGATCTCGTCACCTGGTCCCCCTGGTCCCCCGCCGGCGCCGATGGCCTGCCCCGCGCCGTCGCCGCGCGCATCGAACTCAACACCACCGCTTCCGAGGGCTCCGCTTCCCGTCGCTTTTTCCGTCTCCATCTCGCCGTGCCGTAGCCCGGCCTTCGTCGCATGTGTTCATGCCCCCTCAAAACGCAGGACTTTAGATTAAGCCGGCGATAGCAAACCCCAATGACGCCTGCGGTTTTTCATTTGATCAATTATCCAGTCTTCAGCCCGACGTGTGATATAGATCAATACACAACAAAGTAACTTTAATTATTATATAACAACTATATATGTAGAAGATTATTCGGCTCAAGCGCCGGCTTCGGGCCGTTTTCCGACCGGAAAACCAATTGCTGCCGATCGGAGCTTACAGTTCGATGGAACCGTTTTCTCCCCACTCGCCCCGGCTTCCGCCCATCTGGCGCTAGTCGAAGGTATTTTTGTTACCCACCTGTAATCCTAACCCTTTCCGCGCCCCCGCTTTGTCGGACGCGGACCATACCCTGAATAGCCCATGAATCCCAACCCCAGCATCCTCACCCCTCGCGCCGGTCGGCGCCTGGCGTCCCAGCCCTCGCTGGATCGCTCCGCCTCCCGCCTCGTCACTCAAGTGGCCGCCGCCCTGCTCGCGCTGACCGGTCTCGCCACCACCGCCCACGCCCAGGCCACCTGGGTCGGCGACACCAGCCAGGACTGGAACACCGCCGCCAACTGGAGCAGCGATCCCGCCAACCCCACCGGCAACTTCACCATCAACACCGCCACCGCCGGCGTGTTCCCCGTCATCACGGGCGCTTCCGCCTTCGCCCCCGTCGATATCTTCATCGGCACCGGCACCGGAGGGGTCGGTCGTCTCGACCTCGTCAACGCCACCGCCGGCGTGGGACCGAACAACACCGGCAACACCAACTGGCTCATCATGGGCACCACCGGCGGCAACGGCACGTTGAACATCGACGCCGCCAGCACTTTCCGCGGTCGCGTGCACATGGCCCGGTCCAACGCCGGCACCGGCATCGCCACCCTCAACCTCAACGGCACCCTCATTTCCCCCGGCGAGACGGTCATCTCCGACGGTCAGAACAACAGCACCGCCGCCCAGGGCGTCATGAACGTGGGCCCCGGCGCCACCCTCACCTCCGAGAGCGACATCATCGTCGCGTTCGCCGGCAACTCCTCCGCCTTCGGTGAGCTCAACGTCGCCGCCGGCGCCTCGATCACGATCGCCTCCACCGTCGAGCGTTGGTTCATCGTCAACCAGTGGGACACCACCCGGGGCACCATCAACTTTAACGGCGGCAACCTCACCCTGAACGCGGGCACCGATTTTCGCTTCAGCGCCGGCAACGGCATCGGCGCCAGCGTGGTCCACTTCAACAGCGGTGCCATCACCGCCGCCAACGCCGGTAGCGTGCTCGACCTCAATCGCGGTGGCGGAAACGTGAACAACACCTTCAACCTCAACGGCGGCACCCTCACCATCGGCCAGGTGATCAGTTTCACCGCCTCCGGCACCCGCGTCTTCAACTTCAACGGCGGCACCCTCAAGGCCCTGGCAAGCGAACCCCTCGCGGATACCGCTCGCCCGCTCTTCATGCCGGCCAACGCCGCCAGCACGGCCAACGTCAAGGCCGGCGGAGCCATCATCGATTCCAACGGCTTCGATATCACCATCGCCAAGGCCCTCACCGCCGACACCGTTTCCACCGGCGGCGGCCTGACCAAGCTCGGCGCCGGCAAACTCACCCTCACGGGCGTCAACACCTACGGGGGCAACACCACCGTCTCCGCCGGCACCCTCGCCCTCGCCGACAACGCCGCCATCCAGTTCACCATCGGCGCCAATGGCGTGAACACCAAACTCACCGGCGCCGGCGCCGTGATCCTCGACGGCGACATCGCCTTCGATCTCACCAACGCCAGCACCACCGTCGGCAACTCGTGGACCGTCATCGACCACGCCACCCTGACCGAGACCTACGGATCCACCTTCACGGTCGCCGGCTTCTCCTTGAACGGCGCCAAGTGGACCAAGCCCGCCGTCGGCACCACCATCTACCAGTTCGACCCCGCGACCGGCGTCCTCAGCACCGTCGTAGATCCCACCATCACCTTCCCGCCTCCGGTCGTGACGGCGGGCGCTTCCAAGACCACCTACCCGCTCGGCTCCGACATCACCCTGCGCGTGACCGCCACCGGCACCGGTAATCTCACCTACCAGTGGTATTACCAAGCCACCGTCGGCGCGACCCCGACCGCCATCTCCGGCGCCAACGCCTCCAGTTACACCGTCGCCGGCGCCACCGCCGCAGCCAACGGCATTTACAGTGTGAAGGTATCCGACGACGCCAACGGCTCCACGCCCGTCACCACCACCTTCCCCGCCTACACCGTGTTGCCCGGCGCCGCGTTCGCCGTCGCCCACTACCGCTTCGAGGAAGGTCCCGCCCTGGCCGCCATCACCACCACCAACGACTCGATCGGCACCAACCACCTCACCGCGCTCGGCACCCCCAACTACGCCAACGACGCGCTTCCCTACTCCATCATCCCCGCCACCGGCGCGGCCAACACCCTCGGCGTAAACTTCCCCGCCACCGGCAACAACGGCCTCATCGCCCCCACCAGCGGCACCCTCGCCGCCGAGCCGTTTGAGGACTTCACCATCGAGGCCTTCTTCCGTCTCGATAACCTTAACGGCTGGCAGACCGTCGTCGGCCGCGACGACAGCGCCAACCCCGGCCAGGGCGGCGGACCCCAGGCGCTCTTCTATCTCTCCAAGGCCGGCGCAGCCGTCGGCACCGGCCTGAACAACGCCTTCCGCATCGAGCTCATCGACCGCTCCGGCAACAGCCTCCAGGTCAACAGCCAGACCGTCCCGGTCGTCGGCAACTGGTATCACGTCGCCGCCGTCGGCGACTCCGCCAAGGGCACGCTCACCCTCTACGTCAACGGCGTCTCCGTCGGCAGCACGACCGGCTTCACCGGTCTGTTCGTGCCCGCCGCCGATTCCGACACGCCCTGGACCCTCGGCCGCGGCGACTACGGCTTCGCCAATGTCGACTACCTCCGCGGCGACCTCGACGAGGTTCGTTTCTCCCGCGCCGCCCTGCCCACCAGCCAGTTCCTCAACTCGGCCAACGGCATATCGGTTGTGAATCCCTCCGTCGTCCTTTCCCCCGGATCCCAGACCGTCGGCACCGGCGC
>JAIXVP010000305.1 GCA_027482905.1 Opitutaceae bacterium
GGCGACGCCCACCGGGCCGGTGCTCGACGCGGTCGCGAAACGCTTTCTGGTCCTGCCGGCCGCGCTCAAGTAGACCCGGCCGCGCGTATGCCTACCGCCCCCGACATTCTCTGGATCGTGACCACCCAGTGGCGGGCGGGGGCGCTGGGCCGCGCCGGTGATCCCAACGCCCGCACGCCGGCGCTCGACGCCTTCGCGGCCGAGGCGACGGACTATGCCCAGGCGGTCACGCCGCATCCCTTCGGACCCTTTGCGCGTGCGGCCCTGTTGACCGGTGTGCCGTCGCCGGAGAACGGCGTGCGCGACTACTGGGACGCCTTGCCGGGCGACGCGCGCACCGTGGCGCACGAGTTGGCCGCGCGGGGCTACGCGACGGCGTTTTTCGGCAAGTGGGGCGTGGGCGAGCGCGACCGCGCCGCCCCGCTGGTCGGCGACGCGGCGGCGCGTATTCACGTTCCCCCGACGCGGCGCGGCGGCTTCGGCTGGTGGACGGGGTTCGAGGGCGGCTTTTTGCTCAACGACCCGTGGCTGCAAGGTGACGGGGTGGGCGACGGTTCCACGCCGGTGCGTTTCGCGGGCTACCAAAGCGACGTGGTGGTGAACCGCGCGTCGGACTGGTGGCGCGGACGCGAACGCGAACGACACGCGGCGGCGGGCCCGCGATTCGCGTTGGTCAGCCTGGAGGCGCCGCATCCGCCCTACGGCGCGCCGACTCCGGCCGGGGTGGAGTGGCTGCGGCCGGACGAGGTGATCCTTTCGGACAAGGTGCCGCGTGGCGGGGCGGTGGAGGCGCGGACGCGGCGGGAGCTGGCTGGTTACTACGCCCATATCGCGGCGACGGACGCGGCTATCGGGAGATTGATCGCGGCGGCGGGGAGGGAGACCATCGTGGTCTTCACCTCGGTGCACGGCGACATGCACGGCGCGCACGGGCTGTTCCGGAAAGGCTGGCCGCACGAGGACAGCATTCGTGTGCCGCTGCTGGTGCGCGGCGCGCGGGGCGGCGGGCACGGGGTGAAGTCGGACGCGGCGGTGTCGTTGCTGGATTTGCCGGCCATGGCACTTGCCTGGAGCGAGGGGCGGGCGTGGGACGGAGCGCCGGAGCGCGCGGCGATCTCGATGCCCTGCGTGGTGGAGTTGGCCGATCAGTGCGACCGCGTATGGAGCGGCTGGCGCTCGGCGACGGCGAAAAAGGTGTGGACGGCGGATGGCGCGGAGTGGGTTCTCGGCGAGTGAAGGCGGCCGGGGAAAGCCTGCGGCGCGCGGTTGACCAAGGCCAAGGGCACGTCACGCTGCCTCTTTTTACGTCTCGCATGGCCACCTTCCTAATTGAAATCCCCGTGCCCAGCATGGGGGCGACCGTGAATGAACTCACCGTGATCGACCTCAAGGTCGGTCCGGGCGAGCGGGTGGCCAAGGGCCGGATCGCGGCGGAGTTGGAGAGCGACAAATCGGTCTTCGAGTGGGAGGCGCCCTGCGACGGCACGGTGCGCGGGTTGCATTGCCGGGCGGGCGACATCATCCGTTCGGGCGACCTTTTCATCACCATCGAGACCGAGGACGAAACCCTGCGGCACCTCGAGGCCAAGGGCGCGGTGAAGGCGGTTGCGGCGACGCCTCCTATCGCGGCTGCGGTGGTCGCCACGGTCGCGCCCGTGTCCCCGGTGCTTGCACCGGCGGTGGCGGGCTCACTCTGGACGCCTCGGGCGCAGAAACTGGCGCGCGAGGCGGGTTTGGATCCGGCGACCGTCGCCGGACTCGTCGGCACCGGGCCGGGCGGGCGTATCACCGGCGAAGATTTTCAGGCTTGGCTGGCGACCCGTCCCACAGCCGCGGCCGCATCGGTCCCGGTCTCCGCCGCGCCGACGACCGGCGGCGGGGCGGACACCACGGTCTGCATCGCGGGGGTGGGTTACGCGGTGCCGAAAAACATTCGTCCGACCAGCGAGATTTTACGCGCCTTCCCGGGACGGACCGAGGCGGAGATGCACAAGCTTACCGGCATCCACGAGCGGCGCTACGCCGACGCCGACGAGAGCGCTACCTCGTTGGCGGCGACCGCGGTGCGTCATGCGCTGGCCCAGGCGGGCGTCGAACCGGCGCAGATCGACGGCATCGTGCTGGCGACCATCATCCCCGACCAGCCCGTGCCCTCGATGGCGAGCGCGTTGGCCAAGCTGCTCGGGTGTCCGAAGGCGTTGGCCTTCGACCTCAACGCGGCCTGCTCCGGCTGGCTTTACGCGCTCGAGGTGGGTCGCACCTTCATCCGGGGCGGCACGGCGCGCACCGTCGTGGTGGTGACCGCCGAGCTGCTCTCCCGCATCACGAACCCGAACGACCACGAGACGGCGTTTCTCTTCGGCGACGGCGCTGGCGCGGCGATTCTCACCGACGCGCCGGGCGGACATCGTTTGCACCGCATGGCGCTTTCGGGCGACGCGGATCTCTTCGCCGCGATCCAACGGCCGGGCGGCGGGGCGCGGCAGCCCATGCCCTGCGCGGACGGCAGCGACCGCGACGATTTTTATCTCCAGATGGACGGGGCGGCGGTGTTCAAGAACGCGGTCATCGCGTTTTCCGACCAGATCGAGAAAACCCTCGCGCGCCACGCCTTGCAGGCGTCGGACATCGCGTGGATCGTGCCCCACCAAGCCAACGAGCGGATCCTGCGCGCGGTGAGCAAGCGGGTCGGCATCCCCTACGAGAAGTTCGTCGTGACCATCGCCAAATACGGCAACACCTCGGGCGCTTCGGTCTCGATGGCGCTGGGGTGGGCGGCGGAGGAGGGTATATTCAAGGCCGGCGACCGGATCATCTTTTGTTCGGTCGGCGCGGGCCTGACCTACGCGGGTGGTTTGCTGGTCTGGTGAGCCCTTCAAAAGCACCGGAAAAGAACCGGGAAATACACCTCAGTGACGATAGGGAAACATACTGACCGTCTTGGCCGCTAAAAACTTGTGACGGAAAAAGCCCCGGGCAAAGGTTTCGTTCAGAATGAGCGCCGCCCAAACCGAAAAGCCTGTCGTGCTCGTCGTGGACGATGTCAGCGACAGCCGCTTCCTGATCCGTTGCTCCCTGGTGGCTGCGGGTTTCCAGGTGGTTGAGGCGTCGGATGGACGCGAGGCGTTGGAGGTTTTGAGCCGGGTGCGTTTCGACGTGGTGCTGCTGGATGTCTGCATGCCCGGGATGACGGGTTACGAAGTTTGCCGCGAGTTGAAGTCCAACGAGGCCACCCGCAAACTTCCGGTGATTCTCATGTCGGCGGTGGCGGACCGGCATGCCATCGCGCAAGGCTTCGCGGTCGGGGTCGTCGACTATCTGGCCAAGCCGTTCCGCGGCGAGGAGTTGTGCGCGCGGGTGGCGGTCCACGCCGAGTTGAACCGGGCGCGGCGCGAGCTGGAGGAGAGCCACGCGCGGCTGGCCTCGTTGAATCACGAGAAAGACCAGATGTTCGGCATGGCGGCGCATGATTTGCGCGGGCCGATCTCGGTCATCATGGGCTTCGCCGAACACGCCATGAAGCTGCTCGACGAGGGCGATACGCGGCCCAACCGCCATGCCCTCGAGGTCATTCGTCACGAGGCCGAGCAGATGAATCATTTTCTCGGCACGTTGTTGGACCTTAATGAGTTGGAGCGAGGCGGAGTGGCCTTGCGCCTGCGCGACCAGGATCTCGCGGCGTCTTGCAGCCAGGCGGTGGGCCGGGCGGGACCGCAGGCGACGGGCAAAAACATCGGGTTGCGGCTGGTTTGCGCGGAGGACGCGCTGGTGGTGCGCGCGGATCGCTCCGGTCTACGGCGTTTGTTGGACAACTTGATTTCGAACGCGGTGAAATTTACCCCCGCCGGCGGGCGGGTGACGATCCGGGTGCAACGCAAGGACAACGAGGCGCAATGCGTGGTGGCCGACACCGGTCCGGGCCTGACGCCGGAGGACATGGAGCTCGCGTTCACCCGTTTCGCACGACTCACGGCCAAACCGACGGCGGGTGAAAAATCCACCGGGCTCGGATTGGCGATCTGCCGGGCGTTGACCGAGGGGATGGGTGGCCGGATCTGGTGCGGCAACAACCCGGAGGGCGGCGCGTTTTTCGCCTTCGCTTTGCCGGTTTCGTCGACCGCGACGCCGCCGGTCTCCGTCGCGGGTGGTTCGCAGTCGGGTCTTTTGGGCGATGGGTTGAGCACTTCTCCTTTCCCTCATCTGCTGTCCGACCGGACGCGGGCTTGATCCGGCGCATCCGCAAGCCGACGCGGCTTGCTTAGTCCCCTTCGGTGGCGCAGCGCACGGCGGCGAGGGCGTAGACGGCGGCGGTATCGCAGCGCAGCACCAACGGGCCGAGGGAGACGGGCGTCCAGCCGGCGGCGAGCGCGTCTGCGATTTCCATGGGGCTGAAGTCTCCTTCGGGGCCGATCAACCAGGCGACCGAAACCGGTCCGCGCCCGTGGACGGAGCGATGGTCGGCGAGAACCTCGCGCAGCGGTCGGGCGCCCGGATGCAGGCTCGCGACCAGGCGCAGCTCGGCGTCGCGGACGGCGGGGGAGGCGAGGAAGGTGGCGAGGCCTTGGATCGATTCGATCCGGGGCACCCAGGGGTTGCCGCATTGTTTGGCGGCTTCGACGGCGGCGACGCGCCACTTCTCGAGTTTCTTCTCGGCCCTCTCGGAGTCGAGATGGACTTCGCTCCGGCTGGTGCCGAGGGGGACGATCACGGCGGCGCCGAGCTCGGTCGCCTGGCGCACGATGTCATCCATGGTGCCGCCCTTGGGCAGGGCCTGGCCGAGGACGAGGGCGCAGGGCAGGGGAGGGCGGGCGGAGGTGGAAGTGACTCGCAGGCCAACGACTTTGCGGGATTCTCCCGGCTCAAGGACGCAAGTCCATTCCCGACCCTCTCCGTCAAAAGCGATCACGGGGTCGCCGGGCCGGGCGCGGTTGACCTGCACGAGGTGGTGGGTTTCGGCGGGCGACAAAACCAGTTCGCGCACGTCGGCGGTCGGCGGCGAGGGCACATGGACGCGAAAATCGGGCATGGAGGGGAGAAAAGAGGACCGCGTGCGCCATGCCCAACCCCAAAAAAGAGGAGAGGCGGCCTTCCGGGAACCACCCCGGGGGCCGCCTCTGCCAGCAAACCAAGCAACCAACTAACAGTGACGCTAGGATAGACCGGCCTGGGCGGATAACATTCAAAAATTTCCGGGGATTTTTTTCGGGCCGAGGCGCAATTCGTTTCCGGGTTGAAATCGGCCCCCGTTTCGCGGCGTCGTTTGCCTTTCGGGTTTACAAACCCGGCCGGGCTGGTTCCGCTTCACATCTTTGGTTAGCACCCTGCCCGGGTGGCGGAATTGGCAGACGCAGTAGACTCAAAATCTTCCGACGAAAGTCTTGTGGGTTCGATTCCCACCCCGGGCACCAATTCGGTCGAAACCTCCCCGCGCCCCATGCCCCGATCCTTGTTTCTGTGTTTTCTCGCGACCCTCGGGACGCTTTTCGCCGCTCCCACCGAGCACCAATATCTCTCCGGTCGCGGCAGCGACGACGCCCAGACCTGGGATTTCTACTGCACCGCCGGTCGCAACAGCGGGGTCTGGACCAAAATCGCCGTGCCCTCGTGTTGGGAGACGCAGGGGTTCGGGGCCTACGACTACGGCGTCGAGCTGCGGCCGAGCAAACGCATGCCGCTCATGCCGCCGGCTCCGGCCGAGCAAGGGCTCTATCGACGCGAGTTCACCGTGCCGTCGGAGTGGCGCGGCCGGGTCGTGCGCCTGGTGTTCGAAGGCGTGCTGACCGACGCCGAGGTGAAGCTCAACGGCCAGCCGGCCGGGCCCGTGCATCAGGGCGGCTTTTATCAGTTCAAGCACGACATCACCCCGCTGGTGCGCTTCGATGCGCCCAACCTGCTCGAAGTCACCGTCAGCAAGCGTTCCGCCAACGCGAGCGTGAACACCGCCGAGCGCATCGGCGATTATTGGAACTTCGGCGGCATCTTCCGACCGGTGCGGCTCGAGGCCCTGCCCGTCGCGTTCATCGATCGCGTGGCCATCGACGCCCGCGCGGACGGGGCGTTTCGCGCCGATGTTTTCCCGGGGGGCGTTCTGCCCGTCGGCACGGAGGTCGCGGTGCAGGTCAAGTCCCTCGAGGGCCAGCCTGTCGGTCCCGTTGCGACCCTTGCCGTCGGCGCCGCCGGGGCGCCCGTCACCTTGCGTTTGCAGGCGCCGGAGCCCGCCACCTGGAGCGCCGAAACGCCTAGGCTTTACCTCGCCGAGTTTACGCTCCGAGCCGGCGGGGTGGTGACGCATACCCTGACCCAGCGCTTTGGTTTTCGCACCTTTGAGCTGCGCCCGGGCGACGGACTCTATGTCAACGGCCGCAAAATCACCTTGCGGGGCGTGAACCGTCATAGCTTCTGGCCCGAAACCGGTCGCACCCTTTCCCTGACACGAAACCGCGAGGACGTCCGTCTGCTTAAGGAGGCCAACATGAACGCCGTGCGCATGTCGCACTATCCGCCCGACGCCGAGTTTCTCGAGCTCTGCGACGAGGCCGGCCTCTACGTCTTGGACGAACTCGCCGGCTGGCAGGGTTTCTATGACACGCCGACCGGAAGGCGTCTCATCGCCCAGCTGGTCGCGCGCGACGTGAACCACCCGAGCATCCTGTTTTGGGACAACGGCAACGAGGGCGGCGAGAACCCGGAGAACGACGACGAGTTCGCCAAGCACGATCCGCAGGGACGTCCCGTGTTGCATCCCTGGGGTCGGTCGTTCCGCGGGATGAACACCAGCCACTACCGCGAATACGCCGAAACGGTGAAGTTCGCCGACGGGCCGGATCTCTTCCTGCCGACGGAATTTCTCCACGGTTTGTTCGATGGCGGCCATGGCGCCGGCCTCGAGGACTACTGGGCGGTGATGGGCGAAAAGCCGAGCGCCGCCGGCGGGTTTCTATGGGTCTGGGCGGACGAGGCCGTGGCGCGTTCCGACGAGGGCGGCCGCCTCGACGCCCGACGCGATCTCGCGCCGGACGGCATGGTGGGACCGCACGGCGAGAAGGAGGGCAGTTTCAACGCCGTGCGCGACATCTGGTCGCCGGTGCAGTTGCCGTTGCGCGAGTTGCCGGACGATTTCTCGGGCGCCCTGCCCGTGCGCAACCGCCACGACCATGTAAGTCTCGAAACCGTGACCTTCGAGTGGCGGTTGATGAACTTCGCCCCGCCCGGTGCGCTCCTCCACCACCGCACGCTGCTGGCGCACGGCCGGTTTCAAGGCCCCGATCTCGCACCGCGCGCAGATGGCGAGTTGAAGATCCCGCTTCCGCCCGACTGGCGCGGGGCGGATCTGCTCTACTTGACGGCCTTCGATTCGCGTCAGCGCGAGATTTGGACATGGAGCTGGCGCTGGAAAAAGGGCGCCGCCGCGATCGGCAACTCGGTCGCGGTGAAGGAGGCGGTCACGTTTACCGACGCGTCCGACGCGCTCGCCGTGACTTCCGGTCGCAACACCGCGCGCTTCAGCAAAACCACCGGCTTGCTCGAAGGGTTGGCGCGCGACGGCCGTCCGGTGTCGTTATCCCAAGGACCGCGACTGACGGCCTACCGTCGCGTCGCGCGCAGTTTTGCGCCGGTCGCCGCTCCCGCAAGTCGGCTCCTTTCGTTTGAATCGCGCCGCGAGGGCGACGCGGTCGTCGTGACCGCGACCTACGAGGGCGCTTTCCGGCAGGTGCGCTGGACCGTCGGCGCCGACGGCGACGTGCGGCTCGATTACGAGTTCAACGGTCCCGGACTGGTGGACATCCTGGGCGTGGATTTCGACTATCCCGAGGAGAAGATGAAGTCGAAGGAGTGGCTCGGCGGCGGACCCTACCGGGTCTGGGCGAATCGCCTGCGCGGTGTGCAGCTTGCGCGCTGGGAAAACGACTACAACGATCCGATTCCCGGCGTCAGCTGGGCCTACCCCGAGTTCAAGGGGTGGTTCTCCGGCTGGGAGTGGATGGCCTTCGCCACCACCGAGGGTCGTTTCGCCTTTATCAACGACGGCGGCCAGCCCTACGCCGGCGTCTACTCGCCGAGGGACGGCAAAAACAACCCCGTGCTCGCCCTGCCGCGCCTTGGCCTCGGTGTTTATCAGGTGATTCCCGCGATCGGGACCAAGCAGTCCCTGCCCGACGCGCTCGGCCCCCAGGGCCAGCCGCGGAATGTCACCGGCCCGGTCAGGGGTTCGCTCGTCATCCGCCTGCTCGACCTGCCCTGAGGATGCGCCGGCTTTTGCGTTTCGTCTTCTGGGCGACGGTTTGCCTCGCGGCGGCGTCCGCCGAGGAGGGTCCCCGCCGCGAAACCAGTCTCGACCACGGCTGGCTCACCCTCGCGGGGGATTACGATCCAGGTAAATCCGACGACTTCGCGCGGCCCGGCCTGGACGCCGCCGCGTGGTCGCGGGTGGACGTGCCGCACAACTGGGACGACTACGCCGGCCTGCGTCGCCTCGTGCACGGCAACCGCCACGGCACCGCGTGGTATCGGCGCGAGTTCACGGTGGACGCGGCCGAACGCGGCCGGCGTGTTTATTTGTTCTTCGAGGGCGTGGGCTCCTACGCGACCGTTTGGGTCAACGGCCGTCCGGCGGGCGCGCACGCCGGCGGACGCACCACCTTCACGTTGGATGTGACCGACCTCGTCTCGTTCGGCGGATCGAACCTGCTCGCTGTGCGCGCCGATCATCCGGCCGGCATCACCGACTTGCCCTGGGTTTGTGGCGGTTGCTCGGAGGCGCCCGGATTCTCCGAGGGCAGCCAGCCCATGGGCGTTTTCCGGCCGGTCACGCTGGTCACCACCGAGCAGGTGAGGGTGACGCCCTTTGGCGTCCACGTGTGGAACGAAGCCGACGCCACCGAGGCGCGGGCCACGGTGCGTTTCACCGCCGCGATCATGAACCATGGCGCGAGCCGCGACCTCGTGGTCGATTCGCGCATGCTCGACCCGTCCGGGCGGGAGGTCGCGGTGCTCAGCGCGGAGAGTCGGGTCGCCGCCGGCGAGCACACGTCCACGGGCGCGCTGGTGTTGCCCAAGGTATCGCTCTGGTCGCTGACGACGCCTTCGCTTTACACGCTGGAGACGACGATTCGCGAGGGCGGGCGCGTTCTGGATCGGGTGAACACGAGTTTTGGCATTCGCACCCTACGCTGGCCCGATCCCGCCGCGCCGGAGAGCGCGCCGTTTTTGCTCAACGGGGCGCCGGTGTTCATCAACGGCACGTGCGAATACGAGCACCAGCTCGGCGCGAGCCATGCGTTCTCGGATGAACAGATCCGGGCCCGCGTGCGGCAGATCCAGGCCGCGGGGTTCAACGCCTTCCGCGACGCCCACCAGCCGCACAACCTCCGTTACCAAGGCTACTGGGACCGCGAGGGCCTGTTGTGGTGGACGCAGTTCGCGTCGCAGATCTGGTTCGATACGCCGGAGTTTCGGGCGACGTTCAAACAACTGCTGCGCGAATGGGTGATCGAGCGCCGCAACAGCCCGTCGCTCGTGCTCTGGGGCCTCGCCAACGAGAGCAAATTGCCGGCGGATTTCGCTGCGGAATGCGTCGCGCTCATCCGCGAGCTGGATCCCACGACCTCGTCGCAACGCCTGGTCACCACGTGCAACAGCGGCAAGGGCACCGACTGGAACGTGCCCCAAAACTGGACCGGCACCTACGGCGGCGATCCCTCGACCTACGCGGACGACCTACGCCGCCAGCGCCTCGTCGGCGAATATGGCGCGTGGCGCAGTCTCGGCCTTCACAGCGAGGGCGGCTTCATCATGGACGGCATCCGCGGCGAGTCGCGCCACGACGCCCTCATGGCGCAAAAAATCCGTCTCGCCGAGTCCGTGCGCGCCGAGGTGCCGGGGCATTTCCACTGGCTTTTCGCCACCCACGAAAACCCGGGCCGCGTCATCGGCGCGCGTGGCCAGCAGGGCAGCGACGGTTGGGCGCCGCTCGACCGAATCGGCCCGGCCAACAACAAGGGTTTGCTCACCCTCTGGGGCGAGCCGACCGACGCGTTTTTCCTCTATCGCGGCAGCTACGCGCCCAAGACCGATCCGATGGTCTACATCGTGTCGCACAACTGGCCCGACCGTTGGGAAAGCCCCGGGGTGAAGCGCGGCCTCGAGGTCTACTCCAACTGCGACGAGGTCGAGCTGTTCAACGACGTCGGCGACCGTTCCTTCGGCGTGCGGCGCAACGGCGGCCCCGGCGTGCCGTTTCGCTGGGACGAGGTCGAAATCGCGACGAACGTGCTCTACGCCGAGGGCCGTGTCGCGGGCCGCACCGTCGCGCGCGACGCCATCGTGCTCGACCACCTGCCTGAGGCCGCGGGACGGCGGAAACTCAACGGGCCCGTCACGGTCGATACGGCGGGCGAACCCGGCTGGAACTACCTGTATCGGGTCAACTGCGGCGGTCCCGATTACACCGACACGCATGGCCAGACCTGGTTTGCCGACCGCGACCTCGCGTCGGGGGACGCTTGGGGTGCGCGCTCCTGGGCTGCCGACCACGCCGGCCTGCCGCCTCGTTTCGGCAGCCAGCGCGAGCTGCACGAGCCGGTGCGCGGCACCGCCGACGAGGCGCTCTTTCAGACCTTCCGCTATGGCCGGCATCGGCTCGCCCTCGAGTTCGCGGTGCCGGACGGCGAATACCGCATCGAGCTCTACTTCACGGAGCCGTGGTATGGACGCGGCGGCGGCGACGCGGCCGGCTGGCGGCTATTCGACGTGGCGGTGAACGGCGAGACGCTCCTTCGCGACGTGGACCTCTGGCGCGAGGCGGGCTACGCCACGGCGGTCAAAAAGGTCGTCACCGCGCGGGCGCGCGACGGCCGCCTCGTCATCGGGTTTCCCCGCGTCGCCTCGTATCAGGCGGTGATCAGCGCCGTCGCGATCGCCACGCTCGATCCGGCGGCGCGTCCTCCGGTTCCGCAAACCGCGACTCCGATTCGTGACACGGCGTCCTTGGAGGCCGCGACCGATGGCGCGGCGCCGACCGGGCAGGTTTATCCCGCCGAGGCGGCGAAACGAACGGGGTCCGCGCTGAGCTGGAATATCGTGTTCGGGCTCGGTGGGAGCCACGACTTCGCCCTTCGCTACGTGAATTCGGGCGAATCCGCCGACGCGGAGTTTCGGGTCAACGCCGCCGACGGCACGGTCATGGATCTGCGTGTGGTGCGTTTTCGAACTACGTCCGCCAACGGTGATGCGACCGCCGAGCTACTAGTCGAAGGCGTCGGCATGAACGCGGGCGACTACACGGTCACGGTGGTCCCGCCGGCGGCCTCAAGCGTCCGGATCGAGTCTCTGCACGCCAACTAGGCAGGTGGTCGGGGAAGGGAGTGGCGGGTGCGCGTTTGTAGGCGCCCCTGATTTGCCGCCCGAGTCAGCTCTTGAGCTCGATCTGCTCGACCAGTTCCACGCCGTAGGCCTCGAGGCCCACGACCTTGCGCGGCTGGCGGGTGAGCAGGCGGATTTTCTTCAGGCCGAGCGCGCGCAGAATCTGGGCGCCGAGGCCGTAGTCCCGCAGGTCCATGGCGGGGCTGGCGCCGGCCGAGGCGGACGCGCCGGAACGGGATGCGTCCAGTCGTCGCACCAGCGCTTCGCCTGGATTCATGGGCGCCATGTAGAGCACCGCGCCGCACCCTTCGGCGGCGATCGCGCGCAAGCTCGCCTCGAGCGCGCCGGCCAGCGGGCCATGGTCGCCGGCGTGGAAAACATCGGTGAACACGTTCGCGCTGTGGACGCGGACCAGCGGCGCCTCGTGTTTTTCCGGCGCGCCGGTGGTGAGGGCGAGGTGGTGACGTTGGTCCAGCCGGCTGCGGTAGACGTGCACGGTGAATTCACCGTAGGGGGTCGCGAGCGGGTTTTCGGCGATCTTTTCCACCAGTTTGTCCTGGCGAAGCCGGTAGGCGATGAGCTGCTCGATCGAGATCATCTTCAGGCCGAAGCGTTTTTTGAATTCCTCGAGCTGGGGAATCCGCTGCATCGTGCCGTCGTCGTTGACCAGTTCGCAAAGGATGCCGCAGGGCTCGAGACCGGCGAGCAGGCACAGGTCCACCGCCGCCTCGGTGTGGCCCGCCCTTTCGAGCACGCCGCCCGCCCGGGCGCGCAGGGGGAAGACATGGCCCGGCTGCACGAGCTGGTCGGCGCGAGAGTCGGGATCGGCCAGAATCTTGATCGCCATGGTCCGGTCGTAGGCGCTCACGCCGGTGCTGATGCCTTCGGCGGCGTCCACCGTGACGGCGAAATCGGTGCGCTGCACCTCCCGGTTGCGCGCCACCATGGGGCCGAGGCCGAGGCGGTCGAGCTGGGCGCCGAGCATGGGCACGCAGACGATGCCGCTGCCGTGGCGGATCATCAGGTTGATCTTCTCGGGCGTGGCCTTGGAGGCGGCCATGATCAGGTCGCCTTCGTTTTCGCGGTCCTCGTCGTCGGAGACGATGATGGGCTGGCCGGCGGCGATGGCCGCGATGGCGTCTTCAACGGAATCAAAGGGAGCGTGGGCGTCGGACAAGGGAGGAAACGGGTTTGGGCCGTGACATTGGGCGGGTTGTTCCCGGGGGCAAGTCCCGGGGGCGGTTGGGTTGGAAAACCTCGGCGCCGCCGGAGCCGGGGCCGCGCCTCACGGTTTGGCCGCGTGCTGGAGCCGGTAGGCGCGTGGCGTGCAGCCGCAGGAACGCCGGAAAGCCTCGTTGAAGCGGCTGATCGAGTTGAACCCCGAGTCGAAGGCCACGTCGACGATCTTCTCGTCGGTGGTGGCCAGGAGGCGTTGGGCGTGGGAAACGCGGTGGTGGGTAAGGTAGTCGATGAGCGTCGTGCCGAAGGCTTTTTTGAACAGTCCCATCGCGTAGTTGGGATGGAGCCCCATCTCGCGTCCGATTTCCGCCGCGGTGAGCTGCTCCTTGTAGCGCCGGGCGATGAGGCAGGCCATCTGCTCGACCTTGCTGAGCGCGCTCCCGTGCAGCCCGGTGGGGCGGCCGCGCCGGGGGCGGGAGCTGGCCCGCACCGCAGGGAGGGCGCCGATCATGCGTCTCAGGCGCGCCTCCATTTCCAGCATCACCACCCGACGCACGTCGTCGCCGGGCTCCGCGAGGTCCTCCTCCCATTGCGCAAAGAGTTCCTGGTCGTGGCGCATGCGATTGGCGCCGAGTTTTTGGCAGATCACCTCGCCCCGTAGCAGTCGCTGCACAAACGCGTCCGGCAACTGGCACTGGAGGAACCAGGCGAAGGGGATCGTGGCCACGAAGTAGTTGATCCCCGGGGAGAATCCCAGGATCTGGTGCGGGATCGCCGCCCAAAAAACCCCCATCTGGCCGCCTTCGATGCGCACCTTCTGCCCGCCCAGGAGGTAGGATACCCAACCTTCGGTGAGCACGTTCACCTCGATCTCGTCGTGGTGGTCGGGCCGCTTCATCGGCGAGGGCGTCCAGCGCACGCAGGAGAAGCCATACGGGGTGAAATCAGGACGGTTCGGGTCGAAGGAAACCATGGGGAAACTTAGGATTCAGGGAGTATTGAAGAAATTTTCGGCAAATGCAGCAAATCATTATTACTTTCTTGTCCTGACGTCTATTTTTGCCATGAGACTTCACGTCTCGGAGATTCGCTGGTTACCCCCTCGGCCCTCTATTTCCGCCAACCCCACCCCTCTACCCCACCTGTCGACCGCTTCCTGCTTCTGCGCGTGCCCATGTGCCAAACTTGTGGACCCGCGCATCGTGCCTCCTTCGATCCAAACCCTTGCCCCCTTTCTTACCCATGATTAATCAACACCACACCCGCATCCTCCTCGGTGCCATCGCGGCCCTCGGTCTCTCGGCGCCTTCCGCTTTCGCCGCCCCCTACGCCCTTACCTTCAGTTCAGGCACCGCCGCGCAGGATTGGAATACGCCCGCCACTTGGGGTGGTAGCGGCACCCCCGGCTCCGCCGCCGGCGACACCGCCACCTTGAGCGGTGATTTCAACGGGGTGGCGCAGACCGTGAATATCTCTGCGGCGTTGTCGAGTGGGTTGACGGCCCTGACCCTTGGCGACACGAATGTAGCCCCGAGTGCGACGACGGTGTCCGCTTCCAGTGGTTTCGGTCTGTCTTTGGCTTCCGGCGCCACGCTCACCAGCGCCGGCACCACGGGTGCGGTCAACACGATCTCCGCGCCGGTTTCTTTGGCGGGTGGTCTGACTTTCGGCACCTCCGCGAACCCGTTGGCCATCAGCGGCACCATCACGACGGCGGCCGCCGGCACGATCACCAACTCGAGTGGTCGCACCCTGACCTTGGGCAATATCAACGCTGCGGCGGGCACCCTTACCTTGGATGCCGGTGGCACTGGTGCCGCCACCGCAAACAGCAATTTTATCCTGAACGGCGTGATCGCCGACGGCGGTGTGACGGCGACCAATCTTTCGCTTGGCGCCCGTCCCCCGGGAACCGCAGGCGCCACGGCGTCCGGCACGATCCGGATCAATGCAAACAACACCTACACCGGTAATACGGTTTTGGGACGTCAGGCGAATAACGTGACGCTTTTCCAGATCAACAGCGATCAGCCTTTCGGCACGGCGGGCAGCCTCACAATTGGAAATAGCTCCTACCTCAATCGGTTGGAGGCGGTTACGTCTGACCGTTCAATCACCAAGAGTTCGATGACGATCAATAAGTCGATCGGTTTCCAAGGTAGTAACAGCCTCACTCTGGCGGGCACGACCATCACGATGTCAGGAACTCCATCCACCGGAAATGTCACTCTGGGCAATGTGGCTTGGATCACCAACGAGATCACCGCACCGGGCAAATCCGTCACTTTGGGCACCGTGGGCGGTAACCTTTATCTGAATAACAACGCCACCGACCTCTTCAGGGTGCGCGATGTGGCCGGCGCGGGAACGACCGTCATTCTTTCCAACGTCGGTGACAACAACCCCAACCCCAACGCCGTCCCCCCCACCCCCGTGACGGTAAACTCCAAGCTCGGCTTCTCCCTGACCGGCACCGGCACCCTGATCCTGGCCGGCACCAACACCTATCAAGGCGGCACCCGCATCTCATCGACCGGCACGGTTCAGATCGGCAACGGCGGCACCACGGGCTCCATGGTCTCGGGTAACGGACTGACCCCCGTGGTTACCGGCACCGGAGCCGGCACGCTGGCATTTAATCGCTCGGATGCGGTCGCAACCACGGTCACCGCCAACGGTCCGATCGGGATCTACCAGAAGGGCTCCGGCGCGCTCACCCTGAGCAACAGCCAGTTCAATTCCGGCGCCAACGTGGTCGGCGACGGGGTCACGGCCAGCAAGCTCATTGTCAGCGGTTCGGCCGTCGCGGCATCCAACACCTCCGCGGCGGCGACCGTCGTAGCCGCCACCGGTGGAACGGCGGCAACGGTGACGCTGACCAACGGCGATACGGTGTCCGGTTTGAATCTCAAGGTGGGCCAACCGGTCAACGTCACCGGTAACAACACCACCAGTTCCTACATTCACCAGATTGTCAGCGAGTCGCAGATCGTGGTTTATGGAACCACTCTGATCCCGCTGACGTCCAACCTTCTCTCCTTCGGCGCCGGCTCCGCGCTCGGAACCAGCGCGGCCACCACCACGGTCAATAATCTTTCGACCCTTGCCGGCACCGGCACCATTTCCGGCGGCGTGAGTGTCGCGACCGGTGGACGGCTCGCCCCCGGTGTGAACACGGTGGACTCCGATTTCAGCGGTCGATTCAACTTTGGCGATGCCAAGACGCTGACCACCGGGGCGCTTAGCCTCACCGGGGCCAAACTCGACTTCGATCTGGCCTCCACCGCTGCGGGGGTGAGCGATTACATCTCCTCCACCGGAGCCGTGTCCTTCGATTCCTTCAGCTTCAACTTCAGCGCCTTGACCACGGGCGTTTTGGAGGTGGGAGCGGTTTATAATCTGCTCGGCAGCGTCGGTGGCTTCACCGGCGACACCGGTCTCATCAGCACCGTGTTCAGCAACGACTTGGCCGGCCAATATTCGCCTGCGTATTCGGTCAATTCGAATGTGCTTCAGGTCGTCTTCTCCGCCATTCCCGAGCCTTCCAGCTTTGGATTCCTCGCCGGTATGTTCGCCTTGGGCGGCGGTTTCCTTCGCCGCCGTCGCCAGGCGCGGTCGTAATCCACATCGAATCGCCCCACGTCAGGCGTTTGTCCGTCGCATGGCTCCATGCGACGGACTTTTTTTGATCGGAGATAGGAGCCCCTGGAGCGATTTCGTCTCAAGCGGTGAGCAACCGCTGATATCCGTTTATTGTTCTTCCTTCCACACGGCGAGGTAACCTGCTCCCGGCTTTTCGATCCAAAGCCAAGGTGGTGGGTTTATCCTTGGAAGTAGCGGTCAGGGCTGAATTCCTGTTTTCCGAATGCGGTCTTTTCCGGTGGGCCGGGTCCGACCAATCGAGCGACCCCGGTTCAACGCTTTTCCGGCGTGGCCGCGGCGGTTCTGGACGGTGTGGACGATGCATATTGGTTGCGGCGGCTCTCGAATTCCGCGACCACGTCGGCTTCGCCCCCGAGTTGGGCCGTCGCAAGCGCCTGTTCCAGCAGATTTATGGCGCCGGCAAAGTTACCCGTCTCCGCCATCGCGGCGGTCAACGAATTGATCTCCTTGTAATCAAGCTGCGCTCCGCTGGCGGCGAGTCTTGTCATGAGAGAGAGGGCTTCTTCTCCGTTGCGGAGTTGCGCATCCGCGGAAGTGGCCAGCAGCCAGGCAAGGGCGGTGGTGTTGGCCCGGTTCTCGGGGGCCAGTGCCACGGCTCGTCGCAAAGCTTCGATGCCTCGGCGATGATCGCCGTTCAGCGCGAATTGTTCCCCAAGCGCCGAATCGATCACGACCCGATCTTGTGGTGGTAGCGAGGCAACGAGTTGCGATGCTTCGGTCAGACGTCCGGCCCGGATCAAGGCGCGTCCGAGCGCCCCCCCGATCCCGGCAACGTGCGGGTCGAGATTCCACGACTCAATATAGGCGGTCAGTGCATCGTTCGCGCGCTCCATCTGTTCCAAGTATAGACCGAGGTGAAAAAAACTCTCCGCCCGGCTTTGCTCCGGCTTTACTTCGAAGATGTGGACCCAATGCCCTTTCTGGGCGAGCTGGGGCAGCATGATGTAGGGCAGGGGACGCAACCAGGTCGGCGGCGTCTCGGCGTTGAGCAGCGTGTTGACAAAGCAGTCATCCGTTTTCGCGTCCGCGGACCGTCCGTGGTGCAGGCGCGCATATGGCTGGGCGAACGCGTCCCAGGAAAAAATCACGATATGGGTGACGGCGTGCTCGCGGCAAAGCGCCAGCGCTTTTTCGTCGCTTTCGGCTCCGTAGATCGCTCCGGCGGCTTTCAGTCCCGCCAAGTTTTCCCAGTATAGCGTCCCGACGCCCTGGGTATCGCCGAAGAAGGAGAGCAGGGTCGTGGTGGTGGGGCCGCTCAGGACGTTGATTTGTTTGTTTCCTGCTTGTTCGCGCAGTTTCCAAGCGACGTCTCGCACCACCAAGGTGATCGCCTCCTCGATGTTGAGGACTTTGGCGGGTTGCCAACGTGAAATGGAAAACGCCGGAAAGAGGCCCAACCCCGCGACGAAGCACAACGCACCGCCCGCGAGGTATGGTTTGCCCAAGCGGATCTCGCCGGACCGCCAAGATGTGATCAACACGACGGGAACGGCCAGCCACAGGGTTTGGCCGACCGAGAACCAGCGAATCTGGGCGAGGGAGAGTCCCGTCAGCGGCAGGCAGGCGCACAAAGCCAACGCAAGGACGGCGGTCGCGGAAGAGGAGATCCCCCTGGTCATGAACAGCCGGATCGCGGGCAGGATCAAAACAGGCCAGATCGGGATGTTTTCCACGACCGTGGTCCAGTTTGCTCCCTCGTATATACGAAACAGCGGAAGAAACTCGCGGATGTAGTCGGTGTGCAGGCTCCAGAGAAAGGCGTCCTGCAGGGAGAAAACACGCACGCCACCGGCGAGGATCACGATGGGAAGTGCGCTCAACCCAAGCAACGAGCACGCGGCGGCGATTCGAGCACGCGTCGTGGTCGCAAAACGTCCGCGTTCCACCCATGCGCATGAGCGGGCGAGCAAGTCGCCCCCGCCGAGCCATGCGATCGCATAGAGCGGGTGGTTTACCTCCAGACGCCAACCGAAGTTATGCGGGGCATACTCGAGCAGATAAAAAGCCAGGCTGCCCAAGGCTCCGGACATTCCCCACAGTCTCCAGAGATCTGGACGGGTCTCGGTCGCGTCGTTTGTCCGGGGGATGCGGTTAAGCTGGGAGGCAAGGAGCGCGCCCAGTGATATGCCCATGAACACCGGAACCATGGTTGCGGCGCTGACCCAAAGCCCGCCCGCCCCTAGCAGACCGGAAAGAACCATCCACCGACGCGCGGAGGCCAATGAAGGCACAAGGGCGTGTGGAGACACCGATTGCCCGGTGCGGCTCACGCGTCCCGCGCCGGCGGCGATCACCGCCAACGCGCAACCCAGGGATAAGCACGTCACGATGCCGTGGTGATCGGCCTCGCCGACTCGAAAAAGCCCGTCCAGCGGACTGAGTGTGGCGAGCGCCAAAGCCATGAATCCGCCCGTTGCGCCTCCCCATCTTCGCGCCGTCAAAACCGCGAAAACCAAGACAAATCCGACGAGCATCAAGGGACCGGCCAATAGCGCCGCGTGTTGCACGCTCTCCCCTATCCCGAGCCCGCTGCTCAGGTGAATGAGCCATGCCAGACCGGCCAGAATCCAAAGCAAACCCGAACTCCAGTGGACCTCCCGCCCGAACGGGGCGTTGTCGCGCGTGCTTTCGCGCACCCGCCAATCTTCCGCCCTGAGCATGGCCTCGGTGTGCAAAATCCACCAACAGGAGTCCACCGACGCGATCGGCAGCGTGATCTCGTGCGGCCGTATACCGGGCGATGCCGCTATTCCCTCGGGCATCACCGAAGCCTGGGTGGACTTCCGGATGTATTCGATTCGGGTGATGGTCTGGCCGACGATAAACCCAAGGGATAAAATCAAGCCGGCGAGCAAGATTATGGCGTCGAAACGACGAAGGACCGACTTTGACTGCATCATGACGAGGGCATTGGTAATCTTCTTGTCCGGGAAACCATCTCCGGGTGCAATAGTCCGACGCCAAGACGCTGGATTTTAAACTACGAATCTCGCCCTTGCTCCGCTCTTCGCCGGCGGATCGCCGGTGCCACCACCAACGGCCCGGACGTTGTCCAATCGCGTATGGCGGCCTCTCGCACCGTGGGAGAGTTTCGGATCCGGTCTTAGTATTCGGGATGAACAGGCTTCAATTTAGGATGTTATGCCTGAAAGGTTGTGGTATCTTAACCGGCTTTCTGGCCTGTTCCCCCGGCCCTGGCCATTCCCACGTTTGCCCTTCACATGACCCCCCCCTCCACCACCCTCGGTGTCATCTTCGGAAATCGCGATTTCTTCCCGGATCGCCTGGTGCCCGACGCCCGCGCCGATCTCGTCAAGCTGCTCGGCGAACTCGGCATCGAGGCCGTGATGCTCGATCCCAACGAGACCAAACTCGGCGGCGTCGAGACGCACAACGACGCCCGAAAGTGCGCCGATCTGTTCCGCCGTAATCGCGACAAGATCGCCGGCGTGCTCGTCTGCCTGCCCAACTTCGGTGACGAGAAGGGCGTGGCCGACACGCTGAAGATCGCCGGCCTCAACGTCCCGGTTCTCGTCCAAGGCTACCCCGACGAACTCGACAAACTCGACGTCATCCGTCGTCGCGACGCCTTTTGCGGCAAGATCTCCGTCTGCAACAATCTCCGCCAGGCCGGCATCGCCTACTCTCTGACCACCAAGCACGTCGTCCACCCGCTCGACGCCTCCTTCCGCGCCGATCTGGTCAACTTCGTGGCGGTCTGCCGCGTCGTTCGCGGGCTGCGCGGCGTGCGTCTCGGCGCCGTCGGTGCGCGTCCCGGCGCGTTCAACACCGTGCGCTACTCCGAGAAAATCCTCGAACGCCACGGCATCAGCGTGACCACGGTGGACCTCTCCGAGATCCTCGGCGCCGCCGGCAAGATCGGCGAGGGCGACAAACGCCTTATTTCCAAGGTCGACGAGATCAAGGCCTACGCCAACGCCACCGCCGTCCCGCCCGCCAAGCTCGCCCAGATGGCCCGCCTCGGCATCGTGCTGGACGACTTCGTCGCCGCCAACCACCTCGACGCCACCGCCATCCAGTGCTGGACCTCCGTGCAGGCCAACCACGGCTGCAGCGTCTGCACCTCGATGAGGATGATGAGCGAAAACTTCATGCCCAGCGCGTGCGAGGTGGACGTGACCGGCGTGCTCACGATGTATGCCATGCAGCTGGCCTCGGGCACCCCTTCCGCCCTCGTGGATTGGAACAACAACTACGGCGCCGCCGACGACAAGTGCGTGCTCTTCCACTGCGGCAACTGGGCGAAATCCTTCCTGCCCGACATCAAGATCCTCAACGCCCCCATCCTCGGCTCGACCCTCGGGGTGGAGAACACCTGGGGCGCGCTCGACGGCCGCACGCCCGCCGCGCCGCTCACCTACGGCCGGATCACGACCGACGACGCCGCCGGCGCGATCCGCACCTACGTCGGTCAGGGCGAGCTGACCAACGATGAGTTGAAGACCTTCGGCAACCGCGCCGTCGCCCGCGTGCCCAAGCTGCAAAAGCTCATGCGCCACGTCTGTCGCGAGGGTTTTGAACATCACGTCGTGATGAACGCCTCCAGCACCGCCGGGGTCCTCGCCGAGGCCTTCGAGCGTTATCTCGGCTGGGAGGTCTACCACCACGAGGGACCGCAGGACTGACATGACCGATCGTGATCTAGTCCTGAAATCCTTCGCTCTGCGCCGGCGCATGCTCCGCCTCATCCACGAGGCGGGCGCCGGCCACACCGGCGGCGGGCTTTCCTGCCTCGATATCCTCAACGTCCTCTACAACCGGGTGCTGAAGATCACCCCCGAGACCGTCGCCTCGCCCACCCGCGATCGTTACGTTCAGAGCAAGGGGCACTGCGTCGAGGCGCTCTACGCGGTTATGGCCGACCGCGGCTACTTCCCCGACTCCGACCTCGAGACGGTCTGTCACTACCGGAGCTACTATGTCGGCCACCCCACGCGGAAAATCCGCGGCATGGAGATGAACACCGGCGCGCTGGGCCACGGCCTGCCCATCTGCTTGGGCATGGCGCTCGCGGCCCGGATGGACGGCGCCCCCAATCGCGTTTTCACCCTGCTCGGTGACGGCGAACTCGCCGAGGGCTCCAACTGGGAGGCCGCCATGGCCGCCGCCCACTACAAATTGGACAACCTCGTCGCCATCCTCGACCACAACACCCTCCAGATCACCGGCCACACCCGTGATGTGATGTCGAACGAGCCGCTGGACGAGAAGTGGCGCGCCTTCGGTTGGGATGTCCGCATCGTCGACGGCCACGACTACGCCGAACTCACCGCCGCCCTCACCACGCCGCCGGCCGTCGGCAAGCCGCTCTTTGTCCTTGCGAACACGGTCAAGGGCAAGGGCGTCTCCTTCATGGAGAACGTCGGCAAGTGGCACCACGGCGTGCCTAGCGACACCGAGCTCGCCCAGGCGCTCGCCGAGCTCACCGCCGCCGAGAAAAAGTTTCGGGAGGTTTCCCCATGAGCGCGCCCGCCCCGTCCATGTTTTCGCCCGCCGCCGCCGCCATGCTGCAAAGGCTCGGCCTCCAAAAAGGCCGCGCCAATCTGGAGGAGTTCGCCGACACGCTTCAGGCCCTCGCGACCACCGATCGCGACATCATCGCCGTCACCTCCGATTCGCGTGGATCCGGCAAACTCGCCCCCTTCGGCAAGGCGCTGCCGAAGCAGATCGTCGAGGTCGGCATCGCCGAGCAGAATCTCGTCGGTATCACCGCCGGCCTGGCCGCCTGCGGCAAAAAGGCCTTTGGCGTGTCCCCGTCCTGTTTCCTCACCGCGCGTTCGCTCGAGCAGATCAAGAACGACGTCTGCTACTCGAACGTGCCCGCCGTGCTGGTGGGCATCAGTTCGGGCGTGAGCTACGGCGCGCTCGGCTCGACCCATCACTCGTTGCACGATCTCGCCGTCCTGCGGGCGATCCACAACATCACCATCCTCGTCCCCGCCGACAACCACGAGACCCGGGCGGCCATCCGCTACGCCGCCACGGCCACGCGGCCGGTTTTCGTCCGCTTCGGCAAGGCCGCCATGTATGACGTCACGCCCGCCGGCGCGGTCTTCGAGGCCGGCAAGGCCTGCCTCGTCCGCGAGGGCTCGGACGTGGCCTTTGTCGCCAACGGCGAGACCGTCGTCCACGCCCTGCTCGCGGCCGAACACCTCGCGGCCGCCGGCGTCTCCGCCCGCGTGCTCAGCCTGCACACCGTCAAACCCCTCGACACCGCCGCCGTGCTCGCCGCCGGCCGCGAATGCCGCGCGGTCGTCACCGTGGAGGAACACATGATCGCCGGCGGGGTGGGGGAGGCCGTCGCCTCGACCCTGCTTCAGGCCGGGCTCGCGCCCCGCTTCCGTATGGTCGGCTTCCCCGACGAGGACACCGTGACCGGCGCGCAGGCCGATCTCTTCCGGCACTACGGCATCAGCATGGAAGGCCTCTCCGCCACCGCGCTCGCGCTGCTCGGCCAGGTCTAGTTCGACTCTTTCCGCGGATGATCTTCCTCGCCCTCGATCAAAGCACCTCCGCCACGAAGGCCCTGCTCTTCGACGCGGATGGTCGCGCGCTTGACCGCGAGGCGATCGAACACGCGCAACACTTCCCGCAGCCGGGCTGGGTCGAGCACGACGCCGAGGAAATCTGGCGCAACACGCTCGCCGTGTTGCGCGGACTGCTCGCCCGCCAGTCCGCCAAGGTCGGCGAGATCGCGTCCCTTTCCATCACGAACCAGCGCGAGACGATCGTCGTTTTCGAGCGCGGCACCGGGCGTCCGCTGCACCGCGCCCTTGTCTGGCAATGCAGGCGGGGCGACGAGTATTGCGCGGCTCTGGCGTCCGGCGGTCGCGAGCCCTTGGTGCACGCCAAGACCGGGCTCAAGCTCGACGCCTATTTCTCGGCCTCCAAACTCCGATGGCTGGTGCGAAACCAACCCGCCCTGGCGGCGAAACTCGCCGACGGCTCCGCGCTGATCGGGACGATCGACACCTACCTGATCTACCGGCTCACCGCGGGACGGGTTTTCGCCACCGATTCGACCAACGCCAGCCGCACCCTGCTTTACGACATCGTCCGGCTGCGCTGGGACGAGGAGCTGTGCGCGCTTTGGGAAGTGCCCATGCGCGCTTTGCCCGAGGTCCGGGATAGCTCCGCCGCCTTTGGCGAGACGACGCTGGACGGCACCTTGGCCAAGGCCTTGCCCATTCACGGCGTGATGGGCGATTCCCAAGCCTCGCTTTTCGCCCAGCGCTGCTACACGCCCGGCGCGGCCAAGGTCACGTTCGGCACCGGGTCGTCGCTGTTGTTGAACATCGGCAGCATGCCCCGCTTTTCCAATCGAGGCGTGCTCACCGCCCTCGCTTGGACGCGCGCCGGGGTCCCGACCTACGCGTTCGAGGGCATCATCATCTCCTCGGCTTCCACGCTCACCTGGCTGCGGGACCAGCTCGGGTTCGCCGCCGACGTGCCCGCGCTCGAGCAACTCGCGCTCTCGGTGCCGGACAACGGCGGCGTCCACCTCGTGCCCGCCTTCACCGGCCTGGGGCTCCCGCACTGGCAACCGGCCGCGCGTGCGGCGATCCTCGGTCTTTCCAGCCATAGCGACCGGCGTCACGTGGCCCGCGCCGCCTTCGAATCGATCGGCTTCCAGGTTCGCGACGCCCTCCAGGCCATGCGAGCCGAGGCCGGGGTTCCCCTCGTCGCCTTGCATGGCGACGGCGGACCGACCGCGAGCCGGTTTCTCATGCAATTCTGCGCCGACCTGTGCGGCGTCGATTTGCGGGTCGCCACCATGTCGGATTGTTCCGCCCTCGGCGCCGTCCTCGCCGGCCAGCTCGGCCTTGGCCTGGTCGCCTCGCTCGAGGTCGTCGACGAACAAACGCGCGCGGACATCGTATACTCCCCGCGGCTCCCGGCCCCGGAGGTCGAACGACTGGCCGCCGGCTGGAGCCGGGCCGTGCGCCAGACCGTGCTCGCCTAGCGCTCAAGTTTTATCGGATGAAACGTTCCCTGACTCCCTTCCTTGCCGTGGTGGTGCTCGCGTTTGTCGCCCCCTGGTCGACGTCCGCGGGCGAAAAGTCGTTGATCGACACGACCCGTTCGCCGCAGGCGAAATTCTACATGCCCGACCTCGCCGACGTGCGCTGGAACGGCGGCTTGCTCGGCGAACGTTTCGCGGTGTGTCGCGACACGATGATCCCGCACATGTGGACCATCTTCGCGGATCCGAACGAGAGCCACGCCTGGGATAATTTCTTGATGGCGGCCGGCCTCGGCGAAGGTCGCGGCGACGGCAAACCGCACGGACCGCCCTTCAACGACGGCGACCTGCTGAAATGGTTCGAGGCGCTGGTCCAGGTCTACGCGCTCGCGCCGACGCCCGAGCTGGACCGCCGTATGGACGAGATGATCGCCGTCATCGCGAAAGCCCAGCGTGAGGACGGGTATCTGCACACCCCGAAGATCGTCCCGCAACGTCGCGGGCAGGCCGGGGCGGTGGCCAAGGAGTTCGAGGATCGTGAACACTTCGAGACCTACAAC
>JAIXVP010000327.1 GCA_027482905.1 Opitutaceae bacterium
CCTCCCGCCTTGCTCCTCCACGGGCGCGCCGACCGCATCGTGCCGCTCAGCCAGGCCGAGCGCTTCGCCGCCGCCTACCGCGCCGCCGGCAATCGCATCGACTTCACCGTGGTCGAGGGTGGTATCGGCCACGCTTTTGTCATCCCCGGCTACAAGTGGCCGGAGCCCGTCGTCGTCGAGGCCGTCCGCGCCGCCGACGCCTTTCTCGCCTCCCTCGGCTGGATATCCGGCGAACCCACCCTCACCGTGTCCTCGCCCCCCGCCTGGTCCGTCCCATCGCCCGCCCGATGAAACACCTGCTCGCCCATCTCCTGTTGCTCGTCCCCCTGTCCGCCGCCGAGTTCGCCCCGGTTTTCACCTCCGGCGCCGTCCTCCAACGCGACCAACCCATCGCCGTCTGGGGCAGTGGTCGCGACGGCGAAAAAGTTACCCTCGAATTCCTCGACCGCTCCGCCTCCGCCGTGGTCTCCGACGGCCGCTGGAGCATCACCCTGCCACCCACGCCAGCAACCGGCTCCGCCACCCTCCGCCTCCGCGGCGACAAGGTCGTCACCCTCGACGACATCGCTATCGGCGAGGTCTGGCTCGGCCTCGGCCAGTCCAACATGGAGTGGCGTCTCAACCAGTGCGCCAACTTGACCGCCGCCCTGCTTGCGTCCGCCGACAACCCCGCCATCCGCCAGCTTAAAATTCCGCTTCGCCCTTACGCCGGGGATCCTCTCGCCGCCTTCGCCTGGAAGAAATTTGATCGCGCCAGCGCGCCGTATTTCTCCGCCGTCGCCTACTTCTTCGCCGCCGAACTTCAAAAGAAACTCGGCGTCACCGTAGGCATCGTGAACTGCTCCTTCGGCGGCACCCCCATCGAGGCCTGGATGAGCCGTGACGCCCTCGCCGCTGCCGGCTTTTCCGCCCAACTCGCCGAGCATGACAAAAAGATGTCCGCTTGGTCCAACTTCGCCGCCTTCGACCTGGCCTGGCGGGATTTCGATGCCGCCCGCAAGGCCTACGAGACCCGCAAAAAAGCCAACCCCTCCGACCCCGCCCTCGGCCCTCCGCCGGTCGAGCCTTACGGTTTCCGCACCAAGGGCCGCCCCGCCGGTCTGCGCGACTCGATGCTCGCCCTCGTCACGCCCTACACCGCGCGCGGCGCGCTCTGGTATCAGGGCGAAAATAACGCCGGCAAACCCGCCGACTACGCCAAACTTTTGCCCGCCTTCATGGCCGAAGTCCGCTCATCCTGGAGTCGCCCCGACCTGCCCGTTTACATCGGCCAGCTTTCTTCGCCGACCGTCAACTGGCCCGACGAACAGGAGGGCTATGCTCTGCTTCGCGAAGTCCAGCGCGCCGTCGCCCTCGCCGACTCACACTCCGGCCTCGTTGTGACGCTGGACCACGGCGAACGCGGCGACGTCCACCCAAAGAACAAACAACCCATCGGGGAACGGTTCGCCCGTCTCGCCCTCGCCCGCGCCTATGGCGAGGCCGGCTTCGCCGCCCAGAGCCCTTCCGCCGCCTCCGCCCGCCTCAACGGCGATCAGATCGAGATCACCTTCCGCGACCTCCCCGGCCGCCTCGAACTCCGCGACCCCGCCGTTCCGACGCTTCTCCTGCGCAACGCTGCCGGCGCGTCCGTCGCCCCCGCGCGCGTCGCCCTCTCCCCCGGCGGTCAGCGCCTCCTCCTCACCGTCCCGGACGGCTTCCGCCCCGCCGCCGTCACCTACGCCTATCAAAACTTCTGCGCCCTCACCCTCTTCTCCGACGAAGGCCTGCCGGTGAGCCCATGGCTTCTCAACATCCCCTGACCCGGCCATGATCCGCCCCCTCGGTTGTCTTCTTCTGGCCGCCTCCGCATTCGCGGCCGACACCCCCGCGACCCTCGCCGACCCCGAGGCCTTGCGCCAAGCCCTCCCCGCCCTCCGCGACCAACGCCACTGGACCGAGTTTGCCACCCCCGCGCAGATCAAACTCTACGATGGCCCCGAGACCGTTTACCCCGAAATCCCCGCCTCCGCCCACGATCTCACCGGTTTCGACCCCGCCCTGCTCGGCTCGCCCGTCCCCGCGCCCGGCATTCACCCGCGAATCCTCTTCAGCCCCGGCGACATCCCGCACCTCAAGCATCGTCTCGAACAAAACAAAGCCGGCCAAAAAGCCCTGCTCGAGACCCGCTTCCTCCTCGCCCAGACCCTCTACAATCCCGCGTCCGGCGAGGGCAAAATCTACGCCAAACTCGTCGCCGGCGACACCGCCGACCTGACCTTTCTGACCCCCGAGCCACCCAAACAAGTCGAGTCGCTCATCGTCTCCACCCCGCCGCGTCATTGGTTCAACGGCTACACCCAAACCCTGACCGATACCGTCCACACCGCCTACCTGCCCAACCTGCTCGCCGCCTCCGCCTTTCAAGCCCTGCTCGACGGCGACGACACCCGCGGCCGCGACACCGCCGCCGCCATCACCATTTACTACCGACTGCGAAATCCCGTCATCGACGCCCACGCCGAGGAACAACACCGCCTCCACCTCGCGCCCCGCGACACCTGGCGCGCCATCTTCGGCGTCGCCGGCGGCAACAACCTCGCCTTCTGCTACGACCTCGCCGCGCCCTGGATGAACGAGGAGCAGCGCACCGTCCTCCGCCACGCCATCGCCGCCTCCACCTCCGGCCGCCTCGCCTACGGCATGAACGGCCCCGCTCGATGGGCCGAAACTAATTGGACCGGCTGGGACCTCGAACACTATCTCACCGCCTTGGCCATCGAGGGTGAGCCGGGCTACGACGCGAGCATCCAGACCGCCGCGCTTCGCACCCTGAAGGGTTACCTCCAGTGGGGCATCAGCCCCCAAGGGACGATCTTCGAGAGCAACGGCAAGGTCGGCGCCGGCTTCCATTACGCGATGCTCACCGCCATTGCGCTCGCGCGTCGCGGTGAAAATCAACTCGGCCACCCGCACCTCCGCCAGCTCCCGCTCGCGCAGGTCCAGCTCATCGTCCCCGCGGGCGACTACGTCGTGAGCAACGGCACCTGGGGCAACGCCAACTTCGCCTACGGCCACTTTTTCACCGCCTTTTTCCCCGGTGAAAAAACCGCCGTCGCCGCCAATCTCCTGATGCGTCAGGATCGCCCCGACCTCGCCGCCTTCGATCCCGCCGATTACCAACGCTCCCTCGATGCCGCCGTCCGCAAACCCTCCGGCCCGCCCCTCACGAAAATCAACTGGCGCAAGCTCACCCCGCTCACCCCCGCCCACACCATGGGTCCGACGCCCTACGACTGCGCCGACTGGGGCGGCGCC
>JAIXVP010000222.1 GCA_027482905.1 Opitutaceae bacterium
CACCAGGCGGTAGAGGCCAAGGAGAACGTGACGATCGAGCGCGAGACGCGCACCTACGCCACGGTCACGATCCAGAACTACTTCCGCATGTATGAGAAGCTCGCGGGCATGACCGGCACGGCCGAGACCGAGGCGACCGAGTTCCACGACATCTACAAGCTCACCGTGCAGGTCGTGCCGACCAACCGCCCCTGCATCCGCGTCGACAAGAACGACTCGATCTTCAAGACCCGCCGCGACAAATACAACGCGGTGCTGAAGGAGATCGAGGCGGCGAACAAGAAGGGCCAGCCCGTCCTGGTCGGCACCGTGTCGGTCGAGCAGTCCGAGGTGCTCTCGCGCATGCTCAAGCGTAGTGGCATCGTGCATACGGTGCTCAACGCCAAGATGCACCAGCAGGAGGCCGAGATCGTGGCCCGCGCCGGCCAGCGCGCCGCCGTGACCATCGCCACCAACATGGCGGGCCGCGGCACCGACATCAAGCTGGGCGAGGGCGTCCGCGAGTTGGGCGGCCTCCTGGTGATCGGCACCGAGCGCCACCAGAGCCGTCGCGTCGATCGCCAGCTGCGCGGCCGTTGCTCGCGCCAGGGCGACCCGGGGATGACCAAGTTTTTCCTCTCCCTCGAGGACGAGCTGATGCGCCTTTTCCTGCAGGGCAACCTGGCCTCCCGCATGATGGAGGGCTCGATGAAGGAGGGCGAGGAGCTCGAACACCCCTGGCTCAATCGCTCGATCGAGAGCGCGCAGAAAAAGGTCGAGCAGCAGAACTTTTCCCAACGCAAACGCCTGCTGCAATACGACGACGTGCTCAACCAGCAGCGCGAGGTCGTCTACGGAATTCGCAACGCGGCCATCCATGCCGACCGCCCGAAGGACCTTATTTTTGAGCAGGTGGAGGAGGAGGTCGCGGCGCGCCTCGAGACCGCCGGCTACGGCGGCGGTCCGTCGGCCGTGACGACGACGGCGGCCGAGGGTTTCGTGGGCTGGGCCAACACCCATTTCCCGGTCGGATTGAAGATCGAGGACGTAACCGGCAAGACGCTCGAGGCGGTCTCCGCCCTGGTGGTCGGCAAGGTCCGCGAGGCCTACGCCGTGAAGGAGTCGGTCGAGATTCCCGAGGCCCTTGGTTCGATCGAGCGCTACGTCGTGATCAACGCGATAGACCACCACTGGCAGGAGCATCTCACCGAGATGGAGAGTCTGCGCCAGTCGGTCGGCCTGCGCAGCTACGGTCAGAAGGATCCGCTGGTCGAATACAAGACCGAGGCTTACAAGTATTTCGAGGAGCTGATGCAGAACGTTCGCCTACAGATCTGCACCGGCCTTTTCCGTAGCGCGTCGAACGTGCAGGTTTTCGAGAACATGCTCGCCATGCTGGCCAAGGGCGCCCGCGCCCAAGGCCCCGCCGGCACGGCCGCCCCGATGCTCGCTGCACCGGCCCGCAAAGCCCCCCCGCCACAGGTCGCCACCGTCCCGGCCCCGGCCCCCGCCGCGAAGGCGGAGACGCCACGCGTGACGGCCCAAGTGCGAACCATGATCACCACCAGCGGAAAAACCAACGCCCCCCTGCCGGGAGCGAAGCCCGAGTCGGGTCAATGAGACCACTGCGAGGCGATCGTCATCGCTCCCAGCTGGTGTGCCGCCCGACTAATCGTCTGAAATCGGATTAACAGACCGCTGATAAAAAAGCGGTCATACGATCGGATTTGCAGGTCTTGGAATTCTTGAAGTTCACGCTTGCGTTGATGTTTCGCATTCTGCGTCCCTCAGCGGCTCATCGAAACTTCCCGCCGGCCCACTCATCCGGCTGCAGTATCGAACCCTCTCCCGGCGTCTGGCCACGGCTCCGTGCAACGGTCTTTCGCCCTTTTTGCGATTCTTGGAAATTTCGCTTGCCCCGGATTTCTCGGAATCGCAGATTCGTCGTCTTTTCCCTATTTCCCAGCGTCTTTAATCGTCATGCCTACCATCAACCAACTCGTGCGCAAAGGTCGTCGCCAGGTGCGCGCCAAGTCCAAGTCCCCCGCTCTGGATAACAATCCTTTCCGCCGCGGCGTCTGCGTGCAGGTCATGACCCGCACCCCCAAGAAGCCCAACTCCGCCATCCGCAAGGTCGCGAAGGTCCGCCTGACCAACGGCAACGAGGTCATCTCCTACATCCCCGACGAGGGCCACAACCTCCAGGAGCACAGCATCGTGTTGGTGCGCGGCGGCCGTGTGAAGGATCTCCCCGGCGTGCGCTACCACATCGTCCGCGGCACCCTCGACGCCACGGGCGTCGAGAAGCGTCGTCGCTCCCGTTCCAAATATGGCGTCAAGCGCCCGAAGGCCGCCAAGAAGTAATCCGCCGCACCGCAAGCCCTAAGCCCTCCCAAGCACCATGTCACGCCGTCACAGAGCCACCAAGCGTCAGGCCACCCCGGATTCCCGCTACAACAGCACGCTGGTGTCCCACCTCGTCAATGTTGTCATGCAGTCCGGCAAAAAGAACCTCGCCGAGCGCATCGTCTATGGAGCCTTCGAGAAGGTCTCCGAGAAACTCCAGAAGGGCGACCCGGTCGACCTGCTCATTGGCGCGCTTGAGAACGCCCGCCCTCGCCTCGAGGTGAAGAGCCGCCGCGTCGGCGGTGCCACCTACCAGGTGCCCATCGAGATCTCCTACGAGCGCCAGGAGTCCCTCGCCCTCCGCTGGATCGTCACCGCCGCCGGTGGACGCAAGGGCCAGCCGATGAAGGAGGCCCTCGCCGCCGAGATCGTCGACGCCTATAACAACACGGGCAACGTCGTGAAGAAGAAGGAAGACACCCAC
>JAIXVP010000135.1 GCA_027482905.1 Opitutaceae bacterium
ACGCCACCGCCGTCTCCGCCGCCACCCGGGCCTCGCCCGAATTCAAGGGCAACCAGACCGCCGCCCGCCACCCGCTTTCCGGCGTCGATCCCCACCTGACCTATCACTGGCGAATCGACGAGATCGCCGCCGACGGCACCGTCGCGAAAGGACCGACCTGGTGGTTTCGTCCCCGCCGGCTGGCGTTCCCCGGCGCCGAGGGCTACGGCCGCTTCGCCCGCGGCGGGCGCGGCGGCGTGGTCGTCCATGTCACGAACCTGAATGACAGCGGTCCCGGCAGCCTGCGCGACGCCATCGAGGGGAATTACGGTCCACGCACCGTGATCTTCGACGTCTCCGGTCTCATTTCGCTGAAGTCCGACCTCGTCATCACCGGCGCCCAATACGGCATCACCGTGGCCGGCCAGACCGCGCCCGGCAAAGGCATCTGCGTGCGGAACCAGATGTTCGGCCTGAGCGGCGCGCGCGACGTGATCTGCCGGTTCATCCGCATCCGCGTCGGCGACCTAAGCGGCGAAACCCAAAACGGCACGGGCATGGCGGGCGTGGACCATGTGATCATGGACCATTGCTCCGTCAGCTGGGGACAGGACGAGGGCATCAGCACGCGCAGCGCGAAAAATTTCACCCTGCAACGCACGCTCATCGCCGAGGCGCTGAACATCGCCGGCCACAAAAACTACCCCCCGGGCAGCGCCCATGGCTACGCCGCCAGCGTCGGCGGCGACATCGCCAGCCTCCACCACAACCTGCTCGCCCACAACGAGGGTCGCAACTGGAGCCTCGCCGGCGGCCTCGACCCCGACGGCAGCTACGGCGGCCGCCTCGATATCTTCAACAACGTCGTCTACAACTGGGGCCACCGCACCACCGACGGCGGCGCCCGGGAGGTCAATTTCGTCAACAACTACTACCGACCCGGCCCCGCCTCGAAAATCTTCGTCGCTCTCCGGCCGCAATACGGCGGCTTCCCCGGCAAACAGCAGTATTACATGGCCGGCAACGTCATGCCCGGATACTTTTCGGAAGATGAGCAGGAGAAGGGACGAGCCGTCGCGACCGAGAACCGCGGCGTCCTGCCGGAAAACTCCAAGCCGCCCTACAGTCCTTGGGTGGACCAGCCCTTTTTCCCGTCGCACGCCACGATTCAGACCGCGCGCCAAGCCTACAAAGACGTCCTATCCGACGTCGGCTGTAACCGACCCCTGATCGACGACCTCGACCACCGCGTGATCGGCGAAACCCTCGACGGCACCCACACCTACTCCGGCACCGGACCTTTTGGCGGTGCGCCGGGCCTCCCCAACTCGCAGCAGGACGTCGGCGGCTGGGAAGATTACGGGACAGAGGCGCGCGCGGCCGATTGGGACACCGATCGCGACGGTCTGCCCGACTGGTGGGAAACCATCCACGGCACCAACCCGGCCTCCGCCGCCGGCGACTTTTCCGACTCCAACTCCAACTCCGACTCCGACGGCGACGCCTACACCGCGCTGGAGAACTACCTGAACTGGATGGCCCGCCCCCACGCGGACTGCCTCGCCGGAACCTCCCTCGAGATCGATCTGCACGCCCTGAGTCGCGGCTACCTGAAGAACCAACCGCGCTACACCTTCACCGCGCCCGTGAACGGCGGCGTCACGCTCGTCGACGGACGTTTCGCCAGCTTCACGCCCGACACCGACCACCCTGCGCTCGGCGGCTTCACCTTCACCGTCACCGACTCGGCCGGCGACTCTTTCACTCGCACCGTCGGCGTGCGCATCCTCGCCGCCTCCCCACGTTAAATCCTCGCCCCGCCATGCGTCTCCCGCGCCCGCTCCTCGCACTGTTAATCCCGTTCCTCGGCGCCTGCGCCACCGACTCCCCTCCCCGCCACGATACAACCGCGCCCGTCGCGGTCGCGGAGACAAACGCGCCCGCCGCCAATTCATCGAAAAACACCCGCGCCATCCTCGACGCGCTGAAGCTCTCCGATCCCGCCACCGCCGATCGCGTCCGTGCCCTCCTCGACCAGCACTTCGCCGCCCTCTCCGTCTGGCACCGCGATAACGACGGCGCCATCGCGCCGCTCTGGACCGCCTTCGACCGGGCTCGCTCTGCCAAGGATCCCACCGCCGCGGGCGCCGCGCTGGATAAAATCGCCGCCGTCTACGCCGGGTTTCGCCCGGTCCGGGAGAAAACCTTTTCCGCGCTCGGCGCTCTCCTGACGCCCGAGCAAATCGAGGCCGTCGAGGATGTGCTCACCGTCAACAAGGTCGCGGTCACCTACGCCGCCTACCTGGAGATTTTCCCCACTCTCACCGACGAGCAGAAAGCCCTCGTCCTGCGCGAACTTAAGGCCGCCCGCGCCGAGGCCATCGACGCCGGCTCGATGAAGGAAAAATCCGCCTTCTTCAAAAAACACAAAATCCGCATCGAGGAAGACTACTTCGTCCGCCAAGGCATCGACGCACAACAGTCCCGGCGCGCTTTCGCCGCCCGCGAAAAATCCACCACCCTGCTGTGGTATGACAAGCCCGCCGAAAAATGGACCGAGGCGCTCCCCATCGGCGGCGGCCGCCTTGGCGCGATGATCTTTGGCGGCACCGCCGAGGAACGCATCCAGTTCAACGAGGACACGCTCTGGGCCGGCAAGCCCCACAACTACGTCCGCGCCGGCTCCGCCGACATCGTGCCGCAGGTCCGCGCCCTGCTCGCCGAAGGAAAAATCATCGAGGCGCAAGACCTCGCCCGCGCCAAAATGCTCAGCGACCCGGTCCGCCAAAAACCCTACCAGGCTTTCGGCGACATCCGCCTCGCTTTCCCCGGCCACGAAGCCGCCGCCAACTACCGGCGCGAGCTCGACCTCGACAGCGCCGTCGCCACCACGCGCTACGAGGTGGCCGGCGTCACCTACACCCGCGAGGTCCTCGCCAGCTATCCCGACAACGTCGTCGCCCTGCGCCTGACCGCCAGCCGGCCCGGCGCACTGACCTTCGGAGTCCGCCTCGACTCGCCGCACAAAAGCGCCGCGACCACGGTTCCGCCCGAGGGCGCGCCCCGCCTCGAACTCGCCGGTGAAGTCGAACCGGACGACATGCGCTTCGCCGCCACCCTCCGCGTCCTCGCCGACGGCGGCACCACCCGCGCCGACGGCCAATCGCTCCGCGTCGAGGGCGCCGATTCCGCCACGCTGCTTCTGGTCGCGGCCACCAGCTTCAAGACTTGGGAGGACATCTCCGCCGCCCCCGACGCGCGCTGCGCCGCCTACCTCGCCGCCCTCGCCTCGCGCGACTACCCCTCGTTGCGCGCGACCCACGTGGCCGACCACCGCAAACTTTTCCGCCGCGCCTCCCTCGACCTGGCCAAGACGGAATTCTCGGTCCTGCCCTCCGACGCGCGCATCCAGCGCCTGCGCAAAGGCGCCTCGCTCGACACCGATCCCGCCCTCGCCGCCCTCCACTTCAACTACGGCCGCTACCTCCTCATCGCCTGCAGCCGTCCCGGAACCCAGCCCGCTAATCTCCAGGGCATCTGGAACGAATCCCTCAACCCGCCCTGGGAGGGAAAATACACCACGAACATCAACGTGCAGATGAACTACTGGATCGCGGAGCTCACCGGTCTGGGCGAGTGCCACGAACCGCTTTTCGACGCCATCGACGACCTGCGCGTCAGCGGCGCCCGCACCGCCGAGCAGCTCTATCGCTCGCGCGGCTGGGTCCTGCACCACAACTTCGACCTCTGGCGCGGCACCGCCCCGATCAACAACATCGACGGCCTGTGGCCCACCGGCGGCGCCTGGCTTTGTCACCATCTCTGGGAACGCTGGCTCTTCACCGGCGACCGCGAGTTCCTCGCCTCGCGCGCCTATCCCGCCCTGCGCGAAGCCTCGCTCTTTTTCGTCGATTATCTCGTGCGCGATGAAAAAACCGGCTGGTTGCTCACCTCCCCTTCCCACTCGCCCGAGCAAGGCCCCACCACCGTCGGACCCACGATGGACAACCAGCTCATCCGCTTCCTTTGGACCGCCACCATCGCCGCCGCGCGCGAATTGAAACAGGACGCCGACTTGGCCGCCGAACTCGAGGGCCTGCTCCCCAAGCTCCCGCCCAACCAGATCGGCCGGCACGGCCAGCTCCAGGAGTGGCTCGACGACGTGGACGTGCCCGACAACGCCCACCGCCACATGTCCCCCCTTTGGGCGCTCTACCCAGGGGCGGACATCACGCCCCTCGACCCGAAAATCTACGACGCCACCAAGGTTCTGCTCAAGTGGCGCGGCGACGGCTCCACCGGTTGGAGCTACGCCTGGCGCATGCCGCTCTGGGCCCGCGTCGGCGACGGCGAGATGGCCTACCGCCAGTTCGGCCTGCTGCTCGCCAAGCGCACCCTGCCCAATCTCTTCGACCTCTGCGGTCCTTTCCAAATCGACGGCAACTTCGGCGCCGCCGCCGGCGTGGTCGAGATGCTCGTGCAAAGCCACCTAAGCACCCCGGAGGGCGTGGTCATCATCGACCTGCTCCCCGCCCTGCCCAAGGCGTGGCCGTCCGGCACAGTCAAAGGCCTGCGCGCCCGCGGCGGGTTCACCGTCGATCTCGTCTGGAAGGACGGCCGCGTCGCCACCGCCAAGATCACCTCCGCCCTTGGGCGCCCCGCCCGGGTGCGTATCAACGGCGAGACCGTCTCGCTCACGCCGGCCGCCGGAACCGGGACCACGTTGCAACGATAAGGACCCGGCCGCGCGCCCGCGCGGAAGGCTCAGAGCCCGCCCATGTCGGCGAACTGCCCGGCGACGGGGCGCTCGGCCGGCTCGGGCCAGAGGATCATGCCGGCGCCGACGGTGGCGTTGCTGAACTCGTCGATCAGAATGAAGCTGCCCGTGGTGCGGTTGCGTTTATAAGGATCGGTCATGAGCGGAACGGCGGTGCGCAGGAGCACGCGGCCGATGTCGTTCATCCCGATCGCGACGTCCTCGGTCTGTTTGCGCAGCGTGTTGATGTCCACCTTGTAGCGGACCGCCTTGACCGCGCACTTGGTCTCGCGGGTCGCGTGCCGCACGATGTATTTGCCGGATGGATTCAATTTCGCCGGAGCGAACCAGCAGACCATGGCCTCGACGTCCTGGGTGACGGCGGGCTGGTTGTGGGCCTTGGCGAAGAGGTCGCCGCGCGAGCTGTCTATCTCGCGGTCGAGCGTCATCACGACGGACATCGGTGCGAAGGCCTCGGCGAGTTCCCCTTCGGGACCGTGGATGGATTTGATCACGGCGGGCAGGCCGGAGGGCAGGGAGACGATCTCGTCGCCCGGCTTGAACACGCCGCCCGCGACGCGGCCGGCGAAGCCCCGGAAATCGTGGTGCGCGTCGTTGTTCGGCCGGATCACGGTCTGGACCGAGAAACGCGGGTCGACGTGGTTCAGGTCGCTGCCGATGTAGACCGTCTCGAGGGTGTAAAGCAGCGCGCCGCCCTGATACCACGGGGTGCGGGCGGATTTCTCGACCACGTTGTCACCGTGCAGGGCCGAGATGGGGATGAACTTGATGTCCGGAATGCTGAGACGGGAGGCGAACTCGGAATACTGCGCGACGATCTCGTTGAAACGCGCCTCGGAGAAATCGACCAGATCCATCTTGTTCACCGCCACCACGACGTGGGGGATGCCGAGCAGGGAGGCGATGAAGGAATGGCGGCAGGTCTGCTCGATCACGCCCTTGCGCGCGTCGATCAGGATGATGGCGAGGTTGGCGGTCGAGGCGCCCGTCACCATGTTGCGGGTATATTGGATATGGCCGGGGGTGTCGGCGATGATGAACTTGCGCCGCGGGGTGGCGAAGTAGCGGTAGGCGACGTCGATGGTGATGCCCTGCTCGCGCTCGGCGCGCAGACCGTCGGTCAGGAGGGCGAGGTTGAGATTCTCCTCGCCGCGCTGCTCGGTGACGCGCTCAAGGTTCTCAAGGGTGTCCTCAAAGATTGCCTTGGAGTCGTAAAGGAGACGGCCGATGAGCGTGGATTTGCCGTCGTCAACAGAGCCTGCGGTGGTGAAGCGCAGGAGATCCATGGCGAGGTAATGTTCGTCGGTGTGAACGGGAGCGGAAGTGGTGTAGGACGAGGCGGACATTTGTTGAAATACGGATGGGGACAAGGGCGTGCGCTGCGGCTTCGTGGCCGGAGCGTATTAGAAATAGCCGGCTTTTTTGCGGTCTTCCATGGAGCTTTCGGAGCGTTTGTCGTCGGCGCGGGTGCCGCGCTCGGTGACGCGGGCGCTGGCCACTTCCTGGATTATCTCGGCGAGAGTGCTGGCGGGGGATTCCACTGCGCCCGTGCAGGTGCTGTCGCCCACGGTGCGATAACGCACGGTGCGCTCCTCGTATCGCTCACCGTCGAGCAGGGTGATGAACGGCGACTCGGCAAGGAGGACGCCACTGCGATTCACAATACGGCGCTGGTGACTGAAATAGATGGAGGGAATCTTGAGTTTCTCGCGGGCGATGTATTGCCAGACATCCATCTCAGTCCAGTTGGAGAGGGGGAAAACACGGAAGTGTTCGC
>JAIXVP010000064.1 GCA_027482905.1 Opitutaceae bacterium
CTCGTCGCCGAAGGCGTGAAGGAGATCAACCTCATCTCCCAGGACACGACCTACTTCGGCATGGACACCTGGGAACAGCGGCCCAACCCCCGCTCGCCCGTCGATTCCTCCCGCGGCACCGCCCTCACCACCCTGCTGCGCCAGCTCAACGCCATCCCCGGCGATTTCTGGATCCGGCTGCTCTACACCCATCCCGCCCACTGGTCGGACGAGTTGATCAAGACCATCGCCGAGTGCCCGAAAGTCGCCCGCTACATCGACATCCCCCTCCAGCACATCAGCGACCACATGCTCGGCCGCATGCAGCGCGAGACCTCCGGCCAATACATCCGCGACCTCATCGGCCGCATCCGCGCCGGCATCCCCGGCATCGCCGTGCGCACGACCTTCATCGTCGGCTTCCCCGGCGAGACCGAGGCCGACGTCGAAGAGTTGTGCGCGTTTATCCAGGAGACGAAGTTCGAGCGCCTCGGCGTGTTCCGCTACTCCCAGGAGGAGGGCACCAAGGCCGCCAAGATGGAGGAGCAGCTCGCCACCAAGCTGAAGGACGCCCGTTATCGCCGCACCATGTCGCTCCAACGCGAGATCGCCGCCGAGGTGAGCGAGCGCTTCGTGGGCAAAACCCTCCGCGTCCTGGTCGAGGAGCCCGGCGTCGCCCGCGGCGAGGCCGACGCGCCCGATATCGACGGCCGCGTCTACGTGCCCCGCACCCTCCCGGTCGGCGAGTTCGCCGACGTGCTCATCACCGGCGCCCGCGACTACGACCTCCTCGCCCTGCCGAAAGGCGAAAAGCCCAAGGAATACAAGGTCGCCAAACAGGCGCAGTAGGTCCCCCCGGCCGGGCTGAGATATCGCCCACGGAACACGCGGAATCCACGGAAGCGAAGCGTTGAGACCCAGCCCCGGTCATTAACCGCGAAAAAACACGGATTCACGCCGATGATATCGGTTTGATCCGCGCCCATCCGCGCCATCCGCGGTCAAGAAATCCGATTCCCAACTTCCGTGCCCCTCCGTGCCTTTCGTGGGCCAACCGGTATTCTTCCGCCTCCGCCGACCGAACCTTTCGTGTCTTTCGTGTTTTTCGTGGTTCCCACCGGTTTGCGCGGTTTGAGTAAAACCGTCCTAGCCGCGCCGCCATGTCCGCCGTCCTCAATCTCTCCGCCTACCGCTTCACGCCCTTCGCCGCCGAAGACCTCGTGCCGCTGCGCGATCGCCTGCGCGTGCTGACCCGCGAGCTCGACCTGCGCGGCACCATCCTGCTCAGCACCGAGGGCATCAATCTCTTCGTCGCCGGCCCCCGCGCCGCCACCGACGTCCTCCTCGCCGAACTCCGCGCCCTCCCCGGCCTCGCCGATCTCACCCCCAAGGAGAGCCCCTCCGACGAACGCCCCTTCAACCGCATGCTGGTGAAGATGAAAAAGGAGATCATCGCCTTTGGCGTGGAGGGCATCGACCCCGCCCGAGACCCCGCCCCTCGCCTCGACGCGCCGACCCTCAAACAGTGGCTTGATGAAGGCCGCCCCGTCACCCTGCTCGACACCCGCAACGATTACGAAATCCGCCTCGGCACCTTCGCCGGCGCCGTCGTGCCCGGCATCGACCATTTCCGCGATTTCCCGTCCGCCGTCCGCCGCCTGCCCGAATCCCTCAAGACCACCCCCGTGGTGACCTTCTGCACCGGCGGCATCCGCTGCGAAAAGGCCGCCCCCTTCCTCCGCCGCGAAGGCTTCAACGAGGTCTATCAGCTCGACGGCGGCATCCTAAAATACTTCGAGCTCTGCGGCGGCGACCACTACACCGGCGAATGCTTCGTCTTCGACCGCCGCGTGGGCGTGGATTCGTCCCTCCAGGAGACCGACGCCGTGCTCTGTTTCGCCTGCCAAATGCCCCTCACCCTCGCCGAACAACAGGACCCGCGCTACGTTCCCGACGTCTCCTGTCCGCATTGCGCCGCCGCGCCCGCCCTTCCTTCCCCGTGAAACGCCTCCGCCTTCTCCCGCTGCTCGCCGTCGTCGTCGCGTTCACCCTCGCCGCCTGCTCCAGCCTGCAACGCACCGTCGTTCCCGGCCGCGACCCCGCCGCGCTCCGCGAGGTCTTCGTCGCCACCAACCTGAACGACAACCACAACCTCGGCCGCCGCCTCGCCGCCGCCTTCCGCGCCCGCGGCCTGCGCGCCGAAAGCGGCCCGCTCACCCTGCTACCGAAAAGCGCCGAGGCCGTCGTCCACTACCAAGACCGCTGGGCCTGGGATTTCGGCGACCACATGGTCTACCTCCGCCTCACCCTGCACGACCCCGGCGAACTCCAGCCCTTCGCCACCGCCACCCGCCAGCGCAACATCGCCAAATCCACCAACCTCGATGAAGTCCTCCCCGCCGTCGTCGCCGAACTCCTCGCCCCCAGCCCCTAGTCCGCGCCCTTCTCGCTCCTAACTCCTAGCTCCTTTTCCGCCCCCTGTGCCCCTCCCCGCTGAAAAACTCGCCATCGTCTACCACAATCTCGCCCAGCTGCTCGGCGCGGGCGTGACGTTGGCGCAGGCGCTCCGCTCGCCCTCCCCCGCCCCGGGCGCGGATTGTTACCGCTTGGCCGAGTTGATCGAATCCGGTGCGTCCATCGCGGAGGTCATCGGCGCCGCCGGCGACTGGTTGCCGCAGTCCGACCGCCCTTTCATCCTCGCCGCCGCCGGGTCCGGCCGCCTGCCCCTCGTCCTGCAAAACCTCGCCGCCCGCCACGAGCAGATCGGCGCCACCCGCCGCCGCGTGATTTTCGCCTGCATCTACCCGGTCGGCGTTTTCCATTTCGCCGCCCTCATCTTCCCCTTCCTGCGGATGATCAACTTCGAGAAGGGCATCCAGGGCGGCGTGTCCAACTACGTCGCCGGCGTCTTGACTATCCTTGTGCCCGTGTGGGTCGGCGCCGGCCTGCTGTTTTTCCTCGTCCGCCGCGAAAATTCCCTCGCCCTCCGCCTGCTCGACCTGCTCCCCGCCATCGGCGGCTACCGTAAAAACCAGGCGCTGGCCGATTTCGCCTTCGCCTTGGGCAACCTCCTCGAGGCCGGCGCCCCCATCGGCCAGGCGTGGCGCGATTCCGGCCGCATCGCCCGCTCCCGCCGCATCCTCGCCGCGTCGCAAGCGATCGAGGACCTGATCGAGGGCGGCCTGGCCCCGGGCCCCAACCTGCACAAATACCGCGTGTTCCCGGCCGATTTCGTGGCTCGCTACCAGACCGGCGAAACGTCCGGCGGCTTGGAAAAAGCCCTGCTGGTCGTCGCCGCCGATTATCAAATCCGCGCCAACCAACGCCTCGCCGCCGCGTCGATGCTCTACCCGGGCCTGCTCTTCGGCGCCGTCGCCCTGATGGTCGCCTACGTCGTCATCGGCTTCTTCATGAACTACATCGGCACCCTCAACCGAATCATGGACGGCGGCTGAAAGGGATGCCCACGAAACACACGAAATGACACGAAAGAGTTTTGACCACGGATTATCACCGATGAATCCGATCAATCCGTGCCCATCCGCGCCATCCGTGGTTAAACTTCGATGCAGGGTCTCCAAGGGATCGACCTTTTCGTGCCCTTTCGTGTGTTTCGTGGGTAAACCTTCTGTATCTTAATCGGCCATGGACCAAACCGCCCGCGACCCGCTACACGGCAAGACGCTTGAGCACATCGTCACCACCTTGGTGGAGCACCACGGCTGGGAGGAACTCGGCGGGCTGATCCCGATCCGCTGCTTCACCCACGACCCCAGCGTGAAATCGAGCCTCGTTTTCCTGCGCAAGACCCCCTGGGCCCGCGCCAAGGTCGAGCAACTCTACGTCCGCCACGTCCGCTACGGGAATGGTCGGGATTAGGTGAACCACGAAGACACGAAGGCACGAAGCCAAGCCGCTTACCCATAACCCTCTCCTCCCTTCGTGTCTTCGCGCCTTCGTGGTTAAATCGATCCGGGTTGCTACCGGCTACAGGACCGATCCACGCGCCGGCTACATCGATGCACGATCCGAGGGCGTGAATACAGGCGACTACGATCACCACTAATCGTCGCTCACCCCGAATCTTTAGAATTTTACACGATCCCAAAATAGGATCTTCGGCCGCGCCGCTCTGGAATGCGGTTACGACCGAAACTCGCGGCGATCCCAGCGTCGCGGCCCAACCGTTTAAGCCGCTTTTCGGCCACGGTTTTATAAATTGCTCCAGCCTGGGTTTCAGCGCGGCGGGCCCGGGGGCTTGGGCGGGCGCGGGAGATTATCGACCAGGAACTTCACCTCGGGTTTGTCCGAGCCTGGGGGCGGCGGCGTGACTACGATGAGCGTGCGCGCCTGCGGCAACGCGTCCGCCCAGCCCGAAAAAAGGATCTGCGGGCTACCCTGCGCGTCCATTCGGCCGAGTCCGACGCGAAAACGTCCGATACGACCGGGCTCTGTCTTCACCTCGGGATAAGGCACCGCTCGCGCGGGACCGGGAGGGAGTTCGCCTCTCACCGTATCGAACTGGGAAAAGAGTTTTTGGCCGGTGAAGTTCATCACCCGGATGGAACGCGGTGGAAAGACACGGAGCCCATTATCGACCGCGATCGCGTTCAGATGGAAATCGGGCCCTTCGCCGGTGGCGGCGAGGAACACGGCCACCTCTTCGCTATCACCTTCCGGCCATTTGGCTTGAGTAAGGACACGAAAGGATGGGGCGCCCTCCGCCGCCGTCCCCTTGACCCCGAAGGTAAGCGGTTGGGTGTGGCTAAAAGGGACGAAAGGGGCGGAGAAACGACCACGCGGCAGGGTCAGCGCGACGCCCTCTTTGGGGGTTTTGAGGTAGAACAAACCTTCGACCGGCACCGATTCGGAAATCGCCAGAACCTTGACCGTAGCGCCTGAGCCCTTGATGGGAGCAAGACCGGGACCACCGCCCGGAGGGCGGGTTTGCGCCGTCGCCGTGAGGGCCCAAACGCAGACCAAAAAAAGAGCGGCTAGAGATCGTCGCGGGTAAGCCATCGGAAGGAAACGATTTTGAATTTACGGCCGAAGTTGCCGGAGGGCGAAAGCTGCTCGGCCAAAGTAGGCGAAATCAAGCCCACGGGATCGGGCACGCGCTGCACCACCGCCTCGCCCCATACGCGCCCTTCGACGACGCCGGTGACGGGGTTTTGCGAGTCGCCGTAGGTTCGGATGAGGAAGGTGTCGGAGCGCGGGGTGATGAAGGGCGCGATGCTGGCGACGACGTCTGCCTGCGTGATCGCGGCGGGCGAGAAACGGAAATTCGCGCCGAGGCCATTGTTTAAATTGGCCAGCGTGATGGCCTTGGCGATGACGCCGCGTTCGCCGCCCGCGCCGGGATAGGTGAGAAAGTCCTCCAGTGATTTGAAGGGCTTGGAGTTGGTCTTGATCACGGCCACGATTTGGGTGGCGAGAGCGTTGACCTCCGCGGTGGAGAGCTGACGACCGCCCGTGGTGACGGCGATGTTGTTGGCGACGGTGCCATTGGCGGCGGGGGCGTTGCCCATCTGCTGCGCGCCGTGGGTGAGGCGGAAGAATGCATTATCAAGAGGCACAGAGCCTGCCACACCTTGCCAGTTGCTTAACTTCGCGCCCAAAATCATCCGCCATGCATCCAGAGAGGTTGAGTTGATGTTAAACGCCCCCTTCATCATCAGAAAGCGGGCGGAGTCCTCGTCGCGCAGGTCGTTCGCAAGGCTGGGGGCGGGTGTATCGGACGGCGCGTAGTAACGCACATAACGGTTGGGCAACGGCTCGTTGACCGCAAAACTCCAATCGGTAGCACCCGGCAGGAAGCGAGGGGTGCCGGGGGTAAAGCTGCCAGGAATGGCGGAGAAGAAGTAACGGTCAAAGTATGCGTTGCGATTGCCACCCCAGCCGTTGCCCAAGGGAGCAGCGATGTTGGTGTTTCCCAAGCGTGACAGATTGCGTAGGTCGGCGACAGATATCAGGCCTTGGCGCGGGAGGTCGAAAAGGACGACGTTGGACTGACCATCGAGGGTAGAACTGACGATCACGCCATCGTTTAGGGAGGCGTCCGGGTCCCACAACCCGTTGTTTAGCTCGCCGCCGGTCAGGACGGGGGAGCGTGGGTCGACCGCGCCGGCGGCGTTACCGTTGGTGAAAACATCCACCGAATCCGCCAGCGCAAAGCCATAACCAAGGTCCAGGGCCGTCCAGCCGCCGACCTCCGAAACCGTGCCAGCCGTGTAGGCCCTATTCGAACGATACTCCTGCAGAGTGGTATTCAACGTGGCCGCCGTGGGCCCCCAGCGGAGATCGACCGCCAGCGCGGTGTAGGCCGGAAACGAAACTTCGTTGACGGTGGAGCCGCCGGTGATGGTGACGCCGGTGGCGAGGGTTCCTTGCCCGCCGCCCGCCGTGAGGGTGCCCGAGATTCCGGACACACTCTTCACCTCGCCCGGGGCCCAGACCTCGGTCCCATCGACCTCAAAGTTCAAAGGACCAAGAAGGGTGGTGAGATTGACGTCGGCCGTGGCGCCGGAGACCGCAGTGTCGCGCACCGTGATGGTCGGCAAGTCGACCATCACGATGCGGAGTTTGTCCGTGGCACTGGTCAAATTCAACGTAGCTGAGTAGGGGTTCCACAAGACGGCCTCGACGAGGTAGTTTAGTGTCACGGCACCGGTGGAGTCGGAGGTGAAATAGAAACGAATACCAAACTCGCGCAGGACGGGTCCGGCCGAGAACGCGGGCAAGGAAGCGGTGGCGATGGCGTTACTTGGCGTGACCGCCACCGGGCCGTAGGTGGCCACGTAGCCGCTGGCGGGCGTCGATACGCGGGCGTCGCGAAAAGCCGTGACCGCGATACCCGCCGTATTGGCCGCCGCCGTGTCGGTGAGATCCTTTTTCAACTGGTTGCGGGGCCAATCCGCCAGCACGGCCTCGCTTAGCGGAGTGATGCTATGAAAGGAGGACCGACGTAGGGCGAGCGAGGGCGCATTGGTGAGATACTGAAGCTGGTTGGCCACTTTCACCTTGGGGAGTTCGGCGGCATTGGCGTTGGAGTCGGGGTCGAAACCGGCCGTGGTGAACAGCCGCTCGAGGCGAGGACGGGGTAAAGCGAGTTGATTGAGGCGATCCCGCTTATCGTTGGCCGCACCGGTCCAGTCGTCGCCATCGGTGTAGTTGAGGCGGGTGCCGGCGATGATATTGGGGTCCACCAGGCTGGCGCTGGCCTTCACGCCCTCGTCGCCGATCCAGTAGGCGTAATGGCCGATGGTTTCGGCGGTGGTCAGGCCGGGTATGCTGCCGGCGGGGGCGTCGATCTTGGACTTGGCGACGCGCACGCGGTCGGCATCGCTGTCCACGCTGGCTCGGCCGAGCAGGAAAACCTCGCCGGTGGCGCCGGTAGTATCGCTAAATGGAAAAGTGCCTCCGGCCGGGTTTAGCGATCCGGGAGTGACGGAAATGGGAGCGGTCTCATTGCCATTCACCAGCCAAACCGAGGGAGGGGTGCCGCCATTGGTGTCGAGCCATACGCCGGTAAAATGCGGGTGATTCAATCCGGCGGCGGTGATGTCGGCGCGGGCGGTGACATGGTGGTCGGCGCCCGCGTAGCGCTGCAGTTGCCCGACCGCGATGTTGAGACCGGTCAGGGCGTTTTGTTTCGCCTTGGCCAGGGTCTCGGCATTTCCGGCCACCTGCGTCTCCACGCGGGTGAAGGTGGCGAGGCCGACCAGGATCAACACCAGAAACGCCACGAGGACGATGGTGACCAAGAGGGCAAATCCCCGTCGGGGCGACGAGGCTGGGGTGACATTCCGGATCATCAGCAAAGGGGGAGAGTATAAAGAGGGCGACACCCGGCGGCGCGCATTTAGAGGGCCTTCGATTGGACTTCGATGCGGCGGATGAAGACCTTGGAATTGGCCAAGGCGAGATCCCACCACTTGGAGGCCGTGGCTCCGCCGAAACGGGTGGGATCGTCCTCGTAGGCTTGCATGATCTCCACGCCGGACGGAGTGAGCACGCGCACCATCACCTCCACCACGGCGGGATAGCCGTAACTCGTGTCGGCGGTGGTGAAATTGCCCGAATTCGAAAGCGCGTTGTTGGGGTGGACCTTGGTGGTATCCGTGGTTGCGGCAAAGACCCGGCGCACGATGGCGCCTCCTCCGCGGCGATCGACCGGGAACGCCTCTTCCAAAACGCCGGTGTTGCTGCGGGTGAAGATGCGAACGCCAAAGTCGATCACACCGTCGCCCAAAACATACTCGGCACGGGGCCGGCGAACGACGCCGGCATCGGCCAGATTGGCGCCGCCTGACGACAAGGCGGGATCGTTGTAACCATTGGTGCCGAAGAGGTCGTAGCCGTTGGCGAACGTGGATGCTTGCTTGGTGGATGGATTTGTCCCGAAAGGCCGGACTTCGCTGCGAAAGAGTTGATAAGTGTAGGGTGCGATTGTCGATCCCACCTGCTTGCGAACGATTTGGTAACCGATGGCCCGTGGGGCGGAAAAATCGTTCAGGGCGGTGCCACTATTATCGGCGGGAACCGAAAAGAGACGGAGCCAAACGCCCGCCTGTCCGAAACGATACTCCTCAAGGTCCCGGTTACCCAACGTGGTGCCAAGATAAAGCGACCCATTCGGAGAGGCGGTATCGCCAGGCTTCACATAAGCCCCGCTCCAGTCGGCATCGGGAACGCCCGCGTCGCCCTTGGCCGTCTGGTCCTTGGGAATGGTGGCCGCAAACATGACGTCGCCGGAACGCTTGAGCGCCGCGCCCTGGATGTCCGCGGCGAGGCGATCAAGAATAACGCGGGCTTGATTTCCCACGGTCAGCGTGGCCGAGGAGCGGCTCCAGGCGTTGAGGACGTTGATCACGATCGTGACCATCAAGGTCGTGATCGCGGCCGTGATGGTGATGGCCACCAGAAGCTCTATGATGGTGAAGGCGGAAGCACGCCGCGCACTACGCTTATGAAAAAGTGATTTCATCGGGTGACGGCCACGGGAACAATCAAGATGTTTTGCTCATCGAGGGCGTCGCCTGTCAGCTTGTTACC
>JAIXVP010000034.1 GCA_027482905.1 Opitutaceae bacterium
CTGATCTCGCCCTTCGTCGGCCGCATCCTCGACTGGCACAAGGCCAAAACCCCGACCGGCGACTTCGCCGGCGCGAAGGACCCCGGTGTCATCTCGGTCACCCAGATCTACACCTACTACAAAAAATTCGGCTACAAGACCGAGGTCATGGGCGCCTCCTTCCGCAACAAGGGCGAGGTTCTGGAGCTCGCCGGCTGCGACCTCCTCACCATCGCCCCCACCCTTCTGGCCGAGCTCGCGGCGAGCACCGATCCGGTCGTCCGCAAACTCGACCCCGCCTGCGCCGCCGCCGCCGACCTGAAGAAGGTCAGCCTCGACGAAAAAGCCTTCCGCTTCGCCCAGAACGAGGACGCCATGGCCACCGAGAAAACCGCCGAGGGCATCCGCCTCTTCAGCGCCGACATCGTGAAACTCGAGCAACTTATCGCCGCCAAACGCGGCTGAGTTTTCGCCTCCGACGTCGTCCACCTCTCCCCGGCCCGATCCGCCCCGCGCGGATCGGGCCTTTTTTGTCCGCCGCCTCGGCCGCCGCCCGGCGCGCGTCCCGCCTTGCGACCCGGGCGACCTTGCGTCTCTTGTTGACCACCATGTCCGCCCCCGCCGCCTCGCCCGCACCCGTCGTTCCCGCCGTCCCCGCGCCCATCCCGGTCACCGTCTTGACCGGTTTCCTCGGCGCCGGGAAAACGACCCTGCTCAACCGCATCCTCACCGAAAACCACGGCAAAAAACTCGCCGTGATCGAAAACGAATTCGGCGAGGTCGGGGTGGACAACCAGCTCGTGATCCAGTCCGAGGAGGAGATCTTCGAGATGAACAACGGCTGCATCTGCTGCTCCGTGCGCGGCGACCTCCTCCGCATCCTCGGCCGCCTGATGAAACGCAAGGACCGGCTCGACGGCATCCTCATCGAGACCACCGGCCTCGCCGACCCCGGCCCCGTCGCGCAGACCTTCTTCACCGACGACGAGATGAAGGCCGCCTTCCGCCTCGACGCCATCGTCACCGTGGTCGACGCCCGCCACGTGCTCCAACACCTCGACACCTCGCCCGAGGTGAAAAAACAGATCGGCTTCGCCGACGTGCTCATCCTCAACAAGTCCGACCTCGCCACCCCGACCGAGCTCGACGCCCTCGAATCCCGCGTGCGCCGCATGAACGGCGCCGCCCGCCTCCTCCGCGCCACCAACGCCGACGTGCCCCTCGACCGCATCCTCAACGTCGGCGGCTTCAACCTCTCCCGCGCCACCGAGCTCGACCCCGCCTTCCTCGCCCCCTCCTACCCCTTCGAGTGGGCCGGCGCCTACGCCCTTCCCGCCGGCACCCACGAACTCGTCATCGGCCACGCCCACGACGATTGCTGCGGGCACGATCACGGCCACGACCACGCGCACGACCATGGCGACGGCCACGGCCACCATCATCACGGCCCGGACGGCACCCTCGATGTCGCCATCCTGCCGGTGAAGTCCCTCGCCCCCGCCGACCTCGCCGCCGCCCGCGACGCCGCCGTGCTCGTTTTCGCCGACTGGGAAAACAAGGTGCGCCCCGGCGAAGCGGTCGCGCCCGGCGCCACCTTGCACCGCCTCCACCTCGGCGACCACGGCCACGCCCATTTCCCGCTCACCCTCGCCGCGCCCGGCTTCTACCTCGTGTTCGAGGCCTGCGGCCACCACCCGCTGCACATCCACGTGATGGGCGAGACCGCCCGCCCTGGCTGGCAACAGGATTACGAACACACCCACTCCCACGACGCCGACGTATCCAGCGTGGGCATACGCCAGACCGGCGACCTCGACGGCAAAAAGCTCAACGACTGGATCGGCAAGCTTCTCAAGGAAAAGGGCAACGACATCTACCGCAGCAAGGGCGTGCTCGCCGTGAAAGGCTCGCCCAACCGCCTCGTGTTTCAGGGCGTGCACATGCTCTTCGACGCGAAGTTCGACCGCCCCTGGGGCAAGGACGCGCGCGAAAACACCCTTGTCTTCATCGGCAAGAACCTCGACCGCGCCGCCCTGAACGCCGGGTTTCAAGCCTGCATGGCCTGACCCCTACAGGCAGGGCGGTATCGCCGGCCCCGGCGATCCCGCCTCTCCGTCCGGCCTGCTCTGACGCCGTTTATTTTTTCAACCCCACCATGCGCTGGGCGATGTCGCCGGACAGCTCGATGGTCTGGGTCGGGTAGGCGAAACTCAGGCCGTGCGCCTCGACCAGGCGCATGATCGCGAGGTTGAGGCGTTCGCGCGTCGCGAAGCATTTCAGGAGATCCGGCGACGCGGTGAAGTAGATGATCTGCACATCGAGCGAGAATGCACCGTAGTTGAGGAAGTTTACCGCGATGAATTCCTGGTGCACCTCCGTGTCGTTTTTCAGGAGGGCGCGGATCTCGCCGAGCAAGGCCTCGACCTGGCTGGACTTGGACGAGTAGGTCAGCCCGATGGTCTGGTCCACCCGGCGCTGCGGCATGCGGCTGAAGTTGTTGATCGCCTCGCCCGCCACCGTCTTGTTCGGGATCGCGATCAACGTGCGCGCCGGGGTGCGCAGTTTGGTCGAGCGCAGGCCGATGTCCTCCACCGTTCCTTGGAAAGCGCCGATCTGCACGAAGTCGCCGGTGCGGAAGGGCTGGTCGACCGCGACCACCACGGAACCGAAGACGTTCGCCAACGTATCCTGGGCCGCCAACGCGAAAGCGAGACCACCGATGCCGAGACCGGCGAGAAAGGCCTTCACGTCCGCGCCCAGTCGCTGCGCAACCATCAACACGCCGAAGATTAGGATGATCGCGATGAGCGTCTTCTTTATCCACGGCATGAAGGCCGCCACGCTGAGATCCTTCCGCTTCGCCTCGGCGTGGATGTGGTCGAGGATGGTGTTGAAAGCGCTGATGAAGAACCAAAGCGTCACGACCGCCGCCGCGACCGTCTGGAGATACACCCGCGCCTCATCCGCCTGCTCGGAGAGTTTGAGGACCTTGACCGCCATGACCGCGCCGAACAGCGCGATGAATCCGCCGACCGGTTTCTCCAGGGCGTCGAACAACTCGTCGTCCAGCGTGGTCTCGGTGCGCGCGCTGAGACGCTTGAGTCCGCCGAAGACGAGCTTGGTGAAGCCGCGCCGAAAAACGTAGGACGCGACGAGGATGAACGCCGCGATCACGAAGTGTTGCCAGGTGTTGCTCGCGCCGTCGTTGCGGATGCCGAAGGCCTCGAGCGAGAGATCGACGAGATGCTCGACCAGGTCCGGCGCTCGGGCCGGCTCCGCGGCGCCGCTGGCCACCGCCGCGACCGCCTGGGTGGCGGGATCGGCGGCCGGGACGGCGGAAGCCGCGTCCTGCGCGCGCAGACCGGTCGCGAGCAGGGCGAAAATCAAACCGATGAACAAAGATAGGGAGCGCATGGCGAAAGAGGGAGAGGAGGCCAGAACTAGCGGCCCGCGTTTTGCCGAGTCAACCGCCGCGCCGTCCTCCCCGCGCGCGAAAAAACGGGCCGCCCGAATCGCTTCGGGCGGCCCGGGCGGCCGGTGGGTGCGAGCGGGTGGCGCTCAGGCCACCGCGATCTTGCGGGGCTTGAGGGCGCCGGCCTTGGGCAGGGCGACTCGCAACAAACCGTCGCGCAGCTCGGCGCGGATCGTCTCGGGATCGACCGCACGGCCGTGCTCGAGCTCGAGTTCGAAGTGCGCATCGCGAGTCTCGCGGTGCAGCGCCGTCCAAGCCTCGGGCTTGCGGCCGGCCCGGCGTCCGACCACGCGGATCTGCTCGTGGTCGATGGTCAGTTCGAGGCCGTCCTTGGCCACGCCGGGCAGCTCCACGGTCAAGCCGTAAGCCTCGGCGGTCTCGGTCAGTTGGTAACGCGGCGTCACGGTGGGGCCGAGATCGGCCGCCGGGGTCGCGTCGGTTGCGGCGGCGGCCGGGGCGGCGGGCGAAGCGCCGAGCGAGGGGATGAGGGATGAGATGAGGGACATGTTGGGTTTCTCCGTTTGGATTTGGATGGTGATTAGGGTGGTTGGGTGGATTCGAACGGCGCGGGCGGCCCTCAGGCGACGGTCACGCTGACCTTGCGGGGTTTGGCCTCCTCGCGTTTGGGCAGAGTCACGGTCAGGATGCCATTTTCGTAGGCGGCGGCGACCTTGTCGGCCTGGACCGCGCCATCCGGCACGGTGACCGCGCGGCTGAAATCGACCGTCTCCTCGCGCTCGCCGGTCTTGGTCGTGCGCTTGGCGGTGATCTGCAGCGTGCCGTCAACCAGCTCCACGCCGATGTCGGCGCGGTTCACGCCGGGCAGCTCGGCCCGAACGTAGGTGGCGTTGGCGTCCTCAAAAAGGTCGACCGGGAAACGCGCGGCGGTTCCGCCCGCCGTGTCGCTGAGGGCCGCCTCGAACAAGCGGTCGATCTGCGTCTCCAGCCCCGCCCAGGGACTGCGGGCGAAGGCGGGAAGATAGGCGCGGCCGACCGGGGTGGTGTAACGAACGTATCTCATGATTTTTGTCTCCGTGTATGGGTTGGGTTGTGATGTCGGGTTTATGGGTGAACCGAAGTTCGCCCACCACTTCGCATACGCGGTGCCGACCTGGAATGCTGCGCCTTTAAATTAACCAACAACGAGTTAAGAGAATTGGGCTCCACCCGGGCGGGCAGTTTTGTCCGCCCGCCTGTCACGCCGGCGCGCAAAAGCGTCCCAAAATACGCGTGCCGCCCGTCGCCCGACCCGCCAAGGTCCGCGTCCGCCCATGAGCTTCGACTTCACCACCATTCAGCCGCTTCTCGGCACCGATTCGCAGAAGTGGCAGAAATACCCCGCCGGCGACATTCTGCCCATGTGGGTCGCGGACATGGATTTCCGTTCCTCGCCCGCCATCGTCGAGGCTCTGCGCCGCCGGGTGGACGCCGGCATCTTCGGCTACGCCCGGCCGGTCAAATCCACCGTAGACGCCGTGGTCGACGCCTGCGCCAACCGCTATGGCTGGACCATCGACCCCGCTTGGATCGTTTGGCTTCCCGGTCTCGTCTGCGGGCTGAACGTCACCGCCCAGGCCTTCGCCGCGCCCGGCGAGGAGGTGCTCTGCCTCACCCCGGTGTATCCGCCTTTCATGACCGCGCCGAAAAACTCCGGACGCGTCTCGGTGACCGTGCCGCTCGCGCTCCGCCCCGGCCCGACCGGCCTGGCCGACGGCCGCTGGGAAATCGACTGGCCCGCGCTCGAGGCCGCCGTCACGCCGCGCACCCGCCTGTTTTTCCTCTGCAACCCGCACAACCCCGTCGCGCGGGTCTTCCGCCGCGACGAGCTCGTCCGCCTGGCCGAGTTCTGCGCCCGCCACGACCTCGTGCTCTGCTCCGACGAGATCCACTGCGACCTCATCCTCGACCCCGCCCTGCCCCACCTGCCGACCGCGCTGGTCGCACCGGAACACGCCGCGCGCACCCTCACCCTGATGGCCCCGAGCAAGACCTACAACGTCCCCGGCCTCGGCACCTCCTTCGCCATCATCCCCGACGCCGCCCTCCGTGCCCGCTTCGTGCGCGCCACCCACGGCATCGTTGCCGAAGTCACCTCCCTCGGCTTCGCCGCCTGCGAGGCGGCCTACCGCGACAGCGAAGCCTGGCGCCAAGGCCTGCTGGAGACACTGCGCGGGCACCGCGACCGCATCGTCGGCGCGCTACGCGCCGGGGAGTTGCCCGGCGTGCGTCTCGCCGCCCCGATCGAGGCCACCTACCTCGCGTGGTTCGACGTCTCCGCCCTCGGCCTGGCAGACCCCGTCGCGCACTTCGAGGCGCACGGCGTCGGCCTGAGCGACGGCGCCTACTTCGGCGCCCCGCGCGGCACCCACGTCCGCCTCAATTTCGGCTGCCCCCGCGCGACGCTCGACGAGGGCCTGCGCCGGATGTCGGCCGCCCTCGCCGCGCTGCCCGCCCGCTAAATCCTGACCCGGATCAGGACAAAAACCGCTCCGCCCGAGTCGGGTCGGCCGGCTCGCCGGCCCGGTATTCCACCCGGCCGAAAATCCGGTAGCGCACCCGCGCCACGCCTTTGTAGATCGCATCGCGCCACGCGCCCGGCACCACCGCCATCACCCGCGCCGCGAATCGCCATAGCCCGCCCAGCCGCGCCAGCGCCGCGATCACCCCGGCGGTGCGCAGATGGAATTCGGCGCGCTCCGCCTCCGGCAGGAAGACCAAGCTGTCGAAATCCTCCGTCGGCAGCCCGCACCGCCGCAGCGCCGCCTGAGCGAACGCCCCCTGCAGCGGCGCGTAATGGAGCGACGCCCGCCGGTCCGCCCGCGCCAGCCGACGCACGAGGGCGCGGCAAAGCCCGCATTCCCCGTCGTAGAGCAAAATCGGGCCGCGCACGTCGTCCATCCGCCGAACTTATCGAGCCCGTTCCTTCAACGCAACCCGCCCAATCACCCCCGCCCACGCCGCCCGGCGGCGGCGACTGATGACCAGGCCCAAGACCACCACCCCGAGGAGGACGGCTCGCACACCGGGTTCGGAAATGGCCGACGTAACTGTGATGCGTCGGCGCCCACCACCCGCCCCGCATCCGCACCGCGTCCACCCCCGCTTCCCTGCCTCGATTTTTTCGCTCGCGCGAGCCAGCCATTATGTAACCAATTTGGTTACATCTTGCAGTTATGGCCACAAAGATTTTCGTTCCCCCGAGTCTTGGTCCTGGCAACGCACACCTTCCGATCGGTCACACCCCCAAGCTAGCC
>JAIXVP010000435.1 GCA_027482905.1 Opitutaceae bacterium
CCTCCACTACGTCGCCAACGACCAGGCCTGCCGCGACGGCGAACTCCTCCTGCTCGACGTCGCCGGCACCCACGCGAACTACAACGCCGACATGACCCGCACCATTCCGGTCAACGGCCGCTTCACCAGGCGCCAGCGCGCCGTTTACGACTCCGTGCTGCGCGTGCTCCGCCGCTGCACCGACGGCCTCGTTCCGGGCAAAAAACCAAAGGACTGGCAAAAGGAGGCCGAGGCCTTCGTCGAGGAGGAGTTGCTCAAGCTCTGCCTTCTCAAGCCCGCCGACATCAAGCGCCAGACGCCCGAGGCCCCCGCCGTGAAAAAATACTTTATGCACGGCGTCGGCCACCCGCTCGGCCTCGACGTGCACGATGTCGCCCTCACCGTCGGCCCCATGCAGGCCGGCTGGGTCATGACCGTCGAGCCCGCCATCTACATCCCCCAGGAGGGCTTCGCCGTCCGCCTCGAGAACGACGTCCTCCTCACCGATTCCGGCCCGGTCGATCTCATGGCCAACATTCCCATCGAGGCCGAGGAGGTCGAGGCGCTCATGGCGCGCTCACGCCGCCCCGCCGTCGCCAAGTCCCGTCCCGCCTCCAAAAAATGATCCCCCGTTCGCTGCCCGGCCTCCCTCGTCTCGCCGTCCTCGCCTTGCCCGCCGTCCTCGCCTTCTCCTCGCTCCCGGCCGCTCCGCGCGTCTATCGCGACCGCGTCGATCCGCACTGGCTCGCCGAAACCGGCCGGGACGCCGCGCGCTTCTGGTATCGCGTGGACACCGGCCGGGAGCGAACCGAGTTCATTCTGGTCAACGCCGACACGGGTGAGCGCGCCCCGGCCTTCGACCACGTGCGCGTCGCCGCCGCCCTCTCCCGCCTGCTCGAAAAAACCATCGACGCCGCCGCCCTCCCGGTTGAGTCGCTTGATTTCTCCGAAGACGGCGCGCAGGTCGTTCTGCAGGGCCTGACCAAGGCCTGGCGACTCGATCTCGCGAGCTACGAGCTCACCGCCGTCGACTCGGCCTCCGGCGCCCGCGAGGGCCTGCGCCCACGCCGCGAGGCCCGCGCGTCCCGCTCCGCCGGCGAGCCGTCCGGCATTCTTTTCGTCAACCGCCGCGACACCGAGATCGACCTCCACTGGATCGACCAATCGGGCGAACGCCGCCTCTACGGCAGCCTCAAACCCGGCGAGGAACGCGACCAAAACACCTACGCCGGCCACGCCTGGCTCGTCGCTGCCAAGAACGGCGACACCCTCGCCGTCTTCGTCGCCGAGGATCGCCCCGCCGTCGCCTCCATCACCGAGACCTTCGACTTCGCCCCGCCGCGTTCGCAGCGCCCTGCCCGGGACGCCGACCGCCGCCCGCGCGAAGACCGCCCCGAGGGCGTCCGCTCTCCCGACGGCCGCTGGGAGGTCGTCGTCCGCGGCGACAACCTCGCCTTGCGCGATGTCCGCGCCGGCAAGGAAGAGCCGCTCACCCACGATGCCCACGCGCTCTCAAGCTACGCGCGCAACGTCGAGGCCCGCCGCTCCATGGAGATGGAATACGACACCCGCGAGCCCGAGCGCCCCGAGCCCGAGATCTACTGGTCGCCCGACTCCAAGCGCTTCGTCGCCATGCGCCACACGCCCGGCGGCCAGCGCCGCGTGACCATGGTTCAGTCCTCCCCGCCCGACCAGCTCCAGCCCAAGCTCGTCGTCATCCCCTACCTCAAGCCCGGCGACGAGGTTCCCTACGCCAAGCCTCACCTTTTCGAGATCGAGGCCCGCCGCGAGATCCCGGTCTCCGACGCCCTGTTCGCCAACCCTTGGTCTATCGGCGATGTCCGCTGGGCCGCCGACTCGAGCGAGTTCACCTTCCTCTTCAACCAGCGCGGCCACCAGGCCCTCCGCATCCTCGGCGTCGCCGCCGACACCGGCGCCGTCCGCTCCGTCGTGGACGAGACCAGTCGAACGTTCATCTGCTACTCCGGGAAATTCTACTCCGAGTATCTCGGCGAAACCGGCGAGATCATCTGGATGTCCGAGCGCGACGGCTGGAACCACCTCTATCTCTACGACGCCAAGACCGGCCGGGTGAAAAACCAGATCACCCGCGGCGACTGGGTCGTCCGCGGCGTGGAGCGCATTGACCGCGATAAACGCGAGGTCTGGTTCACCGCCTCGGGCAGAAACCCCGGCGAGGATCCGTATCATATTCATCACTATCGAGTCGGCCTCGACGGCTCCGGCTTAGTCGCTCTCACCGCAGGCGACGGCACCCACTCCGTGCGCTATTCGCCGGACCGCCGCTACCTGCTCGACACATGGTCCCGCGTAGATCTCGCGCCCGTCACCGAGCTCCGCCGCGTCTCCGACGGCGCTTTCGTCCTCCGCGTCGAGGAGTCCGACGTCTCCGAGCTCATCGCCGACGGCTGGCGCGCCCCCGAGCGTTTCACCGCCAAGGGCCGCGACGGTATCACCGACATCTACGGCGTAATCCAGCGCCCACAAGATTTCGATCCCGCGCAAAAGTATCCGGTTCTCGAGGACATCTACGCCGGCCCGCAGGATTCCTTCACCCCGAAAACCTTTCGGCCGCGCCATCGTTCGCAGGATCTGGCCGATCGCGGCTTCATCGTGGTGAAGCTCGACGGCATGGGCACCTCCAACCGCTCCAAGGCCTTCCACGACGTCGCCTGGAAAAACATCGGCGATGCCGGCTTTCCCGACCGCATCGCCTGGATTCGTGCCGCCGCCGCCGAGCACCCCGAGATGGATCTCGCCCGCGTCGGCCTCTTCGGCACCTCCGCCGGCGGCCAAAACGCCCTCGGCGGCCTGCTCTTCCACGGCGACTTCTACCGCGCCGCCGTCTCCGACAGCGCCTGCCACGACAACCGCATGGATAAGATCTGGTGGAACGAGCAGTGGATGGGCTGGCCCGTGGACGAGAGCTACGTGCGCAGCTCCAACGTCGCCAACGCCCACAAGCTTTCCGGCAAACTCCTTCTCATGGTCGGCGAGCTCGACACGAACGTCGATCCCGCCAGCACCTACCAAGTCGTCGATGCTCTCATTCGGGCCGACAAAGACTTCGAGCTCCTCGCCGTGCCCAACGGCGGCCACGGTATCGCCAGCACGCCCTACGGCTCCCGCCGTCTGGTCGAGTTTTTTATCCGGGTCTTCAACCCGCCTGCGCCAAGTTCGGCTAAGTGATCACCATTGCGGTAGTCTACGTTCTGTGAAGGGTGGACTTCGATTGGGATCGCGGCGAGCGCCCGCGGGCGAGAGGAAGGAGAGCGACGCACATCCCGCTCGCAACCGGCGCGGGCGGCGGGCAAGGTCGCGCCTCTTTCTCAACGTTGAACCTGTTCTCCTCCCCCAAACCCAAGGTGAAGTGCGGCGTGGCCGGCGTAGGCTCGCTCGGCCAGCATCACGCCCGCATCTACGCCGCCCTGACCAACGTCGAGTTCATGGGCATCTTCGAGGCCGACGACGCCCGCGCGGCCGAAATCTGCGCCCGCCACGCCTGCAAACGCTACGCCACCCTCGAGGACCTCGGCGCGGCTTGCGACGCGGTGTCGGTCGTCGTGCCGACCGACAAACACGAACGCGTGGCGCTCCCGCTGCTCGCGCAGGGCTGCCACCTCTTGATCGAGAAACCCATCACCGCGACGCTGGAGGAGGCGGAGCGCGTGCTCGCGGCGGCGCAGGCCAAGGGCTGCATCGTGCAGGTGGGCCACATCGAGCATTTTAACCCGGTCATGGGTTTTATGGAGAAACACATCGACCGGCCCGGCTACATCACGGCCGAGCGCCTCGCGCCCTACACGCCGCGCGGCACCGAGGTCGGCGTGGTCCTCGACCTGATGATCCACGACATCGGCATCGTGCTCGCGCTGGTGAAGTCGCCCATTCGCAAGATCGACAGCGTGGGCATCAGCGTGCTCTCGAAGACCGAGGATATCGCGAACACGCGCATCGAGTTTGAAAACGGCTGCGTGGCCAACCTCAGCGCCTCGCGCATGAGCCTGAAGAAAAACCGCGAGATCCGCGTGTTCCAGGACAACGCCTATCTCTCGCTCGATTTCATGAATCAGAAGGGCCACCTGGTGAAGAAGAGCGACGTGATCGCCTACGGCCTGAAGGTGAAGGTCGGCCTGGCGAAGGCGGGCGACGCGAGCGAGATCCCGGTGGGCGAGATTCCGATCGAGAAGGACGAGCCGCTCAAGCTGGAGCTTCAGCACTTCACCGAGAGCGTGGCCGAGCTGAAGCAGCCCAAGGTCGGCGCCTCGCTGGGCAAGACGGCGCTCGAGGTCGCGATCCAGATTTCGGAGCAGATCAAGTCGGCGAAACGGTGATGAATCTTAACGCAGAGACGCGGAGACGCGGAGAAGAGGGCGAGGGCCGTCGTGGCTGAGGCGCTGCCATTCTGGCTGGAGGCGCCTCGGGGAGGGCGCGTTGATCTGCTCGTCGTCGCGGGCGAGCATTCGGGCGACGAGCATGCGGCGCGGCTCGTGGCCGACCTGCGCTTGAAACGCCCGGAGCTGGCGGTGTGCGCGCTGGGCGGAAAACACCTCGCCGCGGCGGGCGCGCAGCTTTTGCACGATCTCACGGCCTCGTCCGTCGTGGGTTTCGTCGAGGTGCTGAAGAACTATTCCTTCTTCAAGGCGCTCTTCGAGGAGACGCTGCGCTGGATCGCCGAGCACC
>JAIXVP010000190.1 GCA_027482905.1 Opitutaceae bacterium
AGCTGGAGGCCATCGCCGCCTTCTGCCGCGAGAAGGATCTGCTGGTGCTGAGCGACGAGATCTACTCCGAGCTGACCTTCGAGGGCACGCACACCAGCATCGCCAGCCTGCCCGGCATGGCGGAGCGCACGATTTTCCTGCACGGCTTCTCCAAGGCCTTCGCCATGACCGGTTGGCGCATCGGCTACGCCTGCGGCCCGGCCGAGTTGATCGACGCCATGATGAAGGTGCATCAATACGCCATGATGTGCGCCTCCATCATCGCCCAGGAGGCGGCGCTCGAGGCCCTGCAAAACGGTTGGGAAAACGTGTGCGAGATGCGCGACCAGTATCACCGCCGCCGCGACCTCGTGGTGCGTCGATTTAACGAGATCGGCCTCACCTGCCACTCGCCGCGCGGCAGTTTCTACGCCTTCCCCACCACCACCGGCATCGGCATGACGGAGAAGGATTTCGCGGTCGGTTTGCTCAAGGAGCAGAAGGTCGCGGTCGTGCCCGGCACCGCCTTCGGCGCCAACGGCACCGGCCACGTGCGCGCCTGTTTCGCCACCAGCTACGAGCAGCTCCTCGTGGCCTGCGACCGGATCGAACGATTCATCGCGAACGCGAAGACGGCGGCGGCGGCAAAATAATCCAAGGGGAAGGAAGCCTGGACGCGTATCATGTGCGTCCGGGTTTCACGCCCGGGCCGATCTCAAACCAAACTCCCAACCTGGATCCCAACATGAACCTCCTCCGCTCCCTCCTCGCCCTCGCATTCGCCTCAGTCCTCGCCACCGCCGCCTTCGCGGCCGACGGCGCCACCTGCAAACCGTCCGACGAAAAGGCCGCCAAGGCTCCCTGCGGCTGCGCGGTCAAGGCCGACGGCAAGGTTTGTGGTGTCGACACCAACTGCTGCTGCACCGGCGAGAAGGCCACCAAGGCCCCGGCCAAGGCGACCACCCCGGCCGGCAAGTAAGCCGCACGCGTCCGCTGAACCGGGTTCAGCGCGGACCAAACAAATCGACCGCCCCGCCAGGGCGGTGGAAAAAACGGCGGGCCGCCAAGCCCGCCGTTTTTCGTGCCGCGCCGCGGCCGCTTTAGCGCGCCAGGGGGAGAGACAGACCGGCGGCGATGGCGATCGCGGAGATGCGGGGCGGGGTGGCGGTGGCGTCGGCCGTGACCTCGGCCGGCAGCGGCGCGTAGGCGAAGGCTTTCTCGTGTTTCAGCCGACGGTAGGTGCCGAGATCGGACAGCTTGCCGGTCTCGCGCCGGGAAGGGGCGGAGATGCGGCGTTCGATCTCGGTTTCGTCGCAGGTGACGGCGGCGAAGCGGACCCGGCCGCCGACCAGCGAAATGTGGTGGGCGAGGGCGGTGGGGAAGGAGGTCGAAACGGTTTTTTCGGGCGCGAAAGTAAAGATGAGGGAGCGTCCGGCGCCGATGGCCTCGGGCATGAGTTCGAGCCAGAGGCGCTCGCGGTGGCGGACGAAGGCGGGGCTGCCGAAGGGGAACAGGGCGAGGAGGGTGTCGACCACGAGGTGGTTGTGAAACAGGGCGAAGCCGGTGAGGGCCGCGAGCTCGCGGGCGATGGTGAGTTTGCCGGCGCCGACGGGGCCGTGGAGAAACACGAGGGCGGGCGGGGCGGTGAAGGTGGCCATGGCTGGGAGCGGGAGCGGGAAGCTGGGAGTTGGGAGCGAGGAGCTGGGAGCGGAGGCGGGAGCGGCGATGAAAAACGGGCGGATGTGCGGAAGGCGAGGATTGCGAACGCAGGCGGGCGGGTTTGGGTGAAGCTTCAACATGTTTCACGCCATGCCCCCCGATGTTATGCCGTTTTTCGACGTTCCGCTGAACCTGTCCCATGCGGGGCGGGTGGCGCGGAGGATTTTGCTGGCCTTGCCGCCGACGGTCGGGGGCGGCGGGACGGGGGCGGGGGCTTTGGCGGAAGAGTTGGACGCGCTGCTCGATCCTTGTCGGGACGAGGACGACAACCCGCCCCCGGCGGAGGCGGAGCGGGTGCGGGAAAAGGCGGCGGCGCTGGCGCGGCGGTTGGTGGATGCGATCGAGCGGGAGGGGCTCGGCCACGACCGGCTGGGCCAGTGCGTGCGAAATCTTTTCGAGTGCCTCGGGCTGGGGCGCGAGGGTTCGGTCATCTCGCTGCGGGCGGGCGAGGATCCGCGGTCCTTGCAGCGGCCGGTGTGAGGGGATTTGTCGGCCGGCTAGATCAGTCCGCGGCGGCGAGGCGGCAGGAGTGGGCGGAGAAGCCGGCGCCGAAAGCGACCAGCCACCAGTCGGCGTCCGGGGTGGGGCGGCCGTCGGCGAGGGCGTCGGCCAAGGCGAAGAGGACGGAGGGGCTGCTCATGTTACCGTGGGCGCGGAGCACGCGGCGGCTGGCGTCGAGGCGGTGGCCGGGCAGCGCGGCCTCCAGCGCGTCGAGCACGTCACGGCCGCCGGGATGGGCGAGCACGCGGGCGGGCGCAGACCGGTCGGCGGGCTCGGCGGCGAAGAGGCGGGCGACGGTGGCGGCGGCGAGGGCGGGGACGTCGGGCGCGAGCAGATTGCGCAGCTTGCCGTCGCGTTGCATGAAGCGGATTTTGTCGCGTGCGGCGGGGTCGTGGTGGGTGTTGAAACCCTCGGCGCGCAGGGGCGCGGCGGCGTGCGGGCCGGCGGCGAGCGGGGTGGCGCGCCAGATCGTGGCGGCGGCGCCGTCGCCGAAGAGGCACGCGCTGACCAGCACGCCGGGGTCGTCGTCGAGGAAAAAGGCGGCGGAGCAGATCTCGACCGCGATGCAGGCCACGGTGGCGCCGGGGTGGGCGGCGAGCACGCCTTGGGCGGAGCGCAGGGTCGGGATGGCGGCGCCGCAGCCGAGGCCGACGAGGTCCTGGAGGTAGGCGTCGGGGCGGAGGCCGAGTTGCTCGGCGACGTAGCTGGTCACGCCGGGGCAGATGTAGCCGGTGCAGGTGCAGACGAGCAGGGCGTCGAGCTGGTCGGCGCGCAGGCCGGCTTGTTCGAGGGCGGTGGCGAGGGCGCGGCCGGCGAGCAGCGGGGCTTCGCGGCGGAAGGTTTCGTTGAGCTGGTCGGCGGGGGCGGCGAAGACCTGGTCGATGGGCGTGTAGGCGAAGTGGCGGGTGGCGATGCCGCTGTCGCCCCTCAGGATCGAGTGAAGCACGAGGCGGGAACGGCGGGAAAGGCGGTTGCGGGCCTCGGAGGCGGCGACGATGTCCCAGCATTCGGCCTGGGTGAAGCGGGGCGCGGGCACGGCGGTGGCGAGGGCGTGGAGATACATGGCTGGGCGGGTCGCGGGGCGACCCGCGGTTTAAGTTGAGAGTTTAACTAGAAGGGGGGACGGGCGGACCGAGCCGGGGGGCGGGCAACGGGCTAATGCAGAGCGTGGTAAAGGGGGCGGAGGGGCAGCAGGCCGGCGCGGGCGGCGGCGGCGAGGCCGGCCTGGCCGCGGGGGCGGAGCAGGGCGGGGTGGAGCAGGGCGGAGGCGGCGAGGCGGAGGCGAAAACGGGCGCGCAGGCGGCGGTGGACGCGGGCGAGCGTCGCGGGCCACTCGGCGGCGCCCCGGGACCAGGCGAGCAGGGGGTCGAGGGCGAGGGCGGCGGACTGGAACGCCATGGTCATGCCGTTGCCGGTGAAGGGCGGGATCAGGGCGTGGGCGTCGCCCAGTCGCAGGCGCAGGGGCGCGGCGGAACGGGGCGCGGCGCCGAAAGCCAAACCGGCGACGGCGCAATGCGAGGCGGGGTCGATTTCAGCGGCGGCCAAGCGGTCCGCGAGGGCGTCGAGACCGGCGGCGCGGAGATAGGAGGGCAGGGCGGCGGCGCGGTCCAAGTCGAGACCGGGGCGGCGACGGAAGAGGCCGGACACGTTCACCCGGCCGTCCTCGACCGCGCACAGGCCGACGTAGGCATGGTCGCCGAGGTGGAGTTCCAGATCGGCGGCGAGGTCGAGGCCGCGGGCGTGGCATTTCAGGCCGAGCCAGGGTGAGTCGGGCGCGGCGCGACGGCCGCAGGCGAAGACGCGGCCGGGCGGAGCGGGGCGGAGGTCGAGGCGCGAGCGTTGGCGCAGCTCGCCGCCGCCGGCGACGAAGGCCGCGGCGAGGCGCTGGTCGAGGGCGTGGCGGCTGAGGGCGAGGGCGGGCGCGGGCAGGCGGTGGCGGAGCAGGGGGCGGGCGCGTTCAAACCACGCGACCTCGCGGTGGAGTTGCGCGTCGGCGAGGAAGGGGTCGAGCCCAAGGCGGGCGCGGGTAGGGGCGTCGAGGCCGGTGATGAACTCGCCGCAGACCCGGTGGCGCGGGTAGGAGCCGGCTTCGTGCAGGGTGACGGGCACGTCGGCGCGGCGCAGGGCGAGGCCGAGGGCCAGGCCGGCGAGGCCGCCGCCCACGATCTCGACCGGACGGAACGCGGTGGTGGTGGCGCTCATCGGCGGCGGAGGGCGACGAGGCGTTGCGTGCCGAGGAAGGTCTCGGTGATGCGCCAGGTCCAGCGGTCGGGAGGCAGACCGAGGCCGCGGGGGAGCTCGTCGGCGCGGAAACCGGCGGCGATGCTCACGCGGCCGTCGTGGCGGGTGACGTGGTTGGCGCCGCCGAGCGGGGCGGCGAGGCGCCAGAGCAGGGCGGCGCGCGGGTGGCGTAAGGGTTCATTGAATACCAAAACGCGAGCGTGGGCGTCGAGGCGGGCGCCGAGGGCGGCCAGGGCGGGGTCGTCGAAGTGGTGGAGGATGAGGTTGCCGGCCACGATCGGGTAGTCGTGCCAGTTGGCGAAGGCGCGCAGGTCGGCGACGTGCCAGCGGGCGGCGGCGGGCCAGGCGGCGGGGGCGGGGAACTGGTCGAGGGCGTCGGTCGGGAGGCCGGCGGCGCGGAGGGCGAGGGCGAGCACGCCTTCGCCGGCGCCGAGCTCGAGGGCGGTTTCGCCCGGGCGCGCGAGGGGCGGGACGGTGCGGACGAACCAGCGGGTGTTGCCCAGGATCCGGTCGAGACGACGAAGGTCTCGGCGGCTGTGGCGGGCGGCGGGCGAATCGGGCGGGAGCGAGTCGAGGAGCTCGGGGCGCAGGATTCGGGGCACCTTTTGACGGTGACGAGGGCGCGCGCGGGCGCAAGCGGAGGAGCCGATTACGAAGCGCAAGCGAGAGGGCTCAGGGCGAGACGGTGGCCTCGACCTCGGCGGCGGCTTCGCGGACGCGGTCCCAAGCGCGCCCGAGTTTGTCTTTGTATTGGTCCCAAGTCTGCGGGGTGGCGCGGTTCATCTCGTCCGAGGTGGATTGGAGGTAGGCGCGGGCGTTGCCGAAGGCTTTCATGGCAAAATCCCAGCCGGCGGTGTCGGCGGACGCCTTCAGGTTCGCGCGTCGGGCGGTGAAGGTGGCGAGGCGGGCGTCGACCTGGGCGTTCAGGCGGACGAGGCCGGCGAACAGTTCCTGGCGGGCGTCGTAGGAGAGGGCCTTGAGGTCGGTCCAGGCGAGGTCGGGGGTTTTCGCCAAGGGGCCGGGATTGGGCGCGGCGGGCTGGGGTGCGACGGGCGGCGTGACGGGCGCGGGCGGGATCGGCTTTGCGACGGGCGGGGGAGGGGGGGGCGGCGCGGGGGCCGGGGGATTGCCCGGGGCGGGCGGTGGGGGGCTGGTGGGTTTGGGGCAGGCGGAC
>JAIXVP010000001.1 GCA_027482905.1 Opitutaceae bacterium
ACATCCTGCTCGACGCGGTTTGTCTGCGCGTGACCGGCCACGGCAGCGCGCACGGGTTGAAGCAGGCCGAGCGCATCGGCCGCGAGGTCGAGGCGGCCGAGCGGACGGAGTCGACCGTGTGACGCGACGCCTCCGGGGTTGCGGAGCCGCTGGCCCGGGCTAGCTTGGCGTCATGAAACGCCGTCTCGCCGCGCTCCTCGGCCTCGCCTGCGCCCTGTTGTTCCTGCCCGCCTGCTCGACCGTTCCGGAGACCGGACGCAAGCAGCTGATCCTGATGTCCGCCTCCGAGGAGGCGCAGATGGGCGTGTCGGCCTTCGCCCAGATCAAAAAGCAGGAGAAAATCTCCGCCGACCCGGCGGTGAACGCCCGGATCCAGCGCATCGGCAAACGCATCGCCGGCGCGGTGGGGCGCGACCTGCCGAACGCGCAGTGGGAGTTCGTGGTCTTCGAGTCGGAGCAGATCAACGCCTTCGCCCTGCCCGGCGGCAAGGTCGGGGTCTACACCGGCCTGATCAAGCTGGCCGGCGCGAACGACGACGAGATCGCGGTGGTCATGGGCCACGAGGTCGCGCACGTGAGCAGCCGCCACGGCGCCGAGCGCCAGTCCCAGGCGGCCCTGATCGGCCTCGGCGGGGTCGCGCTCGGGGTGGGCACGCAGGACGACAAGAACCGCGAATACTACCTGCTCGCCTACGGCGTCGGCAGCACCCTCGGCTCGCTCGCCTACTCGCGCGACCACGAGACCGAGGCCGACGTGGTGGGACTGGGTTTCGCCGCGCGGGCCGGCTATGATCCGCGCGCGGCGGCGGTGTTCTGGCGCAAGATGGCCGCGAAGGAGAACGGCGCGCGTCCGCCGAAGTGGCTTTCCACCCATCCGCCGACCGGCGAGCGCATCGCCAATCTCGAACGCCTCGCGCCCTCGCTCGTGCCGACCTATGAGCAAGCCCGCGCCCGGCTCGAGGGCGGCACGCCGGCCCCCGCGCCCGCCGCCACACCGGCGACTGCGACGAAGCCCGCCACGCCCGCCGCGCGCCCCGCCAATGCGCCGAAACCGGCGCCCACGCCGGCGGCGAAGCCCGCTTCGACGGAGCAGCAGGAGTTGGACAAGTTTCTCGGACGCTGAACCGCGCGCCGGATCTGCTCCGGGGCTCGCTTTTCGGCGGACGCGGGGCTCAATCCGGGGTGCCATGTTCGATCCCGTCGCCACTCTCCAGGACTTCATCCGCCACCCCAGCGTCTCCGCCGATCCGGCCTTCCGGCAAGGCATGCACGGCGCGCGGGATTTTATCGCCGGTCTGCTCGGCCGCATCGGCTTCGCGGTGGAGATAGTGCCCACGCCGCTGCACCCGGTGATCCTGGCCGAGCGCACCGGTCCGGCGGAGTGGCCGCACGTCATCATCTACGGCCATTACGACGTGCAACCGGCCGACCCGCTCAATCTCTGGACCACCCCGGCTTTTGCCCCGGAGGTGCGCGGGGACCGGCTCTACGGGCGGGGCGCGGCGGACAACAAGGGGCCGCTCCTCACCCACGTCGCGGCGGTGGCGCGGCTGTTGGAACGCCGGCCGGACCTTCCGCTGCGGATCACCTTCATGATCGAGGGCGAGGAGGAGATCGGCAGCCCGAGTTTCCCCGGATTCCTCGCCGCTCACGCCGACCGTCTGCGTCAGGCGGATTTTGTGCTGCTCTCCGACACCGGCAGCCCGCGCGAGGATCAGATCGTCATCACCTGCGGCCTGCGCGGCCTGGTGTTGTTCGACCTCGAGGTCACCGGTGCGCGCACCGATCTGCACTCCGGGCTGCACGGTGGCGTGTTGCGCAATCCAATCCAGGCGCTGGCCGAGCTCTGCGCCTCGCTCCACGACGCCGACGGTCGCGTGAACGTGCCCGGCTTCTACGACGACGTGCTCGACGTGCACCCGTGGGAACGCGAGCAACTGGCGCGGTTCGGGCAGAGCGCCGAGGAGTATCGCGCGTTTCTCGGCGTCCCGGCCTTTTACACCGCCAAGGGTTTCACGCCGTTCGAGGCGACGCGGTTTCTGCCCACTCTCGAATTCAACGGAATCGGCGGCGGCTACCAGGGCGAGGGCACCAAGACCGTCATCCCGAGCAAAGCCTTCGCGAAGATCAGCTGCCGTCTGGTGGCGAACCAGACGCCGGAGAAAATCCGCGCGCTGCTCTACGCCACCATCGCGGAACGCATGCCGAAGGACGTCACCTACCGCCTGGTGGACCAGCACAGCGGCCAGCCCTACGTGGTCGTTCCGCCGGATCGGAGCAACACGCCGGCCGGGCAATCGCCCGTGTTGGCCAACGCTTTTCGCGCCGCCGACGCGGCGATCGCGGAGGTATTTGGCAAGGCCCCGCTCTACCTGCGCGAGGGCGGCAGCGTGCCCATCATCGCGGACATCAAACGCGTGCTTGGGCTCGATTCGGTCATGATGGGCCTGTTCCTGCCCGAGGACAATCTGCACGCGCCGGACGAGAGTTTTAATCTCAACGTCATGCGCAAGGGCATCGCGGCTTCGGAGCGCATCCTCGAGGGCGTGGCGGCGGGCGGGGCGGCGCGGAAAAGCTGAAAACGGGAACGCGAAAAGCTGAAACGCGGAAAGCGGAGAGCTGAGATCGGACCAAAGAAAAACCCCCGGGCCGCGAGGCGCCGGGGGTGGGCAAGGGAAGCGGGCGCCGATGGCGCGACCGGTTATTTCTTGAGGATGACGATGTCGGCGCGGCGATCTTTGGCCATGACGTCGTCGGAGGCGTTTTCGGTGGCCTCGAGGTCGCCCTTGGAGAGGACTTCGACCTTGGTGTCGGCGACGCCGAGGGTCACGAGATACTGCTTGGCGGCGGCGGCGCGGCGGTCGCCGAGGCCGAGGTTGTAGTCGCCGGTGCCGCGCCAGTCGCAACGGCCTTCGAGCAGCAGGCGATACTGGGGATTGGCCTCGAGGTAGGCTTTGGCGGCGTCGAGCTTGGCGCGCTCGGGGGCGGCGATGGCGGACTGGTCGTAGGCGAAATAGACGGGCTGGAGCAGGCCTCGGATCATGTCCTCGGTCTCGATCACGCCTTCGCGGCCCTCGAGGCCGGTGCCGGGAGCCTGACCGCCGTTGGCGCCATCGGCGCCCCACGCGCCCGCGTCGCTGGGATTGATGGTGCCCTGCTGGGAGATGACGGTGGAGGAGGGATCGGGACGCTTGGGCTTTTTGCGGCAGCCGGTCGCGAAGATCGTGGCGGCGGAGAGAAGAACGAAGAGGGCCTTGCGGGTGGACGCTTGCATGTGGGAAGTGTGGCTGACGTTAAGTATCACGCCTCCTGCGTCCTCAAGCAGATTATCCGCCCCGGCCGCCTTTACCTTCCATGCCCGCTCCCTTCGCCTGCTTCCTCTTCGACAACGGTTCCTTCCGGGCGGATTCGACCCGGTCGCTGCGGGTGCTCGCGGCGCGGTTGGCGGAGCGGCTCGGCCACCCGGTGCGGGCGGTCTCGCTTCTGCACTCCACCCGGGTGCCGGCGGGGGAATTGGACGGCGAGGCGGCGCAACTGCTGGAGCCGGCTTTGGACGCCTGGTTCACGGCCGAGCCGAGCGGGCGGGCCCTGCTCGCGCCTTTGTTTTTTGGTCCCAGCGGGGCGCTGGTCGATTATGTGCCGGAAAGACTTGCGGCGCTGGCGCGGCGGCACCCGGCGGCGCGGGCGGTGTTGGCGGAGGCCCTGGTCTTGCCGGAAGAGGAACCGCACGAACTGATCGCGATTCTCGCCGACCGGGTGCGCGTGACCATGGGCGAGCAGGGTTGGACGCGTCCCCGGGTCGTGCTCTGCGATCACGGCACGCCGTTGGCCGCGGTCACGGCGGTGCGAAATCGCCTGGCGGCGGGACTGGAGAACGCGTTGGCCCAGGAGGTCGCCGGGGTGGCGGCGGCGTCCATGGAACGGCGCGAGGGGCCGGAGTTCGCCTTCAACGAGCCCCTTCTGGAGACGCGGCTCACCACGCCTCCGTTCGACGCGGGCGAGGTGGTGGTGGCGTTGCAGTTTCTATCGCCCGGCCGACATGCCGGACCCGGTGGCGACGTCGCGGAAATCTGCGCCCGGGCGGAGGCGGCGCGGCCCGGCTTGCGGACCGCCATGACCGCGCCGATCGCGGACGACGCGCGCCTGGTCGAGGTGCTGGCGCGGCGGATCGAGGCGGCGCGTCCCCGAGTCTGAATTCGAGGCGTCATCACCGGGATTCGCC
>JAIXVP010000385.1 GCA_027482905.1 Opitutaceae bacterium
GATCGGTGAGATCGGCGAAGAGGCCGGTGGCGCTGAGCGTGGCGGGGAAGGTGCTCGTGACGGTGCCGGTGGTGAGGCGGATGATGCGGCTGTTCAGGTAGTCGGCGAAAAGCACGTCCTGGTTCGACGGATCGACGCCCATGGAGACCAGGCCGCCGTAGACGCCCGGCACGCCGGTGATGCGGGTGACGCCGCCGGTGGCGGGGTCGCGTTTCCAGATGTGGCCGGAGACGGAGTCGCAGAAAATGTAGTGACCGTAGAGTTCGGGGAAACGTGTGCCGCGATAAACGACGCCGCCGACCACGGAATTGCCGGCGAAGAGCGGATCGGCGCCGCTGACCGAGGTGTGCGGGTAGACCCAGACCGGATCGATGGACGTGAAGGCGGCCGGGCGGGCCGGATTGGTCGAGAAGGTGGTGTCGCTCAGGCCCTCGCGCCAGACCCAGCCGTAGTTGCCGCCTTTGACGATGAGGTTGATCTCCTCGTAGGTGTTCTGGCCGACGTCGCCGGCCCAAAGCTGGCCGTTGAGCGGATCGAAGCGGATACGCCAGGGGTGGCGCAGGCCCACGGCCCAGTATTCCATGCGCAGTTTGGTGGCGTCGGTGATCGGCACGCCGTTCCACACGCCGTTCCAGGCGCCACCCTTGGCGACGGGAACAAAGGGATTGTCCACGGGGACGGAGAAACGCGCGCGGCCGGCGTCGGTGGGGATGGCGGCGTGGGCGTTGGGCTCCAGGTTGCCCGGCTTCTTGTCGACGTCGAAACGGAAGATGCCGGCGTGAAAATCCTTGTCCAGTCGCTGGCTGTTTTGGCGGAAGTCGTTGGGGTTTTCCTCGTCGCCGGCGGCGTAGTAGAGGTAGCCGTCGGGGCCGAAATGGAGGTCGCCGCCGTTGTGATTGGCCCCCTCGTCGAGCTGCTGGAGGAGCACCAGCTCGGAGGCGGGATCGGCGACGTCGGGATCGGTCACGCTGACGCGGAAGCGGGAGATGCGCTGGTAGTAGGCCCCCCCGCCGACGCGCACGGTGTAGGCGGCGTAGAAGTATCCGTTGGTCGAATACTGCGGATGGAAGGCGAGGCCGAGCAGGCCGTTCTCGTAGTTGGCGCCGTTCTCGATGGTCTCGGCGGGGGTCCGGCCGGCGATCGCGAGCTGGAGATCGAGGAAGAGTTTTCTGGCCGGCGCGACGGCGGTGATGTCGGGCACGAGCTGGATCTTGGCCATGCGCTCGAGGACGTAGAGGCGGCGGGTGCTTCCCGGCTGGGTGGCCATGCCCAGCGGCTCGCTGAAGCTCACGCCCGGGATGGCGTCCACGACCTGATAAAACGTCGCGGGCGGCGCCACGGGCATGGCCAGGGCGGGGTTGGTGATGCGGAGGGCGGTGGCGAAACCGATCGTGACGGTTCCGGTGGCGGAGATGCCGCTGACATTGCCCGCGCGGTAGGAGAACGTGACCGGCGCGGAGGCCGGGCCGACGTGGGCGTAGAGGATTTTGCCGTCCCTGATCACGGCGGTGCCGGACGAGGGCGCCGCCACGATCTGAAGGGTGGCGGGAATGGGCGAGCCGGTGTCGTTGGCGAGCACGTCGAGCAGGACCTTTTGCAAAGGCTGGATGGTGGCGTCGTCGGCATTGGCGACCGGGGGGGCGAAGGTGGCGTTGGCGCCCGCCTGATAGCTGCTGAGAACCTCGGAGGTGGTGATGGCGCGGGGATAGAAACGCAGCTCGTTGAGGGCGAAGTTGGAGTTGTTGTCGGCGGCCCACATCGAACGGCCGATCCAGTTGTTGACGTCGCTGAGGTCGGCCAGGCGGTAGCCCAGGTCGGTCGAGCCCTGGAGTTCGCCATTCCGGAACCAGCGCACGCGGCAGCCGGTCGAGCCGTAGGAGCCGGCCTGGTCCTCGACGGTGAGCACGTAGTGATACTCGGTGCCCGCGACGGTGATGGAGGAAAGGTCGGTGTTGAGGCCGGTTTCGCCACCGGCGTCGAGTTTGGCCGCGAGGCGGTGGGAACCGAGGGTGCCGTTGACGTTGAGCGAAAGGAAGAGGTTGTCGTTGGCGACGAAGCCGCCCGGCGCGGTGACGCCGTCGACGATCTCACCGGGAGCGGCGCCGGCGCCGCTGGTGATCGTGCTGTTGCCGAAATCGAAGATGCGCTGCCAGGTCTTGGAGGACAGCGGGGTGATCCACGCCTCGAAGGTGAGGCTGGGGTGCTCGGAGACGAAGCCGTTGCGGAGGTCGAGGTAGGCGGAGATGGCGGCGGCGGGCTGGTTGCCGTTGGTGGTGCCGGGGAGCACGAGGGCGGTGCCGCTGAAGGTGGCGCCGGCGCCGCGCACCGTGATGGTCTCGCGGGCGGAGGTATCGACCAAGGCGGTGCCGGACGCGGCCGGGCCGGAGGCGGCGTTAAACGACCAACGATTTTCCGGCAGCGGGGCGGGCGGAAGCGGCTCGGGGGCGCCCGCTCCCGGATCGGCCCCGGCGGTGTAGCTGGCGACGACCTGGCCGGCGGTGAGGGCGCGGCGGTAGATGCGCAGCTCGTTCAGGGCTAAATTGGAGTTCGAGTCGGCGGAATACAGGGAGCGGCCGATCCAGTTGTTGACGTCCTCCATGCTCGCGGTGCGGAAGGGTAAATCCATGGAGTTCTGGAGGGCGCTGTTGCGATACCAGCGCAGCTGGCTGCCGCTCGCGCCGTAAACTCCGACGCCGTCCTCGATCACGAACACGTAGTGGTATTCCGTGCCGGCGGTCGTGGCGGCCGTGGTGCTGGTGAACACGGGCGCGTTGCCGTCATACTGGCCTTCGAGCTGCTGGCTGTTGAGATTGGTGCCGGTGTTCAGGGTGAGACCGATGTTGTCGTAGCCGGCGGTGGCGCCGGGGATGGAGGATCCGTCGATGATCTCGCCGGCGGCCGCACCGGCGCCGGACGTGGTGACGCAGCGGCCGAAGTCGAACAGGCGTTGCCAATTCTTGGAGGAGAGCGGCGTGACCCACGCCTCGAGCGTGATGCTCGGCTGGGCGGAGATCAGGCCATTGGGCAGGTCGAGGTAAGCGGAGATGGTGGCGGCGGTCTGGTTGCCGTCGGTCGTGCCGGGCAGGCGGAGGGCGGTGCCGGTGAGGGCGGCGCCGTTGCCCCGCAGAGTGGCGACGAGACCGGCGAGGTCGTCGGTGAAGGCCAGGCCGGCCTCGACCGTCGAATCGGCCTGCTGGTTAAACACCCAGCGGTGATCCGGCGTGGGGGCGGTGACCGGAGCGGGCGGGGTGACGATGCTGTCGGGGCCGGCGGTGGTGTTGGCGGTGATCTCCGCGACGCTCAGGACATGGTTGTAGAGGCGGATCTCGTCGAACGAGGCGTTGGCCAGGTTGTCGCCCGAGAACTGCGAGCGGCCGATCCAGTTGTTGACGTCGTTGAGTTGGCTCAGCTGCCACGGCACGTCGACCGTGCCGACCTGGATGCCGTTGCGATACCAAGTCTGGCGCGCGCCGGCGCTGCCGTAGGTGCCCACGCCATTTTCAAACGTGACGACGTAATGGTAACGCTGGCCGGCGGTCGTGGCCAGGGCGGACTCGATGTAGTAGTTTCCGGTGCTCGGCGCGGCGTAATTGAGCCGGCCGTAAAGCCGGTGGGTATTCAGGTCGCTGTTTACGGCGAGCGTGAGGGCGAGCTCGTCCGACGCCGTGGTCGTGCCCGGCGCGGTGGCGAGGCCACCGGTCCATTCGCCGGTGGCGCCCAAACCGTCGCCCGCCCCGGCCATGTTGCCAAAATCGAAAAGTCGCTGCCACGCCTTTGCCGTGATCGGGGTGGCCCAGATCTCGACCGAAAGGTGGGTGCGCGAGGAAATGAGGCCGTTGGGCAGATCAAGGTAGGCCGAGACGGTTTGGGCGTTCTGGTTACCATTGGTGGCACCGGGCAGGACGATGGCGGAGGCGTTGAGCGTGGCGCCGTTGCCCCGCACCGTGGCGAGCGTGCCCGCGACGGAATCGGCGATCGTGGTGCCGGACGGCGCCGCGCTGGCAGGGTGGTTGAATGACCAGCGCTGAGTCAGGGAGGCGTGAGCGCAAGGTTGGGTGCAGACGGCGGACAACGCCATCCAGATGAGGACGGAAAACCTTGGCATGGGGTGGGGACGGGGCTGAAAACATGAACAAACAGCCCGCGCGACCCGAAACGCAAAGGGCGTCGCTTGGCCTGCGATCCGGGGACCTTGCACAATCATCCCAAGTCTGGCGACCAGAAGGTGCAGCTTGGGGGATTGCCCACGGTTTAACCCGCGACCGCGAGCTGGCCGCAGCCGGCGGCGATGTCGATGCCCCGCCGTTGCCGCACCGTGCAGGGGATACCGTAGCCGGCGAGCACGTCCTGGAAACCCCGCGCGCCGGTCGGCGCCGTCGGGCGGCCGTCGTAACCGAAGGTGGGGTTGAGCGGGATCAGGTTAACCTGGGCGGGAATGCCGCGCAGCAGGGCGCCGACGGCGTGGGCGTGGTCGGGGCCATCGTTTTTGCCCTCGATCAAGGTCCACTCGAAAAAGATACGGCGACCAAGGGTCGTGGTGTAGTCGCGGCAGGCATCCATCAGTTCGTCGAGCGGCCATTTGCGCGCGGCGGGCACGAGCGCGGCGCGCTCCGCCTGGGTGGCGCCGTGGAGGGATACGGCGAGGTGGAAGGGCCGGCGCTCGGCGGCGAGGCGGCGGATGCCCGGCACCACGCCGACGGTGGAAACGGAGATTTTTTGCGCGCCGAGAGCGAGGCCGGCGGAGTCGCGCAGGATGTCGATCGCCTGCATGACGGCGTCGTAGTTGTGCAGCGGTTCGCCCATGCCCATGAAGACGAGGTTGCGCAGGCGCTCGTGGCGGTGGTGGGGCGAGGGGTGGGCGGGCTCGGCGAGGGCGGGCACGGGCGTGTCGGGATTTTCCCCGGCCGGCGCGGCGGTGGCGCGCAGCACGGCGTCGACGTGCAGGGCCTGGGCGACGATTTCGGCGGCGGTAAGGTGGCGGGTGTAGCCCATCTGGCCGGTGGCGCAAAAAACGCAGCCCATGGCGCAGCCGACCTGCGAGCTCACGCAGGCCGTGGTGCGGCCGTGATAACGCATGAGCACCGTCTCGATGCGGTGGCCGTCATGCAGCGCGAGCAGGTATTTGCGGGTGAAGCCATCCGACGAGCGGGTCTCCAGCGCGACGGACGGAAGATCGAAGGCCAGCTCGGTGGCGACTTTTTCGAGGAAACGCGCCGGCATGCGATCATGCGCGCGCGCCGCCAGCTCGGCGAAGGTCAGCCGGCCCCGCAGGTAAAGTTCGTGCCAGAGCGAGGCGGCGTGGAGCGGCGAAAAGCCCCACGCCACCGCGCGCTCGATCAGCTCCGGCCGGGTGAGACCGAGCAGATGGGCGGAGGGCGGGAGGGTGACGGCGGCGCGGTCCGGGAACATGCGGGCCGCAGTGGAGCCGCGTCCCGCGAAGAGGTCCAACCCGGAACACGTTGACCCCGACGCGGGGCTTTGCGTGCGTCGACGCTCTTCCGTCCCTTTTCGTGCCCCTCGATCTCTACGATTCAATCCGCGACCAACGCCTCGCCGCCCTGCGCGCGGAGTTTTTTCCGCGTCTGCCCCTCGCCACCGGTGTGCCGCTGACCCTCGAGCTGGGCTGCGGACACGGCCACTACCTCAACGCCTACGCGGCGGCGCATCCGGAGGAGTTTTGCGTGGGGTTGGACTTGATCGCGGACCGCATCGCGCGGGCCGAGCGCAAGGCGACCCGCGCGCGGCTCGCGAACCTCGTCTTCGTGCAGGCGGAGGCGGCGCTGTTTTTGAACGCCCTCGCCGCCGCGCCCGTGTCGGCCGGGGTGCCGGCGCCGAGACTGCGGCGGATTTTCGTGTTGTTCTCCGACCCATGGCCGAAGCGGCGCCACTGGAAGCACCGCGTCTTGCAGCCGGCGCTGCTCGACACCTTGGCGGCCTTGACCGAGGCGGGCGCGGCGTTGCATTTCCGCACCGACCACCCGGATTACTTTACTTTCGCCCGCGAGGTGGTCGAGCAGCACGCGGCCTGGCGGCTGGCCGGCGCGGAGGAGGCGCCGTGGCCTTTCGAGCACGTTTCCGTCTTCGAGGAACGCGCGCTGGCCGGCGTGCCGCAGTCCTTTACCGCGTTGCGCTCGGCGTTGGCTCCGGGAGCAACAGTTTAAGACATTAGCATACCGGCCGGCCGCACGGATTCGTGCTAATGACGCGCCGTGCTGGCAGTTCTCTTCCACTTCGGGGATTGACGACCCTTCGCGCGGCTACCTAGTTCGTTGACTTTTATCCTTTCGCCATGCCCCCCCGCGTTTCCGCATCCGCCCTCAAAACCCTCGTCGCCCTGCCGCTTTTTGCGGCACTCGCCGCGACGGCGCAGGCGGCGGGTGGCCACGAGGCGGCCGCCTCGCTGAAGAGCTTCATCGGGCTGCCGGTCACCAATTCTATCCTGACCAGTTGGGTGATCACCCTGGCGATTATCGCGTTTGTTCGCATCTCGGTCGGCACCCCCAAGCTTATTCCGGGCCGCGGGCAGTCGGTATTTGAGTCGGCGCTGACCGGCCTGCGCGATCTCTACGAGCCCATCGTGGGTAAAAAGGCCATGCCCATGGCTTTCCCGTTGTTGGTTACCCTCTTTATCTTCATCGTTTTGCATAACTGGTCCGGCCTTCTCCCCTTTGTCGGCACGGTCGGCTGGGGTCACGCCGTCGATGGTCATTTTCACGTCAACACCCCGCTCATTCGCCCCCACACTTCTGAGCTCAACGGCACCATCGCCCTCGCCCTCGTCTCCTTTGGCGCGTGGTTCGTGATCGTGATGCGCTACGCCGGCCCGGGCCTGTTGATCAAGGATCTGTTCGGCAACAAGTCCGACAAATCCGAGCTTGCGCCCGCCATGTATTGGGGCCTCTCACTCGTGTTCATCGTGGTGGGCGTGATCGAGGTCGTCTCGATCTTCATCCGCCCGGTCACGCTTTCGATGCGTCTCTTCGGCAACGTGTTCGGCGGAGAAAACCTGCTGCACGCGATGCATTTCCTGCCGCCGTTCTACTTTCTTGAGCTGCTCGTCGGCTTTGTCCAAGGCCTCGTCTTCACCCTGCTCAGCGCAGTCTACATCGGGCTGATTTGCAACCATGGCGACGACCACGGCCACGATGACGACCACGGCCACGCCAAGGAGGCCGCGCACTGATTTTCCACCCCTTTCCCGACCGGGAGCATGCGTCCTCCGGGACACCCATGCGTGCACGGTCGAGACCCACAACCAAAACAAAACACATCCCATGATCATCGCTGAAATCACTGGCAACATCGCCTCCGCCGCCGGCCTCATCGCCGCCGCCATCGCCGTCGGTATGATTGGCACCAAGGCCGCCGAGGCCGTCGGTCGCAATCCCGCCGCTTCCGGCAAGATCCTCGTGCAGTCCATCCTCGGTATGGCGCTCGCCGAAGGTCTCGGTCTCCTCGCCCTCTTCCTCGCCAAGTAATTTTGGCGCAGTTTCGGGCCTCGCGCGGGGCCTTCTCCCCGCGCCGAGGCCCCACCCCTTTTCCCGTTTAGCCTTTTCTTTCCGCCCGTCGACCGCCCGCCATGTTCTCCCTTTTTCTGGCCGCCACCACCCCCGCCCATGACGCCGCCAACGCCCACGAGGGCGCGGCTTCCGGCGGGCTCGTCCACGACCTCGTCGAGAAGTTCGGCATCGACGCCGCCAACGTCGGGATGCAGCTCCTCAGCTTCACCATCCTAGCCTACGTGCTCTATCGCTTCGCGATCAAGCCCACGCTCGCCACCATGGACGAGCGCAACCACCAGATCGAGGCCGGCCTGAAGAACGCCGAGGCCACCGCCGCCAAGCTCGCCGAGGCCCAGCATCAGGTCGCCGCCCAGCTCAAGACCGCCCAGCTCGAGGCCAACAAGATCATCGACGAGGCCCGCAAGGCCGCCAAGGACCTCTCCGAGCGCGAGACCGCCGCCGCCACCGAGCGCGCCAACGCCCTCCTCACCAAGGCCCAGCAGGCCATCGAACTTGAGCACAAAAAGATGCTCGCCGACGCCCAGAAGGAGATCGCCCGCCTCGTGGTCGCCACCACCGAGCGGGTGCTCGCCAAGCGCCTCACCGACGCCGACCGCGCCGCCTACAACGAGACCGCCACCCGCGAGCTCACGTCCGTCTAAGCCCGAGTTTTCCTTTCCGGCTCCTCGCCCCCCGCTCCCGCCTCCCCGCTCCCCATGGCCGCCGTCCCCGCCAAAATCCGCGCCTTCGTCAAGCAGCTCGTCCAGCTCAGCCTGGTCGATGGTCGCGTGTCCTCCGAGCAGGTCGCGGGCGTGCTCGAATACATCGAGAAAAACCCACCCGCCCGCCCGGTGGCCGTGCTCCAGGCCTACCACAAGGCCATCGCGGTCGAGATCGCCAAAGGCGAGGCCCGCGTCGAACACGCCGGCCCGGTCGCGCCCGATGCCCTGGCTGCCATCGCCGTCGCCCTGGGCAAACGCTATGGCCGCCCCGTAACCGCCCTCGCCACCCCGAACCCCGCCTTGCTCGCCGGCCTCCGCGTGCGCATCGGCGACGACATCTACGAATCCTCCGTCTCCGGCCAACTTGCCGCCCTTTCCGCCGCCTCCTGAGTTTCTCCTTTTGCCCCCTTCTAACTCCTAGCTCCTAGCTTCCCACTCCTTTCACAAAATGAGCACCGTCCTCGCCCAAATCGAATCGCAGATCGCCAAGCTCTCCTCCAAGGCCGTCCGCAAAAACACCGGCGTCATCACGACCGTCGCCGACGGCGTCGCCAAGGTCTCCGGCCTCTCCGAGGTGATGTATAACGAGATGGTCGCCTTCCCCGGCGGCGTCATCGGCATCGCCCTGAACCTCGGCGAGGACGAGGTCGGCTGCGTGATCCTCGGCGACGTCTCCCAGCTCAAGCAGGGCGACGAGGTCCAGACCACCGGCAAACTCCTCTCCGTGCCCGTCGGCAAGGGCCTGCTCGGCCGCGTGGTCGACGCCCTCGGCAACGCCGTCGACGGCAAGGGCCCCATCGCCTCCTCCGAGTCCTACCCGGTCGAGAAGATCGCCCCCGGCATCATGGCGCGTAAGTCGGTTTCCCAGCCCCTCTTCACCGGCATCATGGCCATCGATTCCATGATCCCGATCGGCCGCGGCCAGCGCGAGCTGATCATCGGCGACCGCGGCACCGGCAAGACCACCATCGCGATCGACACCATCATCAACCAGGCGAACATCAACCGCGTCGGTCTCGCCAGCGGCGACCCGAAGTTCCGCCCGGTCTACTCCATCTACGTCGCCATCGGCCAGAAGAACTCCAACATCGTCCGCACCATCGCCGCACTCGAGGCCGCCGGCGCGCTCGAGTTCACCTGCATCGTCGCCGCCCCCGCCGCCGACAACCCTGCCAACCAATACCTCGCCCCCTACTCCGGCGCCGCCATCGGCGAGTGGTTCATGGAGAACGGCCAGGACGCCCTCATCGTTTACGACGATCTTTCCAAGCACGCCGTCGCCTACCGCCAGATCTCGCTGATCCTGAAGCGCCCCTCCGGTCGCGAAGCCTATCCCGGCGACGTGTTCTACCTCCACTCCCGCTTGCTCGAGCGCGCCGCCCGCCTCGACGGCAAGGGCTCGCTGACCGCGTTGCCCATCATCGAGACCCTCGCCGGCGACGTTTCGGCCTACATCCCGACCAACGTGATCTCGATCACCGACGGTCAGATCTTCCTCGAGACCGATCTCTTCAACCAAGGCATCCGCCCCGCCGTCTCGGTCGGTCTCTCCGTCTCGCGCGTCGGCTCGGCCGCCCAGATCAAGGCCACCAA
>JAIXVP010000125.1 GCA_027482905.1 Opitutaceae bacterium
ACGGCCTCGCGCCCGTGCACGTCATCTACCGCCGCATCGACGACGACTTCCTCGATCCCACCGTCTTCAACCCCAAGTCGCTCCTCGGCGTCCCCGGGCTCTTCGAGGCCTACCGCAAGGGCAACGTCGCCCTCTGCAACCCCATCGGCACCGGCGTGGCGGACGACAAGGCCATGTATCACTACGTGCCCCGGATGATCAGATTCTACCTCGGCCAGGATGCCATCCTGCCCAACGTGGACACCTTTCTCTCCGGCGAGGCGAAGGACCTCGAATACATCCTCGCGAACCTCGAAAAACTGGTCGTGAAGTCGGTCAACGAGGCCGGCGGCTACGGCATGCTCGTCGGGCCCCACAGCACCCGCGCCCAGATCGAGGAGTTCCGCGGCAAGATCATCGCCGACCCGCGCAACTTTATCGCCCAGCCCACCCTCGGGCTCTCCCGCTGCCCCGCGGTGTGCGGCGACGCCATCGAGGGCCGCCACATCGACCTGCGACCCTACATCCTCAACGGCGCCACCATCAAGATCATGCCCGGCGGCCTCACCCGTGTCGCCCTCCGCAAGGGCAGTCTGGTGGTCAACAGCTCCCAAGGCGGCGGCTCGAAGGACACCTGGGTGCTCGCCGCCGACCACGAGGCGGTCACGCCGGCGGTGCCGGAGAAAATCATCGTGTGACCGCGCAACGCGCTCACACGAAATGACCAATGTCCAATGACCAATGAGCCAATCGGCGACGATCACCTACGATTTGTTTGAGCGCACCGCGCTCTTCGGGGAGAGCGTCATCGATTTTTGTTTGGGTCTTCCCACCACGCCGGTCACCGCGCCGTTGATCACTCAGTTCGTGAAATCCGGCACCGGCTTGGGTGCGAACTACGGTGAAGCGGATGAGGCGGAAACGAAACCCGATTTCCGTCACAAGATCGCCCTTTGTCGCAAGGAAGCCAAGGAGACCAAGCACTGGTGCCGCATGTTGGCCAAGGCCTCCGGCAAGCAGACCGATACCCTCCGCGAACTCTGGAAAGAAGCCCACGAACTCCACCTCATTTTCTGCAAGATCATCCGCACCACCGACGCAAACCTGCGTCGCGAACGACCCGCCAAAAAACCCTCCGCCGCCAAACTCTAACCCACCGCGCCTGCATTGGTCATTGGACATTGAACATTGGTCATTTGCGCGCAGCCGCACCATGCTCTCCCGCGTCGCCAACCTCATCTACTGGATCGCCCGCTACCTTGAACGCGCCGAAAACACGGCGCGCATCGTCGATGTAAACGCCCAGCTAGTTCTGGACCTCCAGTCGCGCCAGGACGCCGACGACCCCCGCGCCTGGGAGCCCCTCGTGTTCGTGACCGGCTCCGACGAGCAATTCCACGAACTCTACGGCGAAAAGGTCACCGAGCGCGCCGTCATCGAGTTCATGCTCTTCGACAAGCGCAACCCGTCCTCCGTGCTCTCCTGCGTCGGCTTCGCCCGCGAAAACGCCCGCTGCATCCGCGACCAGCTCTCCACCGAGCTGTGGGAGACGATCAACACCTTTTTCCTGCGCCTGAAGGACGACGACTTCACCCGCTACGCCCAGCTCGGCTCGGCCGACTACCTCGCCTGGATCAAGGCCCAGACCCAGCTTTTCCACGGCGTCGCCGAGGCCATGCTGCCCCGCGACGACGGCTGGTGGTTCTACAGCCTCGGACGCCACCTCGAGCGCGCGGACAACACCTCCCGCATCCTCGACATCAAGTATTTCATGATCCTGCCCAGCGTGCAGGCCGTCGGCTCCGCCCTCGACATGGTGCAGTGGGCCTCCGTCCTCCGCTCCTGCTCGGCCTTCGAGGCCTTCCGCCGCTCGCGCCGCGGCGACCTCGACCTCGTCCGCGTCGTGGATTACCTGATACGCGACGAGGCCTTTCCCCGCGGCGTGCTCTACTCCGTCGCCGAGGCCGAGCAGTGCCTCGTGCGCATCGGGGCCGGCGACGGCGAGCCCCACGTCGCCGCCGTCCACGACCTCGTCCGCTCGCTGCGCGAGGATTTGGAAAACGCCGACACCAAGTCGGTCATCGCCGCCGGCCTCCACGAGTATCTCGACGGACTCCAGCTTCGCCTGGAGAAAATCCACAACGCCATCCAGTCCGCCTATATCCACCACGGCCGCGCCTCCCTTCAGGTTCAGGTCCAGGCTTGATTTTGCAGATTCACGGCGATTGCCGTCGCCTTTGCCTCCGAATTCAGGAATCTCTTTCCCCATGTCATCGCGCTCCCTTCTCGTCCTCCTCGTGCTCGCGGGCACCGTCGTTTCTCGTGGTTTCTCCGCTGATTCCACGGTGCATTCCGGCTCTTCCGCCGCCACCCCCGCCGCGCCTGGCGACGAGCGTTTCAGCGCCGGCCTCGGCACCTTCCCCTCCGGCACGCCGCTTTCCCTCATCCCGGTCTACCAGCTCGAGGTCACCACCGCCAACGCCGACCTCGCGGTCAAGTCCCTCAACACCGAGATCGAGCGCCTCTACACCCACGCCAAGACCCTCGATTCCGGCGCCGCCCGCCGTGCCTTTGAAAGCCGCATCTACTTTTTCGACAAACGCCTTCGCCCCCTCGTCACCTCCTTCAACCCCGTCGTCTGGGAATCCCTCCGCGCCGATGTCCGCGCCGAGTGGTCCGCCATCCTCTCCAGCTTCGCCCCGGCCGTGGCCTCGTCGCCCGTCGCCGGCTGAGTTTGGCCCGCCTTCCCGTCCCTTCTCGACCGGCGTTCCTCGGGCGCCGGTCTCTTTGCGTTTTTAACCCGTTCCAAGCGCGCCTTTCCCGGCCCGGGGTTGCGCATTCCGTATCCGCCGATTCCGTCGAGCTCGCGCCATGTGGATCGTCCTTTTCGCCCTTCGTTACAAATACACCGTCGCGGTGTTCGCGATCCTGATCGCCCTGGCCGGCCTGCTGTCCGTCCGCCGGATGTCGACCGACATCATGCCGCGGGTGGACAGCCCCGAGGTGCAGCTTGTCTGGACCTACGGCGGCCTGAACGCCACCGAGATGGCCGCGAAGATCACCTCGTTCTCCGAGATCGGGTCCCTCAACAACGTCGACGACCTCGTCGAGGTCCGCTCCGAGACCCTCACCGGCGCCGCGATCGTTAAGCTCCGCTTCCAGCCCTACGCCAACCTGGAGCGCGCCCTCGCGCAGGTCACCTCGGTGTCCCAGACCATCCTCCGGCGCATGCCCGCCGGCACCCAGCCGCCGCTCATCGTCCAGACCAGCCCGTCGAGCGTGCCCATCTTGCAGCTCGTCATTTCGTCCGACACCCTGTCCGACGGCGCGTTGTTCGACTTCGCCCGCCTCGCCCTGCGCGGCCAGGTGCAGGATATCCCCGGCGTTCGCCTCTCCCTGCCCTACGGCGGGGCCTCGCGCCAGATCATGGTCGATCTCGATCCCGACGCGCTCAACGCCTTCGGCCTCTCCGCCTCCGACGTGAGCCGCGCCATCGCGGCCCAAAACCTCACGCTGCCCTCCGGCAGTCTGCGCGAGGGCGGACGCGACCTCGGCATCGCCCTCAACGGCAGCCCCGCCACCGTCCCCGAGTTCCTCGACCTGCCCCTCCGCTCGGTCGACGGCCGCCTCGTGCTCCTGCGCGACGTCGCCAACGTCCGCGACGGCGAGGCCGTCTCGACCAACATCGCCCGCCTGAACGGCCAGAACGCCGTGATCGTGACCGTGCTGAAGCTCGGCGGCGCCTCCACCCTCGACATCATCGACGCCATCCTTGCCCGGCTGCCCGCCATCCGCGCCGGCGCCCCCGAGGGCCTGAAGCTCGAGCCCATCTTCGACCAGTCGGTGTTCGTCCGCGCTTCGATCGACAGCGTTTTGAAGGAGATCGTGCTGGTCGGCGCGCTCGTGGCCTTCGTCGTCCTGCTCTTCCTCGGCTCGTGGCGCTCGACCGCCATCGTGCTGACCTCCATCCCGCTCGCCCTGCTGTGCTCCGTCGTCGGACTCAACCTCGCCGGTGCCACCTTTAACCTGATGTCCCTCGGCGGCCTCGCCCTCGCCATCGGCATCCTGGTCGACAACGCCTTGGTCGAGATCGAGAACATCAAACGCCAGATCGCGTCCGGCCTGGGCGTGCGCGAAGCCATCCTGGCCGGCGCGCAGCAGGTCGCCTTTCCCGAGTTCGTTTCCACCACCGGCATCTGCATCGTTTTCCTGCCCGTCTTCCTGCTCACCGGCACGGCCGCGTTCGTGTTCAAGCCCCTCGCCCTCGCGGTCATTTTCGCGATGATCGCCAGTTACCTGCTGTCTCGCACCCTCGTGCCGACCCTCGCCGCGCTGATCTTGCCCGCCGAGGCCCGCGCGGAATCCGCCTCCGCCGGCCGCCCCCCGCGCGGCCTCGCCCGCCTGCATCACGCCGTCGAGCACGCCCTTGACTCGCTCGCCCTGCGCCAGCGCGCCGCGTTCGGTCGCCTGCTCGCCGTAGGCTGGATCGTCCCCGTCGCCGTCCTCGCCGTCGCCGGCCTCGGCTTCGGCGCGTGGAAAACCCTCGGGCGCGAGTTTTTTCCCGTCACCGACGCCGGCCTGCTCCGCCTGTTCGTGCGTTTCCCGCCCGGCACCCGCGTCGAGGAAACCGCCCGCCGCTTCGCCGACCTCCAGGTCGCCATCCGCGAAATCATCCCCCCCGCCGAACTGCGCTTTGTGGTGGAGAACATCGGCGCGCCCCCGCCGGTGAACCTCGCCTGGGTCGAGAGCACCGCCGTCGGCTCCTACGATGGCGAGGTGCTGATCCAGCTCGCCGACGGCCACGCGCCCAGCGCGCTCTACGCCGCCCGCCTCCGGACCCTGCTCGCCGAGAAGTTTCCCGATGCCCAGGCCTTTTTCCGCCCGGCCGACGCCACCAGCCAGACCCTCTCCGGCGGCGCGCCGACCGCTTTCGAGATCCGCTTCATCGGCCGCGACGTCCCCGGCAACCTCGCCCTCGCCAATCGCCTCCGCGAACGCCTCCGCGCCATCCCCGGCGCGGTCGACGTCACCCTGCGCGAGGTTCTCGGCGCCCCCGAGTTTTTCCTCGAGATCGATCGTGTCCGCGCCGTCCGCCTCGGTGTCACCCCGCAGGACGCCGCCAGCGTCGTGCTCGCCGCCCTCGGCTCCGGCGGCAGCGTTTCGCCGAGCTTCTGGTCCGATCCCAAGGTCGGCGCGTCCTACGACGTGCAGGTCCAGATCCCGCCCTCGCGCCTGACCTCCGCCGACCAACTCCTGAACCTCCCCGTTCGTCCCGCCGCCGGCGGCGCGCCGGTGTTGCTCGGGGCCTTCGCCCGCCTGTCCGAACGCAAGACCAACGCCACCGTCTCGCGCACCACCCTCCTGCCCACCCTCACTGTGCTGGCCAACGCCCAGGGCACCGACATCGGCTCCATCCTGAAACGCCTCGAACCCGAGCTCGCCGCCCTGCGCAAAGAACAAAAACCCGGCAACCGCATCGAGCTCGCCGGCCAGGCCGCGTTGATGAATTCCGCCTACCGCGAGCTCTTCGGAGGCCTCGCCCTGTCCGCCGTCCTGATCTTCCTCGTGATGGTGGTGAACTTCCAGTCGTGGGCCCTGCCCTTCGCCGCCATCAGCGGCCTGCCCCTCGCCGTTTCCGGCGCCTTCGTCCTGCTCCGCCTCACCGGCACGCCCCTGAGCGTGCCCGCCCTGATGGGCCTGATCATGGTGGTCGGCGTCTCGACCGCGAACAGCGTGCTCGTGACCAGCTTCGCCCGCGACCTCTGGGAACGCGGCCGCGCCGGCGCCGAGGCCGCCACCGAGGCCGCCGCCACCCGCCTCCGGCCCGTCTGCATGACCGCCCTCGCGATGATCCTCGGCGTCCTGCCCATGGCCCTCGGCCACGGCGAGGGCGGCGAGCAAAACGCCCCCCTTGGCCGCGCCGTGATCGGCGGCCTGCTCTTCGGCACCGTCGCGTCCCTGTTCGTCGTGCCCTTCGTCTTCGCCCGCCTCCGCCGCCGCCCTCCCGCCCCGCGTGAGGACGACACCCACTCTGTCATCGCCTGATTTTCGCCATGCATCGCCTTGCCCGCCTTCCTCTCCGCCTCGCCTTCGCCGCCGCCTGCGCCTTCGCGGTCCCGCCGCCGCCGGTCTTCGCTACCGAATCCGCGCCCGCCGCCGTCCCGGCCCTCCAGCTCGCCAAACCCGAGCCCGCCCCGCCCGCCGATCCGGCCCGCCTGCCCGCCCGCACCGCGCCCGTGGAGCAGGCCTACCTGTATTCCCGCGCCAACGGCACCCTGGCGGAACGCCGCGTCGATATCGGCGACCGCGTGAAGGCCGGCGACGTCCTCGCCCGCCTCGCCGCGCCCGAGACCGACCGCGCCGCCGACCGCGCCCGCGCCGCCGTCGCCCAGGCCTCCGCCCGCGCCGAACTCGCCCGCGCCAACCTCCGCCGCACCCGCGCCCTGGCCGAGAAAAACGTGCTCTCCGGCGAGGAGGCCGACGTCGGCGAGGCCGCCGCCAAGACCGGCGACGCCGACCTGCTCGCCGCCGAGGCCGAGCTGAAACGCCTGGAGGCCCTCCAGGCCTTCCAGCTCATCACCGCCCCCTTCGACGGCGTCGTCGCCGCCCGCCAGTTCGACCGCGGCGACCTCATCCCCGGCGATTCCGTGGCGAACGCCCGCTGGTTGTTCCAGCTCGTGCGCATCGACGAGCTGCGCGTCCTGCTCGACGCCGCCCCGGCCGCCGCCCTCGGGCTGCGCGTCGGCCAGCCCGCCACCGTCGAGTTCACCGAGTTGCCCGGGAAAAAGTTCGCCGCCACCGTCGCCCGCCTGTCCGGCGTCATCGACCCCGCCGCCGGCACCATGCGGGTCGAGCTCACGCTGCCCAACCCCGACCTCGCCATCCCCGCCGGCCTCAACGGCGTCGCCACCCTCTCGCCCTCGTCGCCCGCCCCGCTCCTGCGCATTCCGGTGAACGCCCTCGTCGTCCGCGACGGCCGCCCCCACGTCGCCCTCGTCCGCGAGGGCCGCGTCGCCTTCGTCCCGGTCGTCCCCGGCCGGAACTTCGGCGCCAAGGTCGAGATCCTCTCCGGCCTCGCCCCCGACGCCGCCCTCATCCTCAATCCCAACGCCCTCCTCCGCGAGGGTGAGCCCGTGCGCTGAACCCCCGTCCCCACCTCCATGAACTACCGCATCCTCGGCCGCAGCGGCCTCCGCGTCTCCACCGTCGGCGTCGGCACCTGGCAATTCGGCGGCGAATGGGGTCGCGTTTACACCACCGCCGACGTCGCCCCGATTCTCGCCGCCGCGCGGGATTGCGGCATCAACCTGATCGATACGGCGGAGTGTTACGGCGACCACTTGTCCGAGGAGTTGATCGGCGCCACCCTGCCCGGCGCCCGCGCCGACTGGATCATCGCCACCAAGTGGGGCCACAAATTCCATGCCTGCTTCCGGCGCGACCATGTCTGCCGGCCCGCCGATCTGCTGGAGCAGCTGGAGGGCTCGCTCCGTGCCCTGCGCACCGACCATGTTGATCTGCTCCAGTTCCACTCCGGCGACAACGCCGCCTTCGCCACCGAGGGTATGTGGGAGGCCGCCGCGCTCGCCCGAAAACAGGGCAAGGTCCGCTTTCTCGGCAACAGCATCGGCGCGAACGACAACGTCTTCCAGACCGACGCCAGCACCTCCGTCGGCGCCGACGTCATCCAGGTGGTCTACAACCGCCTCCAGCGCGAGCCCGAGGCCGGCGTGTTGCCCTCCTGCCTGCGCCAAAACCTCGGCGTCCTCGCCCGCGTTCCCCTCGCCAGCGGCTTCCTCTCCGGAAAATACCGTCCCGGCCACGTCTTCGCCGCCGACGACGTGCGCGAGGTCTGGATGAAGAACGGCCGCGACGCCCTCCTCGCCGAGGTCGGCCGGATCGCCGCCACCGAGGTTCCCGCCGGCGTGGACATGGCCGCTTGGGCCCTCGCCTGGTGCCTGCGCCACCCCGCCGTCACCGCCGTCATCCCCGGTTGCAAGGACGCCGCCCAGGTGCGCGCCAACGCCGCCGCCGTCGCGCTCGATCCCGCCCCGCACGCCCATCCGCAGCATACCGTCTGACGGTAGGACACCGCCGTCCCGCCCATGACCGTCTGGCATCCCTGGCAACCCGTCCCGCCGCTTCCGCGACCCATCCCCGCCGCCGTCCTCGCCGAGCTGCTCGACGGCGGTCAGGCCTTTCGCTGGCACCGCCTCCCCGAAGGCGTCTTTGAGGGCGTCTGGTCCCGTCACCACGTCCGAGTCCGCCCCGCGCCCGCCGCTCCCGGCGCCCTCGAGTTCACCGCGCCCGCTTGGGCCGACCCCGCCGCGACCGCCGCCGCCCTGCGGACCTACCTTGCCGGGCCGCCCGCCGATCCCGACGCCCTGCCGTGGCGCAGCGACCCGCATCTGGCCGCCTGCCTGGCCGCGTTCCCCGGCTTGTCCATCCTCCGCCAACCTTTCGGCGAGACCCTGCTGGGCTTCGTGTGCAGCGCTACCAAGCAGATCGTCCAGATCAAACAAATGCTGGCCCTCCTCGCCGCCCGCCACGGCCAGCCGCTCCACCCGCCCGGCGCCGCCCCCGTGTCCGACTCCGTCCTTCGTCATTCGGATCTAGTCATTCGGATTTCTCATCGCCTTCCCACCTGGCCCGAGCTCGCCGCCGTATCCGTCGAGCAACTGCGCGCCTGCGCCCTCGGGTTTCGCGCCCGCCACGTCGCCGGCATCGCCGCCCGCCTCGCCGCCGAGCCCGGCTGGCTGGAGGCGATCGAGCACGCCCCCTACGCCGAGGCCAAGGCCCGGCTGCTCACCCTGCCCGGGGTGGGGGAGAAGGTGGCCGACTGCGTCCTGCTCTTCGGCGCCGGCCGCCTGGAGGCCTTCCCGGTCGACACCTGGATCCTGAAGGCCATGACCCGTCGCTACGGCCTCGACGGCTGGCCACCCGCGCAGGTCGCCCACTTCGGACGTATCCACTTCGGCCCCCAGGCAGGACTCGCCCAGCAGTTCCTCTTCGCCCACGAACGCGCCGCCGCCCGCTCTCCGAGGTAGCGCGGGACCACCGGGCGGGCCGTTCCGGGTGACGCCGGTCCTCGTAGTGGATTTCTCCTTACCGCTCGCCGGTCCGCCTCCGAGTCGATACCCGTCGGATTTTTGCCCACGGAACACGCGGAACACCCCGAGAACAGAACCTCGAGGTTTGAGACCGATTCCGGATTCAACTCCGCGGCGATTCCTCGGCCTTCGGTTCAGGTGTCTTCCGTGGGCCTTTTCGTCCTATTCTTTTTTCCCGCTTCCTTGCCGTAAAAACGCCGTCTGAAATTGTTTTCCCACCCCGCCGCACCGGATTATTCCGCTTTGTCCACCCGGTTGCGCCTCGCCCAAGCGCTTGGCATGAAGTTGGCTAGGTGTGGTTCCTGCAACCTGCCGTCAAATTGCCGCGTTTTTCCCGAAAACCCGGCTTGACGTCGGTGGAACCAGAAACCAGTTTCATTTGAAGCCCCTATGAGTATGACCCAAAAACTATCCAAGCGCGGCGCTTTCCTCGCCGCATCCCTTGTTCTCGGAGCCGCTTTCGCCGCCTCCTCGCTGTCTGCCCAGTCAGTTTCAACCCAGCCCGTTGGGGCAATTACTCAGCAAATCGCGGCTGGTTCTGGAACTGGAACTTTCACTTTTGTTGGATTCCCCCTTCTTAAGGCGGCCGTTTGGCAAGGCCCGCTTTCTGGTGTTTCTGGCACCAGCCTGACGGTTGCAGCCAATTCCTTGACCGCTTCAGCTTTGGTTGCCACTCCTCATTACGTGATTGTCACGGCCGGTGCGAATGTCGGGTTGACGGTTGATATTGCCTCTAACACCGCGAACACCATCGTCCTCTCCGAGAGTGTTGCCGGTCTCATTTCCGCGACGGATTCTATCGCGATCCGCCCGCATGCTACCCTTTCCAACTTGTTTGGTGCCACCAATTCGGCAGGTTTTTTTGGTGCCGGTTCGATCGCAACGGCAGATGAAATTCGTGTTTTTAACCCCACGACTCAGTTATTCGTCAATTACTACTACAAGACTACCGGTATTGGTGGAACCGGCTGGCGCTCCTCTGCTAGCACTTCCGTGAGTCGGGCCAACGATGTTATCTACCCGGAGCAGTCTATTGTTGTGCTTCGCAAGCAGTCCTCCGCTCTCCCGCTTACTGTCGTCGGCGAAGTTTACAACGCTCAGTTTAAAATCCCGGCCGAAACTGGCTTCAATTGGGTTAGCAATCCCTCACCTGTCGCCACGTCTTTGGCCTCATCTGGATTTTATACCGGTTCGGCCACCGGACTTTCCGGCTCGAACTCGATTACCAACGCTGATGAGGTTTGGCGCTGGACCGGTTCCTCTTGGGAGATTTTCTACTACAAGACCGGTGGTATTGGCGGAACTGGATGGAGGACCACTGCCAGCACCTCTGCCGACCGCGGCTCTCAATCCTTTGCCGCTGGCGAGCCCCTTCTTGTCCGCCGGAAGACTACCCCCTTGCTACTTACCAAGCCGGGTTTCTCCATTCCTACCACCTAATTCAACTTTAGCTTAACTCTATTTTGTTATCATGAAAAAACTACTTGTTACCTCGTTAGGTCTGCTCGCAGCAATTGCTCAGCTCAATGCTGCCTCAATCAGCACCAGTGCTGCGCAATCCAGCGGTTTCTCACTCGTTGACGGGACTGATCTTCCTCTAGGGAGTGTCGTTCGTCTCGGCGTTTTCAATCTGACGGATGTTCAAATTGTGGCTAATGCTTCTGATTATGCCTTTTTGAACGCTAACTTTGTTACTTTGGACACTGCATTTATCGGGAAAGGCGATCCTGCTGGTTCTGGCGATATTGCTAACGCCGGTCTCTTCGTCTCTACCTTGTCCGGAATTAACACCGTTGCGAATTCAACCGCTGGTAAGCTTCTTTCCTACTGGGTCTTCGACAGTGCGACGCCTGCGTCGGCTACCTCGCAAGGTATTTTTTCTTCCACCACTTGGACTGTGCCTAGCGGTGATGGAACTCCCACCGACCTTTCCTCGCTTTCTACTGATATTAGCGATTTGACCGTGGGTAATCTTGGCGTCACCCTCTTGGGAAGCGCCAAGGTTATCATCGGATCCTTTGGGCCTGGCACGAATGCCACTGGCGGCGGTAAGGACTTCGTTCTCGCTGCCACCTCCGCCATTCCGGAGCCGTCTACGTATGCCGCCTTTGCTGGTATCGCGGTTCTTGGCCTCGCCGCACTGCGTCGTCGCCGCGCCTAAGGCTTGACGGTCTTTTCCTCCTAGCCCGCCCGATATTCGGGCGGGCTTTTTTGTGCTTTTAGCTTAACGATTCTCATTCTGTTTCTCCGTGAGTTTATCCTCTCCACCCATCTCCTCCTCACGCCCTATCGCAGCCGGATCGTGGTATGCCCGGCTCTGGTCGGAAATGGTGCCGTGGCGGAGTGTCGGCGGCAAACTGCGGGTTTATTGGGTTCGACTCGCGCTTTGGTTTGCGGCCGGTCTTGCCGTCCTGTGGTTCGCGGTGGCCGCTTGGATCTATTACTTCATGAAAATCGAACGCGCCTTCACCGAGGTGCGTTACACGCAGGTGCTACAGCTGCCTTGGCAATGGGAGGAGTTCAAACGCTCCAAGGCCGATTTCTGGGTCCGACAAGGCATGGAGCTTTATCGACTCGGCTACTACCGCGAAGCCTATGACCTGCTCCGCGCGGGCGTGCCCGACGCGCCGGAGAATACCGAAGCGCGTATTGCTTTGGCCCGTATCTACCTGATGGCCGGACGCAACGATTTCGCCCGCGAACTCCTGGTTGTCGGGCTGGAACATAGCGCCGATCAATTCGACTACGTGCGCTCGGTGCTGGGGTTTCTGTTTTCCCAGCAAGCCGACGAGGTGGTGGCTACCTTGATGGACAAACTGATCGAGACCCATGCGCCCGAGACCAAATTGCATCAATTGGCCCGCAGCGCCCAGGCCATCGCCTACTTCAACCGCGATCACTATGCCGAGGCGGAAAAAACCCTCGCGGCAGGCGGTCTCCTGGCCAATCCCCAAAGCCGCCTCCTCTTGGCTCGTATCGCTTGGGAGAAGGGGCTGCGCGAGACCGCCCTGCTCCAGCTCCGCGAGCTCCACCGTGCCTACCCGGCCGATGATGAAATATTCACCAATCTGGTCGCCCACCTTCGCCAAGCCGGGCTTGGCGCCGAGATCCGCCGGGTGAGCATTGACCGCCAGATCAAGTTTCCCGATCAAACGGAGGCCTATCTCGAGTTCTTAAACAACTCCCAAGACCCGGCCGACCATGCCCGCCGCGACGAGACGGAGCGGGATTATCTGACCCATTTTGCCACCAATGCCGAGGCCTTGGTGAAGTTGTCCGAATACTCGGCCAAAAACGGCCGGGTTACCCTGGCCGAGGAAACCCTCGCCCGATGCCGTTCGCTCGGCAAAGGAGTCCCGGGGGCCGCTTCGGCGGTGTTGTCGGCGAAATTGGAGGTCGGGGATTTTGCCCAAGCCTTGGTCCGTGTCGATGCGCTCGGAGCGGAAGACCTCGGCTGGAATGAACCGCAGCGCGCCATCCTGGCCGGCTTTCGCATGGTCGCGCTTTTTGGTTTGGGCAAGGAGGTCGAGGCCGAGCCCGAGTTGGGGCGCCTTTTGGAATCGCGTTACCTCACCGCCCAGTCGGCCACGGCCCTGGCCCTGCGTTTGCAGCGCATGGGGCAGTCCGATTCCGCGCTCAAGCTGCTCCGTCGCGCGGTGGAGGTGGATCCGCTCTACCAGCCCGCCTTGGTGGCTTTGTTGCGGGCGGAGCAGCCCAACCGCGACCTCGCCGAGCTGAGGCCCTTGGTCGAGCGTCTTCCGTCCCTGCGCAAACCGCCGGCCGATCTGCTCGCCGAGCTCCGCGCCACCTTCGAGTCCGACCGCTACCTCTACCTGCCCAAGCGAGCCGATCTGGTGGCCAAACTCGCCCCCCGCGGCGGCACCTAAACCGGAGCCCCTTTTCCTTCGCGCGACCAAGGACCGGATTTTTACGCGCGAAGGACGCCAAGGACGCGAAGGTCGCGTCAAAGCCGTGCCTTGGTTACGATAGCCCAGAAGATCACCAGTCCGTTGTTTGGTTGCGAAATCCCCTATTGATCTTCCCCCAAGCTTGTTGCGATGAATGAGCACATGAGGAAATCCGGCCTTTCCGCGTTGCGTCTTTTCGGAAGCGTTTTGTGGCTCGCGTGCGCGAGTCTCACGGCGGCGGAACCGCTCGTGCCCACCCCGGCCCGACCTGAAGCGCCGTCCCAAGCCGCGACGCGTGACCTTTTGCTCCAGGCCATCAATGAACGCCGCGTGCTCACTTTTGACTACCGGGGACACGCGCGCACGGTCGAGCCGCACGCCTGCGGTGTTTCGACCAAGGGCGAGGCGGTCCTGCATGGTTATCAGACCGCCGGCGGCAGCGCCTCGCGTCCGCCCCCGGGCTGGCGGACTTTTTCCCTCGCCGAAATTCGCGACGTCGCGCTTGGCGCCGAAACCTTCCCCGGCGCGCGCGACGGCTACTCGCCGAACGAGCTGCGCCTCGATCCGCTTTGGGCCGAGTTGCCCGCCGCGGAAACCGGGGACTGAGGCCGCGCTTTTCCGGTGTAGTCGATTTTTGATACACCGGTTCCGAGGGTGGTGCGGCTGGAGAGAATCGAACTCTCGAGACCACTTTGGAAGAGTGGAGTTTTACCACTAAACTACAGCCGCCCGAACCACCCGACCAAGCTCCCCGAGACCGCGCGCCGGGTCAAGCCCGTCGGCGTTCCCGTCGGGGTTTCGCTTCGGAACGGGCGACCGGCTTCCCCGGAATCGGCATCCGTTTCGCAAAGAATGGGTGAATGCCCCCGGGTTTTGGTTGAAACGGGTTGCGGCGGCTCGGGCCGCCCACCAAAACTCCGGTCATGGCTTTCATCTCCACGCGCAGCGCAAGCGGTCAGCCTTCCAATTCTCGTCAAGGCGGTTCCGGCGGCGCCGGCGCCGAACGCAAACCCAGCTTGGCCGCGTCCCAGGCCCTCGCCCGACAGAAAGCCAACGAGAAAAAAGCCAAGAACTACAAGCTGCCTCTCGGCGAGCTCGCCATCTTCACCCAGCAGCTGGCATCCCTGTTGAGCGCGGGTCTGCCGCTCGTGCAATGTCTGGAGGCCTTGCAGGACCAGACCGAGGACCCCGTTTTCCGCGTCATCATCCGCGACGTCCGTATCGAGATTTCCCAGGGAAGTTCCTTTTCCAATGCGGTAAAAGCTTATCCGAAGGCGTTTAACTCTCTCTTTATCTCGATGGTGGAGGCCGGCGAGGCCTCGGGCGCGCTGGCCGAGATCCTGAGCAAGGTGGCGGGCTATTTCGAATCGAGCGTGAAGCTCTCAAAGAAGGTGAAGTCGGCCATGACCTACCCGATCGCCGTCATCGGTCTGGCCTTCGCTTTGGTCAACGTGCTCCTGATTTTCGTGATTCCTGTCTTTGCGTCCATGTTCCAAGACTTCGGCGCCAAGCTGCCCGCGCCCACCCAGATGCTCATCGATTTGAGCGATTTCCTGAAGCACAACTTCTTCTATCTCGCGGCCGGCGCCTACGCGGCCTTCTGGCTGCTCAACAAGTTCGTTTCCACCCCCAAGGGACGCCGCCTGAAGGACGAGGTTTTGGTCAAAGCCCCCATCTTCGGCAGTCTGATCCACAAAATTTCGCTTTCCCGCTTTTGCCGCACCTACGCCACCCTGATCCGCTCGGGCGTGCCTATCCTGCGCACCCTCGAAATCGTCTCGGCCGCGTCGAACAAGGTCCAGGTCGAGGACGCCTGTCTGGAGATAGCCAAACACGTGAGCCAGGGCGGTCAGGTCTCGGAAATCCTCGCGGCGAACAATTATTTCCCGCCCATGATGAAGCACATGGTCAAGGCGGGCGAATCCACGGGTAACGTGGACGGCATGATGAACAAGATCGCCGATTTCTACGACGTCGAGTCGGAGGCCACCGTCGCCTCGCTCACCTCGCTGATCGAGCCTTTGCTGATCGTTTTCCTCGGCGTGGTGGTGGGCGGCATCGTCATGGCGATGTTCCTGCCCATCTTCCAGCTCGGCGCCGTGGCCGGCGGCATGCAGAAGTGATTCCGCCGCCCTCGGGCTGCGCGGTTACACGCCTTCTGGCGCCCGGTTAGACCGTAAGCAAAATCGCCCCGGAGCGCGGCTTGCGCTTTTTCAACCCCGACCGTCCTTTCCTTCAGTTCCCCTTTTTGCGCCATGCCCTCCGTCCTCATCGTCGACGATCTGCTCTCCATCCATGAAATGTTGGAGGCCGTCATCCAGCCCACCGGCTACAGCACCGCGTTCGCGACCGACGGAGAAAAGGCCCTCGCCCGCTACAAGGCGGAAAAATACGATCTCGTGCTGGCCGACATCGATATGAAGCCGATGGACGGCATCACCCTGCTCCGCCAGCTCAAGACCTACGATCCGTCCGCCGTGGTCATCATCATGACCGCCTACGCCTCGAGTGAAAGCGCGGTCCAGGCGCTGAAATACGGAGCCTTCGATTATCTGCAGAAACCGTTCCGGGTCGACGACCTCATCGCCACCCTCAAACGCGCCCTCGACTACCGCAAATTCAGCGCCACCGCCACCGCGTCCGCCACACCCGGCGGAGCGGCCGCGCCCGGCGGGGTGCTGGACATCGACGCGCGTCTGGTCGGCGTCAGCGTCGCCCACAAAAAACTGGTCGCCCAGATCAAGAAACTCGCGACCGTGCGCACCCCGGTTCTCCTCCAGGGCGAAACCGGCACCGGCAAAACCACCATCGCGGAGATCCTCCATGCCGGCACCGCCGGCGCCGACTCACCCCTCGTGCGGGTGGATTGCGCGCGGAGCGCCGAGCCCAGTTTCCGCCTGAGCCTTTTTGGCGAGAACGACGAGGGCGGCCTCTGGATCACCCAGGCCCGCGGCGGCACCCTCCTGCTGCAAAACCTGGAGAAACTCGACGCCGGCATGCAGCACGACCTCGTCGCCATTCTGCGCGCCCACATCCAGAGTCTGCGCCTTATCTGCACCAGCGCCGCCGATCTCGAACGCCTCACCGAGGAAGGCCATTTCAACGACGAGCTGTTTTATCGCGTGGCGTCCCTGCCGCTGCAAATCCCGCCGCTGCGGGAGCGTTCCGAGGACGTGCCCCAGCTGGTGAAGTATTTCGCCGCGCAGGCGGCCAATCCCAACTTCGACGCCAAACTCATCGAGTTCTCGCCCGACGCCTTCGCCGTGCTCAAGGCCTACTCCTGGCCCGGCAACATCACCGACCTCGGCCAGGTGATCCTGAAGCTGGCCGGTTCCTGCGATTCGCCGGCGATCGGCGTCGATCAGCTGCCGATGCGGCTCAAGGATCTGGGCGGCTGGCCCAAACTGGCCGAATTCCTCGCCTTGCAGGAAAAGCATTACATCGAGCAGGTGCTGCACGCCTGCCGCGGCGACAAGGCCCAGGCCGCGCGGGTGCTCGGGGTGGAGAAGAGCCGCTTGGGTTAAACCGGAGGCCCCCCCTTGCGGGCCCGTCGTCGGACCGGGTGCGAACGCCGCCGGCGAACGCGTTACGTTGGCGGGTTTCCCCGCCTTTCCGCTTGCCCGACTTTCCGGCGGGTCCAACCCTCCGCCACCTCTACGTCCATGCCCAAGCGCACCGATCTCAAGTCCATCCTCATCATCGGCGCCGGTCCCATCGTGATCGGCCAGGCCTGCGAGTTCGATTACTCGGGCACCCAAGCGTGCAAAGCCCTGCGCGAAGAGGGTTACCGCATCATTTTGGTCAACTCGAACCCGGCCACGATCATGACCGATCCGGAGTTCGCCGACGCCACCTACATCGAGCCGCTCACGGTCGAGTTCGTGGAGAAAATCATCGCCGCCGAGCGCCCCGATGCCCTCCTGCCCACCCTCGGCGGCCAGACCGCGCTCAACCTCTCGATGCAGCTGCACGAGAAGGGCATCCTGGCGAAGTATAACGTCGAGATGATCGGCGCCAAACCCGACGCCATCAACAAGGGCGAGGATCGCGAGCTGTTCAAGCAG
>JAIXVP010000384.1 GCA_027482905.1 Opitutaceae bacterium
TGATTGTAAACCCATACCACGACCGTCGAATCGAGAGGCTTACGGGCCCACTTGAGCGACGCGCAGCCGGATAAAGCGGCGCGGCGAGTCGCCGATGTCCAGGTCATCGCGCACGTCCACCCTCTCCCTCTTTTGATCCAGCGCGGCCCGCCCGATCTCGGTTGTGTAACCACTGCCCGAATACCAACGGGAGAGATCGCCGCTCACTTCCACGGTGTAATCGATATCCGAAATTCCGAACGGCCGGGCATAGCTGAGCATGAGATGCCCCGTGGAAACCTCCACCGATGGCCGGCCCAGGTTCTCCGTTGTCGCCGGCGTCCAGGGATCGAGCCCGGACGCGTAGGCGAGCAGATTGGGCACGCCGTCGAAATTCGCGTCGGCCTCCGGACCGCTCGTAAACGCGTCGGCCAGCTGCGCCGCATCGAACCAGGCGCCACGGAACGATGCGTAGCTGGACACGGAGACCACGACCGGCGTGTAGGGCGCAAGCTGCACCACCCGACCCGCGAGGGTCGCGGTCACGGCGCGATCGGCCTCGATGGCCATGATTCTGCCCGCTTCGAGCTGCAGCACAAAGTCGCAGGTCTGGCTGAAACGCACATCGACATTGCCGTCGTTGTTCAGGTCGATCGAGTCGCCACGGCCGCCGGCCGAGGTGCGGCCGATGTAAAGATTGCCCGTCACCCGACCCAACAAGGAGCTGAAATCGGCTCCATTGCGGCTGAAGCTGGTGCGCACCGCCTCGGCCGGGGGATCGCCGGCGGACCGTGGATAAACGAAGGTCTCGATCGCCCCGCCGGCGCTGTCCGTGACCTGCACCGGTCGCACCTCACCGTAGGCGGTGCGCATGGTGGGCGCCGAAAGGTCGAGCCGGTGGGTGGAGCGCAGGGCGAGGAAAGCCTGCTGGTCGGGCTCGACCGCGGCGGGTGAGGGTGCGCGGACGCGCAGCTCGTCGATATTGGCGGAATCCTGACCGGTGGACGAAATACGAATCACATTGGTCGAACCGGCCGCGAGGGTCACGGGAACATAAATCTGGTGCCATTCCTCAAACGTGCCCGTGGTCACAAATGTGATCGGCGTCGTCGTGGCATTGACGGACAGATTGACCGTGCGCGTGGCGGCCACCGCCATCCCGCCGCCATAGGAGAAGCGAAAACCGATCACGGTGCGCCCCCCCGCCCCACCATCCACGCCCGACCACTCCAGCACCCCGCCGCTCGGCGGGAGATTGGCGAAACCGGTGCCGTGATAGGCGAGGTGGTTGGCCTCGATCAACGTCCCGCCGGAGACGTTCGTCGCCGCCTCGGCCTGGATCACGGTCTCGGCGCCGTCGGTAATCGGATACGCGGTCGCTGCCACCTGCGCGCCGTTGGTGCGCTCCAAGTGCGTTCGTCCGTCGAACTCAAGCAAAGGCCAGACGACGGCGCAGGGTTCGCCGTCCGACGGCCGCGCGGTGTCGATAAGCGCACCGTCGGGCGTGAGCGTGATCTTCATCGTGAAGGTCGGCCCGGTCTGGCCGGCACGCGGCGCCAGCGTAAAGGTGCCGCGAACCAGCAAAGGGTGCTCGAACTCGGGTGCGAAACCGCCCTCGTAACGGGCGGGAAACTGGCTCACTCGCACCCAGGCTCCATTTTCAAGAAAGGCGGGGGCGAAGGCGGCGCTGTTGGTGTAGGTCGAGGTGGTGGCGCCATTGGCGGGGCCGAGTCTGGAGTCCCAACCGGGACGACTGAAGCGGACGATGCCCAGGGTGCTCCACTGCACGCCGGCGTAGTTGTCGGTCTGGCCCCGGTTGCAGAGCTGGAGCTGCATGCCACCCGCGTTCAGAAAAGAGTTGGCGTAGGATGACGGAAGCGTGAGCGCATAACCGCCGATCTCGGCGGGCGTGGCCTGTTCGGGTATCTCGGTGCGGCGGTTGGTGATCGCCTCGGCGCTGTGGATTTGGAAATAGCCGTTGTAATTCGTGAGGGCGCTATAGGTCGCATAGCGGTTTTTCAGCGCGGGCGGAAAAAGACTCTTCGTGACCGACATCCAACCGGCCTCCTGCCGGAAACGCCACCCGCTCCGGAATGCGAGGCGGGCCGCGCGGCGAAACTGGCCGGCGCGGCGATCGGTCGCGTCGGTGCGGTGCGCGATTTCCGCCATGAGGTCGAAGTCGTTGCCATAGACGATATCGTTCCAAACGTGATCTCCGGTGCGACCACCGGCGGGAGCCTCGCCGGACCCGCCCATAAGCAGAAGGCAGGCGGAAAGATTGCGCTCGATCAGGGCGCGCATCTCGGCGGCGGAAGCGCCGTCGTAGCCGCTCTCCAGCATATCGAGCAGATTGCCGGCGGCGCCGCCATTATAGGCAAAGGTCTCGGGTGTGCCGGTATCGTCGTGGTAAAGGTTGAGCGCCGGTGCGAATCCGAGCGTTTCCGCGCGGGTGAAGCGCTCGCGTTGCCCTCCTTCGCCCGCAAGCGTCCAGTTGCCCTCGATCCAGGCCGTGCTGCCGGTGGTAAATCCATCCTGCTGGCGCAGCCACTCGCCCTTCGACGCGTAGGTGCGCCAGTTTTGTTTGACGCCCAGATTCAGGAACTGGGCGCGGGGCAGAGAAAGGCGGGCGCGCCACAGATCGAGTTTTTCAGCCGTGAGTTCGACCGGGTGTTTTACCCGAAGCGCGGTGAAGATACGAAACGCCTTTATCATCGGCGCGACGAAGAACTCGCCATGGTTGTCGGTCGCCTTGCCGTCGGAGATGTCCTGGGTGCAACGATCCATGGCGCGCACCGCCGAAGTGATCAGATCAGGCGCACGGTCGTTCGCCAGAAGGGTGGCGGCGGCGAAGGTGAAATAGGGCGTGGAGTATTGAACCTCGGCGTTGTTGTAGGGGTCGCGGATGGCTCCGTTATTCACATCGGCGAGGTTGGCGGTGTTGAAATATTGGAGGCCGGATATGGCGCGCACGACCGGTTCCAGATGATCAAGCAGATCGACTTTCGTGTCGCCGACCGGCCGCCAGGGGCGTGCGGTGAGATGAAAGCGAACCTCCGGAACAGGGTCGGGAAGGCTGTTCTCGGCGTAGGCGGAGCCCACCAGACTGGCGGTCAGCAGGGCGGCGAGGCGAATGACGTGCATGGGATCAAACGAATCGAGCGCTTACTCCAACCAGATTTCAGCGCGATAAAAACGTGCCCCGGTCGTGGCGGTGACGGGGATGACAATCGGAACATTGTCTCCGGAAATGCTCTCATAACCGGGCACCGCCTGCCAGGATGCCGGAGCGAGCGACGTGCTGGTGACCACGCGGTATTTGCGGGTCTTTCCTGCATAACCGGGCCCGAACGCGGCCCTGGGTAGCAACCGAAGACCAAACCCATCGACCGATCCTGCTTCGATGGACAGGGCCGAATCATTCTGCAAAGCCACCGTGTCGGCGCCGGTGATATAGGCATCCCGCACCGTCCGTCCGGTGCCCGCCAGCACCGACAGGGCGGCCGGTGCGGTGGTCCCGAGGCGATTAAACTCCCATGCATCCGGCACGCCGTCGGCGTCGCCGTCGTAGCTATCGATGGTTTGCGGCAGCGGAATACTCACTTCGGTGAGGCTGTTCCAGATGCTGACACTATTGCCGTAGCCCATGTAGCGAACGTGCCGGGCGAGCCGGGCGGGGAATGAAAACGTCTCCAACCCGAGCCCCAACCCGCTGCTGGCTCCGCTGTAAACCGTCGTCCACGCCACGCCGTCCACCGAGAGCTGAAGATCAAAAAACGACCGGCGAATGTCACCCGAGTAAAAAGCGATCGCGACATGATCCAGTATGACGGTCGAGGGCAGCTGATACGCGATCCATTGCGCGGATCCATCCTGGGACCAGCGTGTGGCGAGACTCCCGTCGAGCGTATTTTGAGGGGTGTTGCCCGCTTGATTTCCGATTGCCGTAACAGAGATCGCCGCGGGTGCCGCCGAGGCGACGGTGACGTTCGTGGAATCGGCGTAGACCGGATCCGAGCCGCGCATGATCTGAAGGGTGACGTTGTGAACGCCCAAGGGAAACGCGACATCCAGCACCGGACCCTCGCCGAGCAGGATGGACCCAAGCCACCACGAAAAAGCCACCGGGCTCGAATCCCGAATCACCGAGGCGGCGGCGGTGAGCAGCACGTGTTCATCGTAGGTCGAGTCCGAATCAGTCACCGAACGATCCGCACCCGCCACAGCGGAAACAGGAGCGGGGCCGCCCAGCGAGCGGAGCATTTCGCAGCCCAAAAGCATGAATGCACCATAGCCGTAATCCTGCTGGCCATCCACCGTCGCGGCTCCGGGCGCGGCACCGACAGGCTGGACGTAGCCAAGACGGCCCTCGGCGTTGAGAGCGATGGTGGTGAGTCCGGTCCAAGCCCGCTCCACGACCGGACCGTAGACGGTCGAATCGAGCAGACCCTCGTTCACGCCATAGGCCAGGGCGTAGGTGAAGAAGGCGGTGCTGCTTGTCTCCGGGTTGGAATACTGGGCGGGGAAAAGCAGATTCGAACGCCAAAAACCGTCAGTGCCCTGCAAGGGCAGAAGCGCCGCCGCCATGGTTCTCAGCATCGACGCGAACTCGGCTCGGCGCGGATCGTCGGAGGGAAGCTGCGCCAATATGCGAGCGCAGGCCGCAATGACCCAGCCGTTACCCCGGCCCCAGAATTGCGGGGTGTTAGCTCCCGTCTTCGCCTTCGCCGTCGCGTCGCGATACCAAAGACCGCGCGCGGGATCGAAGAGCCCCCGCGTGCTCTTCATATTGGCATACATCTGCTCCAACTGGGTGAAGTAGGCGGGATTGTTTTCGATGCGGGCGAGCCGGGCGAAGGTCGGCCCGGCCATATAGAAAGCGTCGATCCACCACCAATCGTCATCGGCGGCGGGGTCGGCGACCAGAACGTCATATCGCGACTTGATCGCGGCCTTTCGCACCGGCTGAGGATCCAGCTCGTAAAGATCCAGGTAGGTCTGGGCGCAGGCCTGGGAATCGGCGTCGGCAGATCCACCGGATTCGGGACCGAGACTCCAGTTGTTGGCGACGGCCCATGAAATCGAATAATCGCGATCGGCGGCGAGGCCGAGCATCTGGAAAGACCGCAGATTTCCGCCGTGGTAGGCGCCGCGATTCCAGACGGCCGCGCCGAGCGCGTAGTGGGATTGATAATACTCATTCGCCCGCCGCATGACCGCCTCGATCCCGCGCCGCCTTGCGAGATCATCCTGCGCGGGACACCTGATGGCGAAGCATGCGATTCCCAGCACGACGGCCGCGATCATCCGCCACACAGAGCCGGCAAGAATGGATCTCGTCATCGAACCACCCCGGCTTCGATACGGTAAAACACACGGGAGGCGGGTGAGGTGACCCCGAGGAGCACATGAGCGTTACCCGCGCTGGCCGGGAGCAGGGCGGAGTAGCCCGCCGTGAACTCCGAGGGCAAATCAGGCCGCCGAAGCACGGCCACATTGTTCCAGGAAACGAGGTCTTCGGAACGTTCGAGCGTGAACTCCACGTCCGGACGGGCGGGGTCCATCGGAAAGTCGATACTTGTCCCATCAAATGTCATCCGAGGCGCGGACGCCGCCGTGCGAGGGTCGCCACCAAATGCATATTCCAGGAGATCAGGAACTCCATCGCCATCACTGTCGTCCGTCGCGGAAAAGCCGGAGGAAAGGGTGTTTTCCAAGGCCCAGGAACCAAGCGACTTTGAAGCAACTCCCAGGCGGCCGACCACCTGGGTGGAGAAATTCGTGTAGGACGTGTAGGTGCCGTAAAACCAAAGCAGGCAGTCCGTGCGACCGTGGTTCAACGGAACGATCGGGCGCAGATTATCCGCGGTGGAACCGGAGGTGATCGCCGTCCAGGTGAAAGTCAGCCCGCCGTCGGCGGTGAAACCGCGCCAGATCTCGTAGCGCGCATTGGCCGCGAGAGGGACGTTGTTCACGTCGCCCAACGAAAAGGGCGAGGCGGCGTTGGTGGAGATGTAGACGATGCGGGGATCCTCCGGATCGAGGCACATGCCGCCACCGTAGTCGGACTCGGCGGCGTAGATGCCGCGACCGGCCTGGGCGATGAACCGCTTTTGCCAGGCGGTGCCGGTCCAACGTGCATAGTAGTAGAAAATGCGCGAAGCGGACCAGGTGGCGTCGGTGCCCACCTGGGCCTGGAATACGCAGACCGGATTATCGGTGCGGTCGTAAACGATATCCCATGTCCAACCACGCGCGGCGGGAATCCAGTCGTTCGGTCCCTGGCCGGGGCCCCACGCGGCATCGGAGTATTGATAGATCACGTTGCCGCGCTGACCAGCGTCATGATCGAGCGGGATGTTTGCCAGCGGTGCGATCAGGGTGCCATCGGTTTTATGGAGGCCGCCGCTTTTGTAGTACAGGTGGTAGACCGAGTTGTTCACGTCGCGCGGGTGACCATCGGTGTAGATGGCGTCGATTCGATCCATGCCATTCGACGTATACCGGGGATAAGGCCGCGTGCCGCCGGTGCCGGTGCCGAGAAGCTGGCGGGAAGTTCCCCAGGTGACGCCATTATCCGCCGATATGGTGAGCGTCGGGTTAAAATTGATACAACGGTGGAAATTGTAGATCGCGTTGTTCTCCCCGGCGAGAAGATAGGTGTTGGCGTAGGTATTGGCGGCGGGAACGGACCGGGTGATCTCGGGCCCCCAGTCGGCGCTGGTCGCGGGCCGGGCGACCAGGGACGTGCGCTGGTAAAACTGGTTGCCAGCTATATGTTTGGAATAGATTGCCAGCAAACGTCCATCCGGAAGCACCGTGATGGACGGGTTGTTGTGATCATCCTTTTGGGTGGAGGCCGAAGTGCTGATGATCATGTGCCGGGCAAGGCCGTCGGACAGGTCGTAACGAGTGATGCCATAGCGCCCGTCGGCGAGAACGTAACCGCAGTAGAGAGAACCTTGGTGAACAATGGAGCGTTCGTCATTAAACCATGTCCACGCGCCGTCGGGAGCGATCTGGACCGCGCCGCCGGGCAACGGAGCCGGAGGCGGCGGAGTGTAGGGCGCGCCGACAAAAAAGCCTTCAAGCCACGAACGGGAGGTCCAGGCGGTCGCCGTGCCGTCACCATCGTCAGAATAAAGTAGCAGACGTCCCTGGGCGTCCGCGGTGGCATTGCCCACATGGCCGAGGTATTGGCGGCGGTTGGATCCGGCCTCGGCGCTAAGTCCGTAATCGGTGACGGCGCCCGCAGGCGAAGAAGGAGTGAAGAGTGTGAGACTGCCGGCGGTCAGGCCGGCCTTCACCTGCCAAGATTCCGAGGCGACCGAGAGATACGCAACGTAGATGCCGTAGCTCTGGCCCGGAGTAAGGCCGGTCACGGTCGTGACCAGAGCGGCGGCGTCGCCGATGCCCCCGTTTGCGTCCTTCTCATAGATCTCGCGGTGACCGGTGGCATCGAAACCGAAACCCGTGCGTCGACGCCAAAGCCGGCCGCTCGTGAAACCGGCGTCGGTGGCGCTATCGGTGAAAAACGGCGATGGGGTGCCGCCGACGGCTACCGTGTTGGTCGCGTCGATGTCCACAAACACGCCGGCGGGAAGCGCCTGTCCATGAAGATGAATCGTGGCGATGCATCCAAGACCGACTGCGAAGGCGCGGAGTGATTTCATGATGGCGGAAGAACAGGCGGATCGGGCAAAAACTCAGAAGCCGCCTTCGGCACGATCGAGACGCCAAAAGCGCTTCGGCTCGCCGGGGACAAAGGTGTGAACATACTCGAACATCCCCCCGGTGCCGACGCGGGTTTCAAGCGGAGTCCAGCTGATCAAATCGGTCGTGGTCATCAGCCGGTAGGAGAAACTCGGCTCGGATCGCCAGTGGATGCGCACGCCCGCGCCGTTGTTTACGTTCTCGATTCCTGGCTGGGGCGAATGCAAAAAGTAGTCGGCGGCGTCCCATTCGAGCACGGATATTCGCGAGGCGGTGTTGGCGGGAGCGGTGTAGCCCTGACCACCGGAGGGCTGGTAAAGAAAATGAAGCTGGCGCTTCTGGTCCCACAGCTCGTTGTCGATCATCGTCTCGTAGTTGCCGAGGTTTTCGGAAGTGAGATCGAAGCTTATCCAAAGCAGCCGATCGGGATCCTCGGCACGCGGCAGGGAATGAACGATCGTGATGCCGTTGGCGACCCCGGAGTTAAGACTATTGTCGGCGCCGGTGAGGTTGCTCGCCTGATTGTCGCGGTAAGCGACGATGATGCGGTCGGCTTCGTCGCACACGACGGTGGGACGGCCAAGGTCGCGGACGTGGTTTTCGGCGTAACGGGTGTTCGTCGGATCGGTGATGCGACTGGATACGGCACGCGCCTGCCACGTCCCGTTTTCGTGGCGGAACACGACCATGTATTGGCGACGGTAGTTCGTTGCGCCGGTTTCGGGCGCCCACCACGAGGCGGTGACCGGAAAGCCCGCGGAATCGAGGCAGGTGCTGGCCTGGTTTATCAAACTGTAGTTTTCCGGAATATCATAGATTACCTCCGCGGTCGAGTTGGCGCCGGCCTCGCCGTTGCGGGTGATGGGAAGCGTATAGGCTGTGCCGGTGGAGCGAAGCCAGGAGAGTCCCGCATCGGGCGAGCGGGCGAAGTTGATGCGGTTGTTGGTCTGGTAACCGGTCGCGGTGCTGCCGGGATTATCGGAGGCTCCGCTGGAGAAGCGCCAACACCAGGTTAAGATCAAATCATCCCCGTCCGGTCCGCCGAGTTGCGGCATGTTGAGGTAGGCGTTGTAGTTCGGCGTCCAACCGGTTCCCTTGATAAAAGGTGACTGCGTGGTGGTGGTGCCATGGACATTCGCCCACGTGTGGGTGGAGATATCGAAGCGATTGACATACGTGTCTCCGTTGCCGGAAGCGACCTCGCGGAAAAGGTAGAGCAGATCCCCGTCGGGCAGGCGGAGGAATTGCGGATAGGTCACCGCGTTTTCCGCTCCGGTCATGGTCGTGTCCGCCCCGAGGACGATGGGACCGGTTCCCACGACGGGAGCGGTGGTCTTTGCATAATGGAACGCATCGCCGTGCATACCCCAGGAAAGATGCATATATCCTTCGCCATCGATGCCGAAGGAGATGACATCATGGCCGTCGGTGATGGTGTTCGCGGTGAAGCTGGGGTGTTTGAAAATCTCCCAGCGCGAGGATCCGATGGTGCGGCGGCCGATCCAAATCGTGTTATTATACGCGGCGGAGGCGTCGTATTGATGTCGACCATACCAGGTCATGAACTGCTGGTTTCCGAATGTCTGAAGGGAACAGCGGACAAACGCCACGGAGTTGATCGCGGAAGAGCCGGCGTAACCGAATTCACTCGTATTCGGGTCGTTGTCGTCGACGGGAACAAGTTTGACCGCCGTGCCGGCCGGCCGTGAAGCGGGGTCGACGGGGGAAGTGAGGGCCGTAAACTCCTGAAGGTTGGCAAAATGGTCGCCGTCGGGATCGTCGCCCGCATTGTAATCTAGAGCGGCGAAGTATTGCCGCTCCCACGAATCAGACAGACCGTCCGCATCGGTATCGGCCAGGTCGGATCCGCGATTCACAGGCGATGAACCCGCCGAAAACTCGGCCAGGTTGCTCGCTCCGTCCCCGTCGGAATCAAGGGTGGCGGCGGGCGAGAGATTGCCAAAGTAGCGAAGTTCCCACTCATCGGGCAGGCCGTCGCCATCGGAATCAGCGCCGACGACCGCGGGGTTCGTGCCGGCAAAAAACTCGGCCAGATTCAAAGTGCCGTCGTTGTCCGGATCTCCTGAGGCGGTTTGAAGGAGATCGCCAAAAAAGGTGATCTCCCACGTATCGGGCAGGCCATCGCCATCAATATCCGGCTTTGGACCGAGACAGGTCAAAACTCCCGCGGTCTCGGAGAAACGATAATAGCCGTCGGCGGAGACCCACACATTGTCGCCATCGGCGTCGGAAAAACCCCCGATCGAGAAGGCGGGGCCGAAGGCGACCGTCATGGACGCTGGATCAAGCAGCGTCCAACTGTCTCCCGCTTGATGCGCGGCGGTATCGAGGGCGAGGCGAAAGGTGCCGTTGAACGTGCTCGAACCCGAACCCGAGACGCGGTTGTTCACGCCGTTGGGACCGATGGCGAAATCGAGATTGCTTCCGGCATCGAGTATCAAGGCGGCGGAGCCGGCGGTTAGTATGATGTTACCTCTGAAACTATTGAAGCGAGACTGCGAATTTGCGGCCGCAAATGTCACCGCCCTGGCCCCGGCGCCATCGGTCGCGCCGATGTAGAGATCAGCCGTGCCCGCGACGGTGGCCCGCAGCACGATGCCACCCTGCTTGGCCCGGATCATGGAGGGCGCGGAAACGGTCAGGTCTCCGCCCAACTGAAACACATCGCCTACGGCGGCAAGGTGATTGACGGAGCCGCCGTTCAGCACGAGTTGCGACACGGTGATAACCCCCGAGGTGCCCGAACCTTTATAGGTTAAGCCCCAAAGATCTCCGGTGGAGGGACCATTGCTATCGGCAAGGCTAAAACCGTTGCCAATCACCAGACTGTCACCGCCAAAAGTATAACCCGCGCTCCCGGTCGGTGTGCGAAGGCGTAGGCCTGCGCCGACGGTATAGGTGTTGCCCGAGGAAGGCGCGGCGCCGGATCGCCAATTGCCGGAGGAGTTGAAAGAGCTGGTATTCGCCGCATCCGCGGAATCGAGCGGTATGGTGCCCGCCCAAAGAGCGAGCGGAGCAAAAACAACAAGCCCCAATTGAACGCGAATAATCCTCTTGAAGCAGTTCGCTTTAAGCATGTGAGCCATGGATCGGGAAACGAAAGTGCGGAGAACGGCGAAATCGGAAGGGCGACCCGGCGCACGCGTATGAGTGAAATCATAAACCCGTGGACGGAGAGTGAAGATCGACCACGGTATCCCGCGAAGCGAGTGAACGAAACAAGCCAGACGGTTTAACGTATTCCGGGAAGAGCGAAGGAGCAGAAGCAAATGAGCCGGAAAAATTTATATAACACCAACCCTCTCCGATGCCGGCCGCACGTCCGCGTTGATGGGAATAGGTATACGATAAACCCTCGCTCCGATTGCCCCGCGCACCCATTTCGATCCACCCTCGTGACGATTTGGCGAACCCCGCAAATCTGCTTCCCCCGAGCCGATATATCTACCCCCCCCGTATGATCGCGTCTTCAGCAAAGCCCATGCTTCGAACCGGCAACACCGCACGGAGGGCATTCACCCTTATCGAATTGTTAACCGTGATCGCAATCATCGGCATCTTGGCCGCGATCATCATACCCACCGTCGGCAAGGTGCGCAACACGGCCCAGTCCGCACGGTGCGTATCAAACCTGCGCCAAATCGGACAGCAGATAACTCTGTTTGCCAACGATAATAAAGGTCAGCTTCCGAACCTTTCCGGACTTACCAACTCCGCGGTGCTCGATCCGCGAATCGTCGATCGAGCCGGCGGCCAGCTCGCCTACCGCCTGTGGCCGTATTACAGTGGTGTTCCGGTCAACACCGGCGTGATCACTCCTCGCAACGTCAACGTCCACGAACTGTTCATCTGTCCCGCGTTGGAATCCTTGGTTCGTCCCAAAATCGTAAACGGACCCTACCCCACTGGCGCCGGCGACCAGTCGGCCAACTCGGCCCAGAGTTACATCATCAACGACGTGCAACGCTACTTCGAAGGCTCCGTGCGTTATACGGTTTTCGGCTATCAGGGCAGCCCTTCGTTTAATATCAATACCATCGAGTCGAAACTGAAGATACCGAATCAGGCCGTCACGCTTTCCAGGGTCTGGACGCTGCAAGACGGAGACCGCACCTTGACCGACGGCGCCGCCAGCCGATCCGGCCAGATGAGCTTCGTCGCGGAACAGCCTGCGCACGGTTCCAGTCGCAACCGTGGCTACCTCGACGGTAGTGTCCGGAAACTAAGCCTGAAGGAATCGACGGAGAGTTGAGCGCGTTTACCGTCCTGATTCGCCGACGCGCGAAAGCAGTTGATATCCAAATCGGCACCCTGCTCCGGCCTCCGCCCGCAAAACACCGTCGAGGCGACCGGCGATATCCGGCAGTGTCCGTTCAACGGTCTCGCGTGAACGACCCGTGTCTTGTATAGAGAGCCAACCGTGCTGTTTTCGTGCCGGGTCAGGCGCTCAAGAGCCCGGGTTATGTGCACGCTCGGGCACCGGCTGGATATATGACTTAAACCGTCGGAGCGAGGCGGTTTTGTGCTGACCCGCCGACGATCCCACCAAGTCGAGATTGCCGCCATCGGGGTCCTCTCATTGCATCGCGGTTTCACCATGAAAAAAGCCGCCATTCTTCAAAAACTCAGCACCGAAAAAGTCATCGCCCTGATCCGCGCAGACAATCCCGACGGCCTGCTCGACTGCGCCAAGGCCTTGGCGGAGGGCGGTTTGACCTCGATCGAGCTGACCATGACCACGCCCGGCGCGATCCGCATGCTGGAAAAGGCCACCAACGAGCTGCCTGATTTTCTCTTCGGCCTGGGCACGGTGCTCGACGCCGAGACCGCCCGCGCCGGCATCCTCGCCGGGGCGCGCTTCATCGTCACCCCGGCCCTGCGCCCCGAGGTCATCACGATGTGCAAACGTTACAGCATCCCGGTTTTCAGCGGCGCCCTCACCCCGACCGAGGTGGTCAACGCCTGGGATTGCGGCGCGGACGCGGCGAAGATTTTCCCGGCCGAGTTCTTCGGCCCGGCCTACATCAAGTCCCTCAAGGCCCCCCTGCCCCAGGTCGAGTTTGTCCCGACCGGCGGCGTGACGGCCGAAAACGTCGGCGAATTCATCAAGGCGGGCGCCTTCGCCACCGCCGCCGGCAGCTCGCTGGTCGAGGCCAAGGCGATGAAGGAAAAGAACTGGGCGGCGATCACGGCCAAGGCCCGCGCCTTCGTGGCGGCGGTCGCGGCGGTGAAGTAAGTCGGCGGACAAGCCTCCCGGCCGGGTCGCCACCGCAATGGCGGCGAGGCCCGGCGCGCCCTTGGCACCTCGCGTGCTGAACACATTTCGCACCCGGCCGCCCCGGCCCGGTTTCCTCCCGCCTCCCCGCTCCCCTAACCGCATGCTCTCCCGCTTCTTCAAACTGGCCGAAAACCGCACCACCTTCGGCCGCGAAATCGCCGCCGGCCTGACCACCTTCGCCGCGATGGCCTACATCCTCGCGGTCAATCCGGCCATCCTGATGAACGGCTTCGGGGTCGATCCGGCCATCGGCAGCGACCCGACCTCCGCCTCCTTCATCGCGGTCAAGGGCGCCCTCCTCGCCGCCACCGCCATCACCGCCGTCCTCAGCCCGCTGCTGATGGCGATGCTCACCAACTACCCGCTGGCCCTCGCCCCGGGCATGGGAATCAACGCCTTTTTCGCCTTCTCCATCTGCCTCGGCGCCGGCGTCCCCTGGCAGCAGGCCCTCGGCATGGTCTTCGTCAACGGCTGCATTTTCCTCGCCCTGTCCCTCACCGGCGTGCGCGAGAAGATCGTCAAATCCATCCCCTACCCGATCAAAATCGCGATCACCTGCGGCATCGGCATCTTCATCGCCTTCATCGGGATGAAAAACGCCGGCATCATCGTGGCCAACCCCGCCACCTTCGTCGCACCGGGCAACTTCAACTCCCCGCCGGTCGCCCTCGCCCTCGCCGGCATCATCCTCACCGCCGTGCTGGTGGCGCGCAAAGTCCCCGCCGCCATCGTGGTCGGCATCGCGATCATCACGGTCGCGGGCCTGTTCATTCCCGACGGCAAGGGCGGCACGGTGACGCCGCTTCCGAGCGCGATCTTCTCCGCCCCGCCCTCGCTCGCGCCGGTGTTTCTCAAACTCGACCTGTCCTTCCTCGGTAGCCTGCCCGCCCTGCTCAAGGTCCTCCCGCTCATCCTCACGCTCCTGCTGGTCGATATGTTCGACAACATCGGCACCCTCATCGGCGTCACCAAACGCGCCGGCCTGCTCGACAAGGAAGGCAACCTGCCCAAGGCCGGCCCCGCCCTGCTGGCCGACTCCTTCGCCGCCATCCTGAGCTCGCTCTTCGGCACCAGCACGGTGGTCAGCTACATCGAGAGCGCGTCCGGCGTAGAAGCCGGCGGCCGCACCGGACTCACCGCCATCACGGTGTCGGTTTTCATGTTGCTGGCCCTCTTCCTCACCCCGCTCATCCTGATCATCCCCGCCGCCGCCACCGCGCCGGCCCTGATCATCGTGGGCGTGTTTATGCTCCAGGCGGTCGGCGAGATCGAGATGGGCGACTTCAAGATCGCCGTGCCCGCCGCGCTCGTGATCATCGGCATCCCCCTGACCTTCAGCATCGCCGAGGGCATCGGCTTCGGCCTCATCACCGCCGCCCTGCTCGCCATCTTCACCGGCAAACCCAAGGGCTTCACCCCCGTCGGCTACGTGATCGCGACGATCTTCCTCTTCTCCTTTTTCAAGATTCCCCCCTTCGGCGCCGGCCACTGAACGCGGGAGAGGCTGGCAGGTCCGTAGCCATGCTTTTCGTGGCGACAGCGGAGCCTTTCTACGTCCCGAAGACGAAAGGGGCGGATCAGATCGAAAACCAGAATCGGCTGCCCCGTCCGACGTCGCTTTCGACGCCGACAATGCCTCCGTGCGCCTCCACCGCCATGCGGACAAAGGCCAAACCCAGACCGTAGCCCGCGTGGCGTTTTTCACCGTCCACCTGGCCAAATTTTTCGAAGATCCGCTTTTGGTCCGCCGCGACGATACCCGCGCCGTCGTCCTGAACCTCGATTCTGGTTCGCGCCCCCTCCGAAACCGATCGCAATACCACCGTCCCGGATTCCCCGGTGAACTTTATGGCGTTCGCCAGGAGATTGGTGATCACCCGGTGGATCAGGTCCTTGTCGACCCGGAACGTCACGCCCTGACCGCCCTCCACGAGGAGTCGCCGGGCTCCCGCCGCCGGCTTTAGGACCCCGGCGGCTTCCGCGAGCAACGGTGCGACTTCCGTGTCCGCGAGCGTCAGCCTCATCTCGCCCGATTCGAGCCGGCTGACATCCAACATCTGCGTGACGAGCCGGATGAGGTTTTGCAGCGCCAACCGGGCGTTGTCCAAAACCGGGGGCACAAGTCCCGCTTTTCCGGCCGCGAGGTAGGCCCCGACGCAATCGATGCTGAGATTGAGCGCCAGCAAGGGAGACCGCATGTCGTGCGCCACCATATGCGTGAGCGTGTCGCGCATGCGTTCCAGCTCCCGCAATTGCCGGTAGCTCGACGCCAACTGCTCGCGTTGCCGGCGGATCGTGACGTGCGCGTTCACCCGCGCCATGACTTCCTCCACCCGGAAGGGCTTGGAGATATAATCCACCCCGCCCGCCTCGAAAGCGCGAATCCGGTCTTCCAACTCCGTGTGCGCGGACAGAAAAATCACCGGGATGTCTTGAAGCTTTTCATCGGCCTTGAGCCGGCGACAGACCTCGTAGCCGTCCATTCCCGGCATCGCCACGTCGAGCAGAATGACGTCCGGAGCGCTCGCGCGGGCGGCGCGCAACGCGAGCTCGCCGCTCGTCACCGGGCGGACTTTGTGCCCGTGCTCGGACAACAAGGCGACCAGCAGGTGCAGGTTGGCCGGCGTGTCATCCACCACCAGGATGTTGGGCGGCGCGGGTTCGGTTTTCATGACGAAGGGGCGGGTAAAGCATCCAGCAGGGCGGAGAGCCCTTCGTAATCGTAGGCGAGCGCCGCAGCCTCGAGACGGCGCACAAACGGGTGAGACGCCGGGGTGAGCGTCGCGATCAAATCGCGCACCCGGACCAGATCCGCCTCGGCCGCCGCCTGCCGGACGTTGTCGATCCAGCCGGCCGGCGGGATGGGTCCCGCGCGCTCTTCGCCGTCCGCGGAATCCTCCGGAACCGATCCTTCCGCCTTGGTCCCGAACCGCAGCCCGAGCTGGTTCGCGAGCCGGTCGAACAAGGCGTCGACGGCGATCGGTTTGGGCAAAAAGTCGTCGGCGCCGGCGGCGATGAACTCCTCCCGCTCGGCCGGAAACACGCTCGCGGAGAGACCGATCAGTCGAATGGTTTCGTCCACCGCACGTATTCGCCGCATCGCCTCGACGCCGTCGATCCCGGGCAGACGCAAATCCATCAAGACGCAATCCGGTCGCCAGGCCTTCGCGATTTCCACGCCCGTTTCGCCGTCCGACGCCTCCCGCACGGCAAACCCCGCCGGCCGCAGAAGTTCGCACAACAAGGCCCGATTGTCCGCCATGTCGTCGACCACCAGAATCCGCGGCGCCGGCTCGCCCGCCGGCAAAACCAGACGCAGGGGCGCCTGCCCATCGGCTCGCACCGCGCCCTCCGCCGTCTTCGCGGCCCGCCGCACCCGGACCGACACCCGGAAGCAGGCGCCCCGGTCCGGAGCGCTTTCCAGCGTAAGGTCCCCACCCAGAAGTTGCGCGTAATGGCGGGAGATGGCCAACCCCAGTCCGGCCCCTCCCGCCTTCCGCCCCCGCTCGGTCTGCGTGAAGGGGCGAAAAAGCTGTTCCTGCTCGTGCGCGCTCAGACCCGGTCCCGTGTCGCGAACCTCAAACCGCAACCACGCCACGCCCGCCTCGTCCGTGAAATCATCCGTGCTCACCTCCACGGACCCGGCCGGGGTGAACTTGACCGCGTTTCCGACCAGATTGAGGAGGATCTGCCGCAGCTTCTGTTGATCGGTCTCCACCGCCGGAAACAAGTCCGGCGACCGGGCGGTGCGGAGTTCGAGCCCTTTTTGCCGCGCCCGGGGTCCCAGGGTCGCCACGACCTCGTCCAACAAGACGGCGGGCGAGAAAACGGTGCTCGCGACCTGCGCCTTGTTCGCCTCCACCCGCGAGATTTCCAACACCTCGTCGATCAGCGCGAGCAGATGCTCGCCGTTGCGATTGATGATCGCCAGGTGCTCCCGCTGCTCCGGATCGATCCGCGGATTCCTGCGCATGATCTGGGCGAATCCCAGGATGGCGTTCAACGGCGTGCGAATCTCGTGCGACATGTTGGCGAGGAACGCGCTCTTGGCCCGGTTGGCCGCGTCGGCCGCCAGCTTGGAGCGCTCCAGCCCGTCCGCCCGTTCCGTCTCAGTCACGTCGTGGGCCAGTCCGACGATGCGCCGGACCTGCCCCGCATCGTCGAACGCCGGCACCAGCGTGGTCAGGAAGACGGTCGAACCGCGGTCGAGCTCCAGCTCCTGGCGCAGGGTGATCGGCTCCCGCCCGCGCACGCAGTCGCGGTAGGCCCGCTCGATGATCTCGGCCTGCTCGGCCGGAAACAGATCGCGCGGACTCTTGGTCCCGTCGCGAAAATCCTCCGGACGCAGGCCATAGCGCGCCAAGGCGGCGTTGCCGTCTTCCAGGACGAAGTGCCCGTCCTGGGTCACGCGCACCGCGAAAATCACCTCACGGGTGTTGTCGAGGATTTCGCGCAGGCCGCGCTCCTGCCGCCGCAACGCCGCCTCGGTGTTTTTGAGCGTGCTGATATCCGTCACCGTGACCACCACCCCGCTGGCGGGCGCCGTCGGGGCCACCGCGGCGGCGGTCAGCAAGACCGGGAAAAGTTCCCCCGAGCGCCGCCGATGCACCGCCTCCATCCGGGCGTGTCCCGCCACGCGCAGCTCCGTCTCCAATTTGTCCTGCAACCGATCGTATTCGGCCTGGTCGCCCGAGATGAACCCCGGATCGCGGCCGACGATTTCCTTCAGCGAATAGCCGTATATCTCCGCGATCTGTCGGTTCGCCTGCACGACCCGCCGGTCGCGCAGCAAGGCGATGCCGACCGGTGCGGCCGAGAGCATAGACGCGATCTCCGCCTCGGAACGCAGCCGTTCGATTTCCGAGGCGGCGCGCATGGCCTGCTCGCGCGCGAGCATGGTCAGCATCTCCTTTTCTCCCTCGTGGTGGCGGTTCAGCCGCGAAAGCAAAAAAAACACGGTGCTGCAGATGATGCCGCCGCACACCGCGAACGACAGTCCGTTGCTGATCCAGAATTCCGGGTCGCCGGGTCCTTCGGCGCTCGGCGTGACATCGGCGGGAGGCAGCCAGCGGTGCGTCCAACCATAACCCACAAGAACGTAAAGCGCGGTCACCCCGGTCGCGATCCAGATCACGGCGCGGTGCCCGATGGTCAGTCCGCCCAGCAGAATACAGCAGAGCATAAACAAGTTCACGCCCGACACCGGACCCAGGTAGACCAAGGCCGTGGTGCCGATGACCGAACAGAAGGCCGCCAGCGCCGCGACCCGCAGTCCGAATCGCATGCGGGGCATCAACGCCGCCGCCACGACCCAAGCCTGCACGAGCATGAGGAGAATCATGACCGGGTGCCACGGGTTGAAATTCGGGTCCGGCAGGTTGCGCTGAACCAGGATCAAAACCCCGCCCAAGGCCGCCAGCCTGAGGCAGGCGTTGAGCACGGGCGCGCGCACGTCCACCGGCAGGGTGGTCTCCAGCGAGCCAAAGGATTTCACCTTGCGTAAATTCATGCCGGTCGGGGCAGGCTGCGGAAACTGTTCGCGGCTGCGGCGCGGGGCAAGGGCATCTCGATCCGACCCGGCGGTATCCTGTCCACGACGGCCGCCTCTCTCCGCTCCGCCCCCACGGCCCGGGCCAAGGTCGCCGCCGCCGCATGCAGGTCGGCCGCCTGGGCGTTCAACTCCTCCGCCGAGGCCGCCGTCTCCTCGGCGTTGGCCGCGCCGGCCTGGGTCGCGGTGTCGATGCGACTCACCCCGGAGCTGATCTGCGCCAGCCCCTCGCTTTGCTGGGCGGCGGAGCGCGCCAGCTCCTCGACCAGGCCGTCGACCTCGCGCGAGCTCTCGACGATCCGAGCCAGCCCGACGGACACCTTTTCCGTGAGCTCCAGCCCGGCGCCCGTGCGGCGGGCGGCGAGGGCGATCTTCTCGTCCGTCTCGCGGGCGGCCGCCGCGCTGCGCTGGGCGAGGGCGCGGACCTCGTCCGCCACCACCGCGAAGCCCGCGCCCGAAGAACCGGCCCGGGCGGCCTCGACCGCGGCGTTGAGCGCGAGCAGGTTGGTCTGGAACGCGATTTCGTCGATGGTGCGAATGATCTTCGCCACCTCGCCGGAGGAGTCGCGGATCGACACCATCGCCTCGCGCAGTCCCTGCATTTCCGCCGCCCCGGCCTCCGCCGCGCCCCGGGCGGTGCGGGCGCATTCCGAGCCGCGGCGCGCGCTTTCCGCGTTCCGCTTTGTCATGCTCGCCATCTCCTCGACCGAGGCCGCGATCTCCTCCAGCGAGGCCGCCTGCTCGCTCGCCCCGGAGGCCATCGACTGGCTCGAGGAGGAGACCTGCCCGGCGGCGGCGGAGATTTGTTCCGAGGCGCCGAACAAACTCTCCGCCGAACGGCGCAACATCCGCCCGATCGAGCGGCTGAACCAAAAGAAGAGCACGAAGGCCGCGCCCAAAATCCCCGCGCTCGACCAGATCAGGGTCCGCAACGCCGCGTTCGCCTCGGCGAGCACGATGGTCGCGGGCATCGTGAGGCACAGCGCCCAGGGCGTCTCCGTGACCCCGATCTTGAGCGGCACGAAGACCTCGAGCTCGTTATCCTGATAGTCCGTCCAAGATTCGCTACGTTGCAGACGCGGCAGGTCTTCATCGAGGTCCGGGTGCAGCGCGCGCGCCGATTTGCCCACCAGATCGGGTTTGCCCGCCACCCCCGCCAGCGTCCCTCGGTGACTGATGATCATGAAGGTCGAGCCGGGCAGGGTCGAGCCGACCCGTTCGGTGATCGCCTGGATAAAATCCATGCGCAGATCGATGCCGGTCACGCCGACGAAGCGCCCGTCGCGCGTGATCGGCACCATCAGCGAGGTCATAAAAACCGGCCGGCCGTCGATCGGATACTCGTAGGGTTCCAAAACCGTTTCCCGCCCGGTCTGTTTCGGCAGCAGATAGTAGTCGCCGACCCCCGGCTTGTCGTAGTCGGCGAGAGGCGCCAGACACGCCTTCCCGCTCTGATCGCGGGCCCAATACGGCGAGAACCGGCCCGTGTGATCGTGGCCCGGCTTGTCGACAAACTCGGCGTCGCGGCCGTCAAACGCGTTCGGCTCCCAAAGGGTGGACACGCCGGTGAAATCGGGATTCGCCAGCAGGAGCCGGCACAGCATCCGGTTTGCCGCCGCCCGGTCGATGTTCACCGCGTCGCCGGCCGCGTCGCCCGACCATTGCTGCGCGAGCGTGCGCGCCGCGACCAGCGCCTGATTGAAGCGCTCCGCCACCGCCAGCGCCTCGGCCCGGCCCCGCTCGGCGATCTGGTCCTCGGCCGCGGCCAGGGCACGGGCGCGCAGCCAGTGCCCGCTCAGCGTGCACAATACCAGACAGGACGCGGCGATCGTGCCCATGCCCACGAGACGGAGTTTGCTTTGCAAGGTGAGGGATTTCATAAGTTCCCCCTTTCATGCCCGTCGGTCCTCGGTCGCGGCTTGGTCCGTGCGCGTGCGGGACCGGCCGGCGCGAGCGCGTTGACGAGCGTTTGCGCGTCGAAGGGTTTGAAGAGCGTGGCGTCCGCCCCAAGCAATTCGGCGCAGCGCAACACGCTGTCGGCGAGCAGATCGTCGCCGCTCATCGCGATCACGCGGGCGCGCGACCACTCGCCCCGCGTCCTTCCCAGCACCTCGAGTCCGTCCAGCTCCGGCATCAGGATATCCAAGATCACCACGTCGGGCCGCGATTCGCGCCAAAGCCGCAGACCTTCCCGCCCGCCGGCCGCGCCCA
>JAIXVP010000069.1 GCA_027482905.1 Opitutaceae bacterium
GAAAGCGACGACACGTCGGACGACGACGATTCCGACGACGACAAAAAGTAGACGCGCCCCGCCGGGAACCTCTCCCGCCCGCCGGCCGCGAGCCTTATCCTCCGCCCTCCCGTTCCGCCGCCCGCACCGCCGCCGTGTCCGCCCCGTCGTCCTTCGGATTTGGTCCTTCGGATTTCCCGCGACCGCAGGTCGCGGGCCAGCCTCTCACCGCCCTGGCGCCGATGCAGGACGTGACCGACCTCGCCTTCATGGGCCTGATCGCCGACTACGGCCCGCCCGACTACTACGTCACCGAGTTTCTCCGCGTCCACGCCCAGTCCCGCCCCGAGCCGCACATCGTCCGCTCGATCGATGAAAACCGCACCGGCCGCCCGGTCTTCGCCCAGCTCATCGGCGAGGAGATCCCCCACCTCGAACGCACCGTCGCCCTCCTGCTCCGCCACCCCGTCGCCGGCATCGACCTGAACCTCGGCTGCCCCGCGCCGAAGGTTTACAAAAAAAATGTCGGCGGCGGCCTGCTCCGCGACCCCGACCACGTGGACGCCATCCTCGCCGCCCTGCGCGCCTGCACCCCGGGCCTGTTCACGGTTAAAATGCGAATCGGCTTCGAGGATACGCGCCACTTCGAACGCATCCTCGCCTCCGTCGCCCGCCACCGCGTGGACCTGCTCGCCGTCCACGGCCGCACCGTGAAGGAGATGTATCGCGGCGGCGTCCACTACGACGAGATCGCCCGAGCGGTCCGCTCCGTCCCCTGCCCCGTCCTCGCCAACGGCAACGTCACCAGCGCCCGCGTCGCCGCCCGCGTGCTCACCGAGACCGGCGCGGCCGGCGTGATGTGCGGCCGCCACGCCATCCGCAATCCGTGGCTCTTCCGCCAGATCCGCGAACACCTCGCCGGCGCCACGCCCTTCGCGCCCACCCTCGGCGACGTCCACGGCTACGTTCACGCCCTCTACCGCGCCACCGCCGCCGGCTTCATCGACTTCGACCCGACTCCCCGCTCCCCGCTCCCCGCTCCCGGCTCCCCGCTCCTCGCTAAAGCGTCCGAACGCGCCCACGTCGCCCGCATGAAAAAGTTCCTCAACTTCGTCGGCCAGTCCGTCGATCCCGAGGGCCGTTTCCTGCACGCCATGCGCCGCGCCATGACCGAGGCCGAACTCTTCGCGGTCTGCGCCGAGCATCTGCTCGACCGCGCCGATGAACCCTTCGCCGACGAGCCCTACCCCGGCGTGATCGCCCGGCCCAATTGCGAAACCGCCGACGCCGACGGCTGCTCCCTCGCCTCCATCACCGCCTGACCTTCCCGCCCATGAATGTTAATCTGTCCGCTCCCGACCTCCGCCTCCATCCGCCCCGCAGCCCCCGCGTCACCCTCGGCGGCTACGTCCACCTGCCCCGCCTGATCGACAAGGTCCGCGCCCACATCGCCGGCGCCATCGGCGAATACCGCTACGGCTGCCCGCTCGACGCGCGTTTCTTCACCTTCACCGCCATCACGCCCGAGGCCTTCCTCGAAGCCGTCCGCAACGCCGACTCCGATTCCGCCGTGCTCGCGTGGGTCCGCGCCCAGGCGCCCAAGGACCCCGCCGCGATCGAGATCTGGTCCTCCTGGGTGACCCGCCACGGCCCCGGCGACGCCGAGGACCACGCCTGGTTCGCCGAGCGCCTCCAAGCCCTCGCTCCCAGCCGCGACGACATCGCGACCTACTTCGATCTTCTCGACCTCGACGATCACGTCAGCTTTGGCGGCCGCAGTTGACCGGTCGCCACCCGAGGCGAACTCGAAGGAAACGCCAAACTAGCCACAGGGAGCGCGGCACGAGTCAGTCTCCCGTTCGTCAGAATGGGGGGCACTCGTCAACCGGCGGCGCTTAAACCAGGCTGGATCTAAATCAAGCCGGAGAGGGCGAGGGAGCCCCGCCCAGGGCCTCGGGCTCTTTGCGGGCGGAGCCGGCTCGGGCCTCGGGCTTGGCGCTGGCCGGGACCGGGGGCGGCTCCGGCGGAGCGATGGGCGAACGGATCTCTCCGAACTCCAAAATCTCGTCCACGTGGCGTCCTTCGATCGTTTCGTGCTCCAGCAAGGCGTCGGCGATTTTGTCGAGCGCGGCGCGATGGCCGAGGATGATATCGCGGGCGCGGGCGTATTGCTCGTCCACGATTTTCTTCACTTCGGAATCTATCGTGCGCGAGGTCTCCTCGCTGTGGTTCTGGGAGCGCGTGATCTCGCGCCCGAGGAAAACGGTGTCCTCGTTCGAGCCGAAAGCGATGGGCCCGAGGATGCTCATGCCCCAGTCGCACACCATGTGGCGGGCGAGCTTCGAGGCCTGCCGGATGTCGCCCGAGGCGCCGGAGGTGATATCGCCCAGCACGGTCTCCTCCGCGATGCGGCCGCCAAAGAGGGTCGCGAGCTGGTTGAGCATGCGCCGCTTGGCGTAGTTGTAGGTGTCCTTCGACGGGATATACATGGTGCTGCCGAGCGAGCGGCCGCGGGGGATGATGGTCACCTTGTGGACGGGCATGGTCTCGTCCTTGATCACCGCCGAGACCAGGGCGTGGCCGGCCTCGTGGACGGCGACGATCTTGCGGTCCTCGGCGTCCATGCCTTTGCGGCGCTCCAGGCCGAAGAGAACCTTGTTACGGGCGTCGTCCACGTCGCGGGCGTCGACCCGCTTCTTGTTGCGGCGGGCGGCGAGCAGGGCGGACTCGTTGAGCAGGTTGGCCAGTTCGGCGCCGGAGAGGCCGGGCGTGCCGCGCGCGACCACGTTTAGATCGACGTCGTCGGCGAGGGGAATCTTGCGGGCGTGGACCTTGAGGATCTGTTCGCGCCCCGCGAGGTCGGGCAGGTCGACGTAGATCTGGCGGTCGAAGCGGCCCGGCCGGAGCAGCGCCTGGTCGAGCACATCGGCGCGGTTGGTCGCGGCGATGATGATCACGCCTTCGGAGGTGTCGAAGCCGTCCATCTCCACCAGCATGGAGTTGAGCGTCTGCTCGCGCTCGTCGTTGCCGCCGCCAAGACCGGCGCCGCGCTGGCGGCCGACCGCGTCGATCTCGTCGATGAAGATGATGCAGGGGGCGTTTTTCCGGCCCTGCTCGAACATGTCGCGCACGCGGCTGGCGCCGACGCCGACGAACATCTCGACGAAGTCCGAGCCGCTGACGCTGAAGAAGGGCACATCGGCCTCGCCCGCGACCGCCTTGGCCAGGAGCGTTTTGCCGGTGCCGGGAGGGCCGACCAGCAGGATGCCCTTGGGGATCTTTCCGCCGATCTTCTGGAACTTTTTCGGGTCCTTCAGGAAGTCGACCACCTCGGAGATTTCCTGCTTGGCCTCGTCGCAGCCGGCGACGGTGGCGAAGGTCGCCTTGTCGCGATCGCGGGAGAGGAGCTTGGCCTTGCTCTTGCCGAAGCTCAGCGCGCCACGGCCGGCGTTCTTGAGCTGACGAACAAACAGAAAGTAGAGCAGTCCGAGGATCAGAAAAATCGGCAGCAGGTTGATAACGAGATTACTCCAGACGCTGGAGGCCGGGGTCTGCTTGAAGACTCCGGTCTTTTCGAGCCGCTCGTAGGTCTCGTCGGTCAGGCGACCGGCGGAGCGAAACTGGTTGGTCTTGGCCCCGCCGCCCTCGACCGTGAGGGTGGGCTCGGTGGACTCGCCGGAGATGTCATACCAGTAGGGCGCTCCGCTGCCGTTGTAGCGTAGGATGCCCTCTTTGACCTGCCCCTTTTCCGCCAGTTCGACCACCTCGGTGATCTTCAGCACCGCCATGCCCTGGGTTTTCACCGGATTGAGCAGCAGCACGGCGAGAATGGTCGCGAGGAGCGCGATCCAAATCAGCCACATGCGGGGCTGGAATTTGTCCGGAGGGAGGTTTTTGAGCGGGCGCCGCGGTGTCTTGGAACTGTCTTGGGTGGGATCAGGCATTAGGGAATGGACTGGAGTTCGACCGTGCAGGTTCCCCCCGGATAAGTCAACGAACGCGGACCGATCCTTGGCCCGGGATTCGCCCTCCGTCCGAACGGTCGTCTGCAACCAAGGCACGGCCCGAACATTTCGACGGGCGCCGCGCTGAAGGAGGAAATGTGGAAAGGAAGCGGGCCTTTTCCTTTGAATCCTGTCATATCATGGACAAAACCCTGCCGAACCCCATGAAAACTCATCCCCGGATCGCCGCCTTGGCGCTCCTCTCCGTGCTGTCGACCACGCCTGGCGCGCCGGCGCAAACCCCGGCGGCAAACGTCGCCCCCGCCCCGCTCGCGACCCCGGCCAAACCCGCCGCGACGCCCGCCACCACGGCTGCGCCCTCCGACGAATTGCTCCGGCGCGCGGACAAAATCGTGGCGGAACTTGGTCTTTCCGATCCCGACCTGATCGCCCGCATCCGCGACCTCTTGGCCCGCCAATACGCCGAACTCTCCGCGATCCACGGGGAACGCGACGCGGCGCTCAAAGCCGCCGAAGCGGCCTCCGCCGGACCCGCCGCCGCCCAGGCCGCGCGCGACCACGCCACAGCGCGCCAGGCCGATTTGCACTACGCCTTCCTCGCCCGCATCTCCGCCGAACTCACCCCGATCCAGGTCGAACAGATCAAGGATGGCATGACCTACGGAGTGGTGCCCAAAACCTTCCGCGTTTACCAAGAGATGCTGCCGAACCTCACGCCCGCCCAGAGCATCCAGATCCTGGCCTGGCTCACCGAGGCGCGGGAACACGCCATGGACGCCGGCTCCTCCAAGGAAAAACACGCCTGGTTCGGCAAATACAAAGGCCGCATCAACAACTACCTCTCCAAGGCCGGCTACGACATGAAACAGGCGGAGCGCGACATGTTCGCCCGTAAAAACGCCGAAGCCAAAGCCGCCCAATAACTCCCCCCACCCACCCTTCCCATGCAAGCCGCCCTCCGCCCCGCCTCGTTCGCTCTGATTACCTTAGCCGGACTCCTGTTCTCCGCCGATCTATCCGCCCAGGGCTACCCCCGGGTTCCCGCCGCGATCCAGGCCGTCGCCAACGAGCGCCAGGCCGCAAGCAACCAGCGCTCCGAAAGCATCTTCGCCGCGCAAAAGGCGGAGCTCGCCGAGTGGGCCGCCAAGGGCAAACCCTACCTGCCCGGGGCCGAAAAACCCTCCGACCTGCCCCAGGCCGCCATCCCCGCGTTCCCCGGCGCTGAAGGCGGCGGCATGTTCACCTTCGGCGGCCGCGGCGGTCGCGTCTTCGTCGTCACCAGCCTGGCCGACACCGGCCCCGGCACGTTCCGCGAGGCCTGCGAGGCCGCCGGCCCGCGCATCGTGGTCTTCAACGTCGCCGGCATCATCCGGCTCGAAACCCGCATCCGCATCCTCGCGCCCTACATCACCATCTCCGGCGCCACCGCCCCGGGCGACGGCGTCTGCATCGCCGGCGCGACCGTCGAGCTCGAAACCCACGACGTCGTCGTCCGCCACCTGCGCTTCCGCCGCGGCGCGCTCGACGCCGCCGACCGCAACGACTCCATCGGCGGCAATCCGGTCGGCAACATCATGATCGACCACGTCTCCGCCTCGTGGGGCCTCGACGAAAACATGTCGATGTATCGCCACATGTTCGACCACGACGACGATCCCAAGACCCCCGAGCGCAAGCTCCCCACCGTCAACATCACCATCCAGAACTCGATCTTCTCCGAGGGCCTGAACACCTACCACCACGCCTTCGGCTCCACCATCGGCGGCGCGAACAGCACCTTCCACCACAACCTCTGGGCCTGCAACA
>JAIXVP010000200.1 GCA_027482905.1 Opitutaceae bacterium
CTCCCGCTTCGGGCCGCACCATCCGGTGGCTGACCTACCTCATGTTCATGATGTTCGCGATGACGACCGACTCGGTCGGCGTCATCATCCCGGAGGTCATCCGCGAGTTCGACCTCAGCCTCACCGCGGCCGGTTCGTTCCACTACGCCTCCATGATCGCGATCGCGATCTCCGGCGTGTTCCTCGGCTTCCTCGCCGACCGCCTCGGGCCCCGGCGGACCATCATCCTCGGCCTCGGCCTCTTCTCCATCGCCTCGGGTCTGTTCGCGGCGGGCAACTCCTTCGCGTTCTTCCTCGTCCTGCTCGTCGCGTCCGGCCTGGCCATCGGCGTGTTCAAAACCGGGGCGCTCGCCCTCATCGGCGACATCTCCCGCGACACCCGCGACCACACCGCCACCATGAACGCGGTGGAGGGTTTCTTCGGCGTCGGGGCGATCCTCGGACCCGCGATCGTGGCCGCGCTTCTCGCCCAGGGCGCGTCCTGGAAACTGCTCTATGTCTTCGCCGCCGGCCTGAGCCTGACGCTGCTCGCGGTCGCGGCCTTCACCCGCTACCCCCACCGGGAAAACCGCCCGGCTGGGGAGAAGCTCGACCTGGTCGCGTCGCTTCGCCTGCTCGCCGATCCCCACGCCAGCCTCTTCGCCTGGGGCCTGGGCCTCTACGTCGCGGTGGAGTGCGCGATCTACGTCTGGATGCCGACCCTGCTCGCGGATTACACCGGGGCCGCGCGCTCCCTCGTCGGCTACGCCCTGCCGGCCTTTTTTGTCCTCCGCGCCGCCGGTCGTTTCCTGGGCGCCTGGGTGCTGCGTCGCTGGGACTGGGCCGCCGTGCTCGCGCTCTTTGGCGGCGCGATTTTCCTCTGTTTCCTGGGCTCCGTTCTCGGCGGAATCGAGGCGGCGATCTACCTGCTCCCGCTCTCCGGCCTGTTCATGTCGGTCATCTATCCGACCCTGAACTCCAAGGGCATCAGCTGCGTGCCCAAGGCCCGCCACGGCGCCGCCGCCGGCCTGAACCTTTTTCTCTCCTGCCTTGGCGCGGCCGCGGGGCCCCTCGCCATGGGCGCGGTGGGCGATGCGTTCGGCGGCGCCCGCCACGGCTTTGTGCTCGCCACGTTCTTCGCCGCCCTGCTCGCCGGCGGTCTGGTCTGGAACTGGCGCCGCGCCCCCGCCCGCCGCGCCCTGGCCGACCGCGAAATCGCGGACTACCAGACGGCTTCGTCATGACCGGACTCGCTCCGATCTGCTTCGGCGAGGTGCTGTGGGATTGCCTGCCGCGCGGCAATTTCCTCGGCGGGGCCCCGCTCAACCTCGCCTATCACCTGTGCAAACTCGGGCGCCCGGCCGGGCTCGTGTCGGCCGTGGGCGCGGATCCGCTCGGCGACGAGACCCTCGCCGCCCTCCGTCGCGTCGGCCTCGCCACCGGACTTGTTAACCGCGTTCCAGACCTGCCCACCGGGACCGTCACCGTGCGACTCGACGACGCCGGCCAGGCTTCCTACCACATCGCGGAGCCGGTGGCCTGGGACGCCATCACCACGCGGCCCGGCCCCCGCGAAACCGCGCCCGCCGCCCTGGTTCATGGTTCGCTCGCCCTGCGTCGGCCGGCCAACCGCGCGATCCTCCAGGCCTGGATCGCCGCCCGCCCCGCCCTGCGGATCTGCGACTTGAACCTGCGTTCGCCCTACGACGACCTCGCCCTTTTGGAGGAGTTCTTCCACGGGGCGGACCTGCTGAAGGTGAACGCCGACGAAGCCCTCCGCCTCGTCCCGCCCGCGCTCGCGAGCGAGCCCCCCGCGCGCCAGGCCGAACACATCGCCGACCGACACGCGTGCCGGCTCGTCTGCATCACGCTCGGAGCCGACGGTGCCCTTCTGCGCCACCCGCGCGGGATCGTCCACGCCCCCGCCCCCCGGGTCGTGGTGCGCGATACCATCGGCGCCGGCGACGCCTTCAGCGCCGCCCTGCTCGACGGCCTGCTCGCCGCCGAAGGCGCCGAACCCGACTGGCCCTCCCTGCTTGGCCGCGCCTGCGCGCTGGGAGCCTTCGTGGCGGGCCGCGACGGCGCCCAGCCCGACTACACCCCCGCCGACGTGCCCGGCCTGCGCCCGCCGAGCCGAACCACCGCGCTCAAAGCGCCGACTCCGCGCGGGCCATGACCTCGGGCCGCAGGCCGAAGTCGTGTTCCTCGCGATCAAAATACACCGCCTTGGGCTCCTGTTCGCGCACGCAGGCCACCCGCGCCAGATCCTGGCGAAACTCGACCGGCGACCGTCCGGTGCTCTTGCGAAACACCCGCGCGAAGTAGTTCGGGTCGTTGAAGCCGCTCGCCGCCGCGATTTCCTTCACGCTCAGGCTGGTGTGCCGCAACGCGTCCAGGGCGTTGCCGATCCGCACCCGGGTGATGTATTCGACGATGCGCTCGCCCGTCTGCTCATGGAATAGCTTCGAAAGGTGGTTGGGCGAACAGTGCAACTCGCCGGACAAGCGCTCCACGCTCAACTCGGCGTCGGCGATGTTGTTTCGAATCAACCACTGGCAGCGAAAAACCCGCTCCGTCTCCGAGAAACGTCCCGCCGCGCTGCCCTCCACGATGGCCTGGAGCAGGGCGAGTTCGGCCAGCATCAAGCCCTTGATCGCGGTGTCGCAGGCCGGGGTGCGGGTAAACCGCAGTTCGCAGATGCGATTCAAGTATTCCACCAGATCCTGGAAAAACGGGGTGGTGTAGAAGTAGATGTCGTCGACGAACGGCCTCCCCCCGGCGTCGCCATGGGCCACGTGGATGGCCACGGTCTCGTTGTAATAGCACACGACCACGTTCTCAAAAGGCATCCCGTCCGCGCGGGCCACCTCGCCATGCGGCACGCCCTTGGGCATGATACAGATCTCGCCCGCCTCGAGTCGCAGTCCGCGGTCGGGAAAGGTGAAGTCGGTCGAACCGTGCCGCTGGATAAAAAGCTCCGGCTTGAAGTGATAGGCCATGCCCGGATGGCGCTCGTAAAGGTGCCGCGTCTGAGGCACCCGAAAAGCGGAGCCGTTACGCTCCAAGGCGGCGATCTGCGCGCGAAAAGTTTCGACGAAGATGGTCCGCGCCTCGGACGCCGGCGTCGGACGGATCGCGGGGTTAAAAACGATCATGGGGTAAGCTTGAAGTCGTAACCCCGGCGTCACCGGGATTGCGAACCCTTAGCGTCTTTTCCCCTGTTTTCGTTGAACTTTCCTGCTCATCGCCTCGCCTCCCGCGACTTTCTTTTCGTGCCCTTTCGTGTCTTTTCATGGGTGATGCTCCGGAAATGCCCACCGCCGCCACGCCCGCGCCCCTCGCCCTCGGCTTCGACGCCGACGACACCCTCTGGCACAACGAGGGCCTCTTCTCCGCCGCCCACGCGAAGTTCCACGACCTCCTCGCCGCCCACCACGACGCCGCCACCGTCGACCGCGCCCTCTACGCCATCGAGCTGCGCAACCTCCCGCTCTACGGCTACGGCGCCAAGGGCTTCACCCTCTCCGCCATCGAGACCGCCATCGAACTGACCGACGGCCGCGTCTCGCCCGCCGAACTGCGCGAACTCATCGCCCTCGGCCGCGACATCCTCGCCCACCCGGTCGAGCTGCTCGGCGCCGTGCCCGACTTCCTCGCCGGCCTCGCCGCCGCCGGCCACCGCATGATCCTCATCACCAAGGGCGATCTCCAGCACCAGGAACGCAAAATCTCCGAATCCGGCCTCGCTCCGCACTTCCTCGCCACCGAGGTCGTATCCGAAAAAGACGACGCCACCTACCGCCGCGTGCTCGCCCGCCACGATATCGATCCGACGCGTTTCCTGATGATCGGCAACTCCCTCAAATCCGACATCGCCCCCATCCTGCGCCTCGGCGGCCTCGCCGCCCACATCCCCTACCACCTGACTTGGGAACACGAACGCCTCGCCGCCCCGCCCGAGGCCCCCGGCCGCTTCTTCACCCTCGCCTCCCTCCGCGAACTCCCCGCCCTGATCGCCCGCCTCGCCGGTTCCTAGCTTCCCGCCCGTTTCCAGCGTTCCAAATTTTTCCCGCTTCACCCTTCGTCATTCGTGATTCGGATTTCGTCATCCGGCATTTTTCTTTCCCCATGTCCCTCCCCGTCAAACACGCCCTCATCACCGCCGCCGGCGCCGACGAGCGTCGCCTGCCCCTGCAAAATCTCACCGACCGCCGCGGCGACTGGAAACCCGTCATCGTCATCCAGATCGACGAGATGCTCGAAGCCGGCATCGAGAAGGTCGGCGTCATCATCCGCCCCGCCGACCGGCCCGCCTACGAGGCCGTGCTCGCGCCCTACGGTCAGCGCGTGACCCTCGTGGAACAACCCGCTCCGCTCGGCTACGGCCACGCCGTGCTCTGCGGCCGCGAGTTCGTCGGCTCGCATCCGTTTCTGCTCCAGGTCAGCGACCACCTCTACGTCGGCGGCGGCCAGTCCAGTTGCACGCGCCAACTTCTCGACCTCGCCCGCGCCGAGGGCTGCGCGCTCTCCGCCGTGCAACCCACGCCGGAGAGCCAGCTCTGCCACTACGGCACCATCGCCGGCTCGCTCGTCGCCGGCCGCAGCGATCTCTACCAGATCGAGAGCGTGATCGAGAAACCCACGCCCACCGTCGCGGAGCAGACCTGCGTCGTCCCCGGCCTGCGCCTCGGCCACTACCTTTGCTTCTTCGGCATGCACGTGCTCACGCCAACCGTGTTCGCCCTGCTAGAAACCGCCCGCGCCGCCGCGCCCTCCGAACGCCTCGGCCTCTCCCCCGCCCTAGCCACGCTGGCCACCCGCGAAAAATACCTCGCCGCCCGCCTCTCCGGCCGCCGCGCCGATCTCGAGGCCCGCCTCGGCGTCTTCCGCGCCCAGCTCGCCCTCGGTCTCCACGGCCCCGCCCGCGAAGCCATCCTCGCCGTGCTCGCCGAGGAACTCGCCCTCGACGCCACCCTGCGCAAGTAAGCCGCCCCCGCCCCATGGACGCCACCTTGCTTGCCCTCGTCGAAGGCCGCCCCGTCGCGGGCCACACTTTCGATTCGCTCTGCCGTGCCGCCACCCAGGCCGAGCTCGAAACTTATTGCGCGCAACTCGAGGACTTCCGCCGCACCACGCCCAACTTCTACCACGGCGTCCGCGCGATTTTTTTTCTCACCGCCGTCCACCGCTACTACCTGCCGCCCCACTTCTCCGCCGACGGCGGCGGTCTCGTCCCCTACGCCGGCCACAAGCTCGCACTCGCCCGACGTTTCGAAGAAGCCCTCGCCGTCTATCACGAGCACCGCCGCGTCCACGGTTCCAGCGACGCCCTGAGCAGCGCCTTCGCCGCCGCCTACCACGGTCTCGCCTTCAAGACCCTCGCCGCCCAGGTCCAGAAAACCGTGCGCAAGGTGCGCGGCAACCAGTGGATGTTCCGCATGGGCCATCCGCTCGACTACCCGCTCCGCCTCCGCCGCGAACTCCTCGCCCGTGACGCCGACACGCCCGACGCCCCCTACCCCGTGCTCGCCGAGGAGACCGCCGTCCGCCTCGACCTCTCGCACGCCGCCTGGAGCGACATCTTTTTCCTCGGCATGGACTACCCCGAGGGCGCGCAAGTTCTCAACCTTTCCGTCAACCTCGGCGTCCACGGCCGCGACGCCGACACTCGCCCGCCCGTCTGCGCCTTCCTTCGCGTCATCGACGAACCCGTGCTCCGCCTCGTCTCCGTGGACCTCGGAGTCTCCGCCGACCTCACCGACCTCGCCGACGTTTTCGATTTCGCCAAGGACTACCTCGGCCTGCTCAAGGCAGCCGTCATCGCCTCCGGCTTGATTCCCTCCGGCCTCGAAGGCTCCGGCCACGCCCTCTCCGACCTGCTCGCCACCCTCGCCGGACCCGGACGCGGCCTCGAACTCGTTTCCCAGGTCCGCGATATCCCCAAGGGCTCGCGCCTCGCCGTCTCCACCAACCTGCTCGGCTGCCTCATCTCGCTGCTAATGCGCGCCACCGGCCAGACCGCGCGCCTCACCGGCGGCCTCGACGAGGACGAACGCCGCACCATCGCCAGCCGCGCCATCCTCGGCGAGTGGCTCGGCGGCTCCGGCGGCGGTTGGCAAGACTCCGGCGGCGTCTGGCCCGGCATAAAATTCATCCGCGGCGAAGCCGCCCTCCCCGGCGACAGCGAACACGGCGTCTCGCGCGGCCGCCTCCTCCCGCGCCACCAGCTCCTCGGCCCCGACCTCATCTCGCCCGCCACCCGCCAGGCCCTGCGCGACAGCCTCGTGCTCGTCCACGGCGGCATGTCCCAAAACGTCGGTCCCATCCTCGAAATGGTGACCGAGAAATACCTCCTCGGCCTCCCCCGCGAAGCCGCCGCCCGCACCGAGGCCCAGACCATCCTGCGCGATCTCGTCGCCGCCCTCCAAGCCGGCGACGTGGGCCGCGTCGCCGAGCTCACCACCCGCAATTTCTTCGGCCCGCTCCAAGCCATCATCCCGTGGGCGTCCAACGCCTACACCGAGCGCCTCGTCGCCGAGGCCCGCGCCGAGCTGGGCGACGCCTTCCGCGGCTTCGTCATGCTCGGCGGCATGTCCGGCGGCGGCATGGGCTTCTGGATCGATCCCGCCCACCGCGCCGCCGCCGTGCCAAAAATCCTCGCGCTCATGCGCCGCACCAAGCGCGCCCTCGAGCACGCCCTGCCCTTCGCGATGGACCCGGTCGTCTACGACTTCGACCTCAACGAAAACGGCTCCTTCGCCCACCTCCGCGCCGGCCCCGCCGCCATGCTCTCGCCCGAGTATTACCTGATGATGGTGCCGCGCTGGCTGCGTCAGGATCCGCGCACCCTCCGCCCCGAGACCCGAGCCGAGCTCGACCGCTTCGCCGGTAACCAACTCCTCGCCGGCGACCGCCCGCTCATCGAGCCGCTCATCGCCCGCATCTTCCCGCCCGCCGCGAAAAAATCCTCCGCCTCCGCCGCGTCCTCCGGCCACGAAACCCTCCGCGACCTGCTCGCCGCCCAGGGTTTTGATCCCGTGCAACACGAGCGCATCCGCGACGATCTTCGCACCGGTCGCATCGGCCTCGCGCAAAACCGCCTGCCCGCCTCCGCCCTCGTCGAGGACGCCCGACCCGGCGACGTCGCCGCACTCGACGCCAACGACGCCGAGGCCGCCCGCCTCGGCCGCGCCGCCCTCGCCGCCGGCAGCGTCGCCGTCGTCACGCTCGCCGCCGGCGCCGGCAGCCGCTGGACCCAGGGCGCGGGCACGGTCAAGGCCCTCCACCCCTTCGCCAAGCTCGGTGGCCGCCACCGCAGTTTCGTCGAGACCCACCTCGCCAAGACCCGCGCCGCCGCCCTCGCCCACGGCGCCGCCGCACCGCACCTCTTCACCACCAGCCACCTCACCCACGAGCCGACCGCAGATTTCCTCCGCACTCTGACCTGCGACCTTGGACCTTCCGACCTTCGACCGATTTTGTCCCCCGGCCGCTCCATCGGCCTGCGCTTCATCCCCACGGTGCGCGACCTGCGCTTCTCCTTCGAGGAAGTCGCCCACCAGCAGCTCGACCCGCAAAAAGAGAAAATGCGCCGCAGCGTGCAAAAAGCCCTGCTCGACTGGGCCGCCACCGCCGGCGAAGCAGGCGACTACACCGACAACCTCCCCAACCAGTCCCTCCACCCGGTCGGCCACTGGTATGAGATCGCGAACCTCCTCCTCAACGGCACCCTGCGTGAGCTCCTCGTCGCCCGCCCGCAGTTGGAGACGCTGCTCCTGCACAATATCGACACCCTCGGCGCGAACCTCGACCCCGCCGTTCTCGGCCACCACCTCCGCTCCGGAGCTGGGCTCACCTTCGAGGTCATCCGCCGCCGCATCGAAGACCGCGGGGGCGGCCTGGCGCGGGTCAACGGCCAGCTCCGCCTCGTCGAGGGTCTTGCCCTGCCGCGCGACGAGGACGAGTTCGCCCTCACCTACTACAACACCGCGACCTGCTGGATCCGCATCGACGCCCTGCTCGCTCTCTTCGGCCTCGACCGCGCCGCGTTGAGCGACCCGGACCGCGTGCTCGCCGGCGTGCGCAAACTCGCCGCCCGCATGCCGACCTACGTCACGCTCAAGGACGTGAAAAAACGCTGGGGCAACGGCCAGGAGGACATCCTCCCCGTCGCCCAATTCGAGAAACTCTGGGGCGACATGACCAACCTGCCCGAATGCGAATGCCGTTTCATCGCCGTGCCCCGTATTCGCGGCCAGCAACTGAAGGACCAGGCCCAACTTGACGGCTGGCTCCGCGACGGCTCGGCCGCCGCCATCGAGTCTCTCTGCGCCTTCGCGGACTGACGCCGCCGCCGCAATCGCTCAACCGCCCGCGCCCGGCCGCCAAGGCTCCATCAGCCGCCAGACGAAGCCGTCGCGGAGATTCTCCGCCATGAGCAACGTGATACCGACGTCGATGCCGATCACGTCCGACCCCACCCAGCCCGTGTTCGGGTTGAACGCGTCCGCGAACCCATAAGGCCCGTAGATCGTCGCGCCCCACCGCGCATGCATCTCGCGCAGCGCCGCCACGCAGTCGCCGGGCAGAAACGGCAGCGACCCCGCCGCCGCGCAGGGAACCACCGTGCCATCGATGCGCGCGTCGGGCGCGGCTCCGTCCACCGGCGGCCCGCCCCAGTCGATGTAACCCGCCGCCGCGTCCGAGGAAGTGAGTCCCCAGACGTTTTCGGAGTAACCCGGAAACCGGTCCGCCAGCCCGAGGCAAAACCGTTTCTGCGCCCGCGTCGCCGCGCAGGCGTTGGCGAAAAAATTGACCCCGCTCACCACGTCGCGGTGCTCCCGCCAGTCCGTCCAGGCCTGGGGAAACTGGTGCGTAAAAAGCGGCGGATGGTGCAAAAATCGCTCCCCGCCCGACTCCGCCCACGGCTCGCGCCGCCAGGCCCGCCAGGTCGCCGCCGGCGCAGGCCGCGTCGCGTGGTGCACCGCGAACCACGTCATGCCCCAGTGCTCGGAAAACTGGTCCCAGCTCCACGGCAGAAAGCCGCCCTCCGGCTTCCATCCGTGCCCGATGCGCCCGCCGGCGTCCAACAGCCACGGCCAATCGACCCGCGCCTCGATGGCCGCCGCCAGCTCCGCCACCACCCCGCCGAAGTAGCGCCCGGCCGAGAGCGCGCCGAAGAGGGCCAGCCCGGTATCGATGCTCGAGGCCTCGCAGTCCCACCCGCGTTGCGCCGCGCGCACGTCGAGAAAGTGATAAAAAAAACCCCGCTCATGGGCCGCGTCCCGCCATAGCGTCCGCAGCACGCGTTCGGCGCAGGCCCGGCACTCTGCCTGGGACTCCCAGCCGCGCCCCGCGCCGATAACGAGCGCGGTCAGGCCGAAGCCCGTCGCCGCCACGCTGGCCATCTCGCCGGGTTTGGAGCCGTCCGCCCGCGCCCGGTCCGGGACGAGCCCGCTGTGCGGATGGGCCGCGTCGAAGAAAAACCGAAACGCGCGGCGCGCGAGGTCGTCGAGGAATTGTTCGTCGGTCATGGGGCGGGGCGTCGGCAGTGTCTTAAGCACCTAAAACCCCGAAGCTTTAACCACGGATAAGACGGATGGGCACGGATAAAAGCCATGTTTCCGTCCCTTCTGATCCGTGCCCATCCGTGTTATCCGTGGTCATAAATCTGAAAATCATCCGCGCCAATCGGCGTGATCCGCGGTCAACCGGTCTCCCCGCCCAGAAGGGCCCGCAGGCCGGCCTCGTCGATAACTGGGACGCCAAGCGCGCGGGCCTTTTCGAGCTTCGAGCCGGCCTCCTCGCCGGCGACGACGTAGTGGGTTTTCGCGGACACCGAGCCGCTGACCTTGCCGCCAGCCGCCTCGATCATCGCCTTGGCCTCCTCGCGCGACAAGGCCGGCAGCGTGCCGGTAAGCACGAGGGTTTTCCCCGCCAGCACGCCCCACGCCTCCGCCGTCGCCAGACGGGCCGCCTTCGGGGCGATGCCCAGCTCCGCGAGGCGCCGCACGGCGCGACGGCCACGCTCGGAGGCGAAAAACGCCACCACGTTCGCCGCCGTGACAAAGTCGATCCGCGCCAGCTCGGTGAGCGAGGCGCGCCACGCCTTCTCCGCGTCGAGTTCCGCCTTCAGGGCCGCGTGCCGCGTCTCCCGCTCCGCCCGCTCCCCGTCGCTCTGGCCCTTGTTCGCCCGCGCCTTGGGATTGGTCGTCCTGGCCTCCTCCTCAAGCGCCGGCATCCGCGCCAACCGCGGCAGAGTTTCCGACTCCGCCACCGCCTCCAGCGTGCCGTGCACGGCCGCGATGTCCTGCGCGGTCGCCCCGCCGACGTCGCGAATCTGCAGCGCCAGCAACCAGCGGCCGAGATCGTGGCCGCGCGCCCGCGCGATCGCCTCGACGATCTTGGTCGCGTTTTTAACCCCCAGGATGCGCGGCGCCTCGGCCGTGCCGAGGTTGAGTTCGCCCAGTTTCTCCGCCTCCAGCGCGAAGAGGTCGAAGACGTCGCGCACCGCGCCGGTGCGGACCAGCGCCTCCGCCACCGCACCGCCGAGATTCTCCAGATCGAGCACCGCCCGCCCCGCCACGTAGTCGAGCCGGGTCGTGAGCTGGGCCGGGCAATCGGCGTTGGGACACCGGATGGCCACCTCGCCCTCGATGCGCACCGCCGCCGTCGCGCAGACCGGGCAGGCCGCCGGAAAAACGTAGGGCGCGCACTCGGGCGCGCGCTTGGCGAGATTCACCGCGACGACGGCGGGGATGATCTCGCCAGCCTTCTCCACCGTCACGAAATCCCCGATACGGATGTCCTTTCGCGCGATCTCGTCGGCGTTGTGCAGCGTGGCCCGCGCCACGGTGGTGCCGGCGAGCTGGACCGGCTCGAGCTCGGCCACCGGGGTGAGCACGCCGGTGCGGCCCACCTGGATGGTTACGGCGCGCAGACGCGTCTCGGCCTGCTCGGGGGCGAATTTGTAGGCGCACGCCCAGCGCGGGGAGAGTTTGCGCGCGCTCTGGCCCTCGCCGCGATAACCCGCCCGCGCCTGGAGCGCGAAATCGTCGAGCTTCACCACCGCGCCGTCGGTCGCGTAGCCCAGCCCGCCCCGCACCGTGTCGAGCGCGCGAATGGCCGCCACCACCGCCTCGACCCCCACCACGTCCCGCCGGTGTTCGAGCGTCGGCAGGCCCCAGGCCGCGAGCCGCGCATGCCAGGCCGCCTGGGTGGCCACCGACGCGGCCGGGTCGCAGGCGCCCAGCCCGTAGAGCACGATCTCCAGGCGCCGCGTCGCCACCACCGCCGGGTCAAGCAGCTTGAGCGTGCCGGCGGCGAGGTTGCGGGGGTTGGCGTAAGGCTCGCCGCCCGCCTCCTGCTCGGCGGCGTTGATCCGCGCAAACTCGTCGAAGCGCAGGAACACCTCGCCGCGAATCTCGATCAGGTCGGGAAACGACTCCGCCGCCGCGGCCGCTGCGAACAGATCGTCGGACGGCGCCGCCGCAGCCGGCGCGACCGACCGCAGCGTCGCCGGCAGGTTGGCGATGGTGCGCACGTTGGCGGTCACGTCGTCGCCCTCCTCGCCGTCTCCACGGGTCACCGCCCGGGTCAGCCGACCGTGTTGATAAGTGAGCGAAATGGAGGCGCCGTCGATCTTCGGTTCCACACTGTAGGCCAGGTCCTCGCGCCCGAAGAGTTTCGCCAGCCGCGCGCAAAACTCGCGCAGCTCCGCCTCGTCGTAGGTGTTGTCCAGGGTGGTCATGGCCTGGCGGTGTTTCACTCGGGCAAAACCCTCGCTGCGGTCGTCGCCCACCCGCCGTGTCGGCGAGGCTCCGGCCGCCGCCGCTGCGGGGAACGCCGCCTCGAGGTCGGCGAGTTCGCGCTTCAACCGGTCGTATTCGAAGTCGCTGATCTCCGGTCGCGCCTGCCGGTGGTAGAGTTCGTCGTGCGCCGCGAGCTCGGCCCGC
>JAIXVP010000223.1 GCA_027482905.1 Opitutaceae bacterium
CCCAGGGTTTGGTCCGGCCCGCCGGTGGAATCGCGCCGGCCGGCAGTAGGTCGATTTCCTGAAAGGCGTAATCCACTTCGAGCTTGCCCGCGAAACGCGCGCCCACCGCCGAACGGAAAGCCTCCGCGAAATCGCGCCGAATGACGAAGAGCACGCGGCCGAAACCCGCCCGCGCCGCGTCGTGCACGGTGTAATCGAGCACCGTCTCGCCGGCCGGCCCCATCGGGTCGATCTGCTTCAGCCCGCCGTAACGCGAGCCCATGCCGGCGGCGAGGACGACGAGAGTGGGGGTCATGCCACGAGGTGAAGCCCCTCGCCCGCCGCTGGCAATCCGGCGCTTCAGTAGTTGTAGGTCGAACGAGGGACGGACGCCGAGCCGCGATCCGTCAAGATGGAGTCCTTGAAGGACATGATGGAGTTGAACACGCTCACGAACTCGCCCCGGATCGTAACCGTGTCGCCGCGCGTCGCCGGCCGGGCGAACACCTCCCAGTCGGACCACTTGGTCCGGTAGCGCCAGGCCTCGGCCGTGTCGTTGTAATAGCTGTCGCGGCTGATGACGTAGCGGCGCTCGACCACCAGGCTGCGCTCCACCACCCCGACGCGAAACATGTCCTCGTTGTAGGGCCCGCGGCCTCGGTTGTAGGAGGGTCCGAGCAGGAGGGTGAGGTCCTTGTCGTAGTTGGCCTTGATGAACTTGAATTCGATCGGCACCTTGTCGTCGGTGTCGATGGTCACGATGAAGCCCGCGTTCGGCCCCATCTTGTCATCCTTCACCTCGAGCACCTGACCGCGGATCGCGAGCACCCGGCCGGCGTAGGTCGCGTTGAACTTCTTCGGATCCGACACCTGCAGTTTCCGAAACTGCGCGGCGGGGATCGCCTCCTCGGCGTTGGCCGCGGGCCACACCACGGAGGCGGCCTCGGCCTTTTTCTTGGCGAGGTGGGCCTGGATGGCTTCGCGGTCGGCCTGGCTGAGCCGCTCGTGGGGCAAGGTGAACTCGCGCCCGGCTTCGGTGCGGATGGTGACGGTGGCTTCGGTCGCGTCGACAAGCTCGGCCGTCACCGTTTTCCCGTCCGCCGAGGTCCAGACCCGGGGCTCGCCGGCGAGCGGCGCGCCCGCGACCAGCAGCGCGGGGATGGCCGAGCGGACCGCCAGCCATAAAACAGCCTGAAAGGACAGGTGGCGCGGCTTCATGTGCGGGCGAAGGTGGCGGCGAATGACGGACGGATCAACCCCGCGCTCAGCCGGCGTTAGCCGCCTCCAGCTCCTCCCAGCGGGCGAGGGCGTCGGCGTGTTCTTTCTCCAGCTCGCGCAACCGGACCTCGGCGGCGCGGACGAAGGTGGCGTCCTGCTTAAAAAACTTCGGGTCGCCGAGCTTCGTGACCAGCCCCGCCTGCTCCGTCTCCAGTTTCTCGATGCGCGCGGGCAGCTCGGACTGCTCGCGCTGCTCGCGATTGTTGAGCTTGCGCGCGACGGGCTTGGCCGGCGTGGCCGGGGCCTGGGCGGGGGCGCCGATGGCGCGGGCGTTGGCCCGGGGCGCGGCGGCGGGGGCCTTGGCCTGCTTGGTCTTTTCCTCCAGCCAGTCGCTGTAGCCGCCGATGAACTCCTCGATCCGGCCCTTGCCGTCGAAAACGAAGGTGCCGGTCACGACCTCGTCGAGAAACTTGCGGTCGTGGCTTACCACCAGAACGGTGCCCTCGAACTCGACCAGAAGGTTCTCCAGCAGATCGAGCGTCTCGGCGTCGAGATCGTTGGTCGGCTCGTCAAGCACGAGGACGTTGGCGGGCTTCACAAAGAGCCGCGCCAGCAGCAGGCGGTTGCGCTCGCCGCCGGAGAGCACGCGCGCCGGGGTGCGGGCGCGGTCGGGCTCGAAGAGAAAGTCCTGGAGATAGCTGATGACGTGTTTGGTGCGACCCTCGATGGTCACGTGGGTGTTTCCGTCGGCGACGTTGTCCGCCACCGTCTTGTTGTCGTCGATCTGGGCGCGGAGCTGGTCGAAGTAGACGACCTCCAGCTTGGTGCCGTGCTTGAGCGTGCCGCCGGTGGGCGCGAGCTGGCCGAGGAGCAACTTGAGGATGGTCGTCTTGCCCGCGCCGTTGGGCCCGATCAGGCCGATCTTGTCGCCGCGGGTGATGATGGTGGAAAAGCCGACCACAAGCGGGGTCGCGCCGGGGTAAGCGAAGCTGAGATCCTCGGCCTCGATCACCTTCACGCCAGATTCGTCGGCGGCGGTGATCTTAATCACCGCGCCGCCCGCGCGGTCGCGGCGGGCCTTGCGCTCGGCGCGCAGGGCGTAGAGGGCCTCGATGCGGGCGCCGGCGCGCTTGCGTTGGGCGCGCACGCCGCGGCGGATCCACTCTTCCTCCTGGGCGAGTTTTTTGTCGGCGGCGGCGCGCTGGCGCTCCTCCGCCTCCAGGCGCTCGGCCCGGCGCTGGAGAAACACGTCGTAGGCGCACGCCCAGTTGGTCAGCACCCCGCGGTCGAGTTCGACGATGCGGGTGGCGAGCTTTTGCAAAAAGGCCCGGTCGTGGGTCACGAAAAACAGGGCCACCTTTTCGCTGAGCAAAAACTCCTC
>JAIXVP010000137.1 GCA_027482905.1 Opitutaceae bacterium
AGGAGACGGAAGGGCGGGGCGGGGAGGAGGGGGCGGGGGGCGAACGGAGGAGCTAGGAGCTAGGAGCGAGGGGCTAGGAGTTGGCAGAGGGGAGCGGGGGGGCTGAAGCGGGGGGCCGGGAGCGGGGATCGGGGAGCGCGGGACGAGGGGTGGGGAGCCGGGGGCGGGGGAGGGGAGGATGATTTCGGCGACGGGGGCGACGGGGGGGGCCTCGGTGCGGAGGAGGGCGAGGACGCTGCGGATGACGAACGAGCGCACTTGGGCGTCGGCGCGGAAGCGGACCTCGCGCTTGGCGGGGTGCACATTCACGTCCACGGCGGCGGGGTCGAGGTCGAGGAAGACAAACGCGGCGGGGTGTCGGCCCTTCGGTAAAACCTCGTGGTAACTCTCGATCAGGCCGTAGGCGAGGGTGCGGCTCTCGACCGGGCGGCGGTTGACGAAGGTGATGGTCTCGTGGCGGGTGGCGCGGCCGGGCGTGCCGGGGCGCGCGATCAGCCCGTGGAGATGAAGGCCGCCCTCGCGGGCGTCAATCGGCATGAGGGTGTCAGCGAGCTGGCGGCCGAAGATCTCGGCGACGCGGTCGGCGAGGGCGGGGCAGGTGGGGGAGCGGAAGATGGTGCGGCCGTCATCGATGAGAGTGAAGCCGCAGTGGGGGGCGGCGAGGGCGTGCAGGCGGACGGCGGCGACGATGTGGGCGGCCTCGGTGGCGTCGGTCTTGAGGAACTTGCGGCGGGCGGGGACGGAGTTGAACAACTGCGCGACTTCGATGCGGGTGCCGCGGGGGCGGCCGTGGTCGCGCACGTGGACGAGGCGGCCGCCGTTCACGACGACCTCGGTGCCGGGGCCCTCGGCGGGGGCGGTCTGGAGGGTGAAGCGGGAGACGCTGGCGATGGAAGGCAGGGCCTCGCCGCGGAAGCCGAGGGTCGCGAGGCGGTCGAGGTCGGCGGCCTCGCTGATCTTGCTGGTGGCGTGGCGTTCGAGGGCGAGGAGGGCGTCCTCGCGGTCCATGCCGGAGCCGTTGTCCTCGACCCGCATCAGGGCGCGGCCGCCGTGGGCGAACTCGACCTCGATGCGGGTGGCGCCGGCGTCGAGGGCGTTTTCCACCAGCTCCTTCACCACGGCGGCGGGGCGCTCCACCACCTCGCCGGCGGCGATCTGGTTGGCGACCCGGGCGGGGAGGATGCGGACCTTGGCCACGGAAAAGGAGCTAGGAGCAGGGAGCGAGGAGATGGGAGCGAGGAGCTAGGAGCCGGGGGCCGGACCGGAGCGGGCGGGGCGTCAGGGCTTGGCTCGGCGCTTGGCTCCCGGCTCCTTGCTCCCTGCTCCCAGCTCCTTCCGCCAGCGGGCGGTTTGTTTTTTGATTTGGGCGGGGCCGGGCATGCCGGTGCCGCGGCGTTTGGCCATGGCGCGTTTCAGGTCGAAGACGGTGGCCCAATCGTCGCCGTAGCCGGCGTGGCATTTTTTCACATCGGCGGTGGCGAGCTGGTTGAGCGGCTTGGCCTGGGTCTCGGCGAGTTTCACGACCGCGCCGACGGCGTGGTGGGCTTCGCGGAAGGGCACGCCGCGCTCGACCAGGTAATCGGCGAGGTCGGTGGCGAGGAGGGCCGGGTCGGCGACGGCGGCGGCGCAGCGGGCGGGGTGGACGGCGATGCCGGCGAGGGTGCCGGCGAGGACCTCGGCGCAGATCGCGACGGTGTCGAAGGTGTCGAACACGGGCGGTTTGTCTTCCTGGAGGTCGCGGTTGTAGGTGAGGGGCAGGCCTTTCACCATGGTCACGAGGGCGGAGAGGTTGCCCGCGAGGCGGCCGGATTTGCCGCGCAGGAGTTCGCAGGAGTCGGGGTTTTTCTTCTGCGGCATGAGGGACGAGCCGGTGCAGAAGGCGTCGGGCAGCTCGATGAATTTGAACTCGGCGGACGACCACAGGATGAGGTCTTCGGCGATGCGGGAGGCGTGCAGCCCGAACATGGCGCCGGCGGCGGCGAATTCGAGGAACAGGTCGCGGTCGGCGACGGTGTCCATCGAGTTCTGGGTGACGCGGGGGCGGCCCTTTTCGTCGACGAAGCCGAGCTGGACGGCGGTGAACTCGCGGTCGATGGGCAGGGTGGTGCCGGCGATGGCGCCGGCGCCGAGCGGGCACCAGTTGGCGTGTTTGGCGACGGCGGCGAAGCGGGAGTGGTCGCGTTCGAGCATCTCCAGCCAGGCGAAGAGGTGGTGGGCGAGGAAGACGGGCTGGGCGCGCTGGAGGTGGGTGTAGCCGGGGATGAGCACGTGGCCGTCGCGCGCGGCGAGGTCGAGCAGGGCGTGCTGGGCGGCGCGGAGGCGGGCCTGGAGCTCGGCGCAGGCCCATTTGAACCACAGGCGCATGTCGGTGGCGACCTGGTCGTTCCGGGAGCGGGCGGTGTGGAGTTTGGCGGCGGCGGGCACTTTTTTGGTGAGGGCCTGCTCGATGTTCATGTGGACGTCCTCGAGCTGGGTGCTCCAGGTGAACTTGTCCGCCGCGATCTCGGCGAGGATGGCGTCGAGGCCGGCGTGGATGGCGTCGCGTTCCTTGGCGGTGATCAGGCCGACGTGGGCGAGCATGGCGGAGTGGGCCTTGCTGCCGGCGATGTCGAAGGGGGCGAGGCGCCGGTCGAAGGACACGGACTCGCTGAAGCGGAGCATGAGGTCGGCGGGGCCGGAGGAGAAGCGGCCGCCCCAGGAGGCTTGGGAGGATTTAGCCATGGTGTTCGGGAAGGGGGCCGAGCACACGGCGGGGCGGGGGCCCGGGCAACGCGAAAGGGCGCGCGGCGAAAACCGGGGTGCGGGGAGTCTCGCCGGGCGGGACGACGCCGGTCGCGGGATGGCGCGGGTGGGGCGATGCGAGCCACTCGATCGCGTGCGGGCGGTGTGCGAGACGTGGGCGAAAGGGCGATTGGGGTGCGAAGGTCCGAGACATCGTTTTACATTACGATTAGGCGCACAAATCTCCCTTGCGCCTACGACCGGGCTTGCTTCGCGAGACGAATACTCTCTTCGTGATTCCGCGTAGTAAAGCCTTGCTTCGCCAACCACCCGAGAACACCGCCGACCCACACATTCCTTTCGCGTAGCGTCGTCTGCCGTCCCCAACGAAACCTGGAAATGTTCGAGGACCAAAGAAGCGCGTTCGATCTGCGCCCCGACCTGGGGCGCATCGAAAGCGTCTTCTTTTGAGGCTCTTCTAGGTGCCTGTTGGGGAACGTAAGTAAGTAAATCCCTCATTTGTGCCCGAATTTTCCCGCGGACCGACACCCGCAAGTGATCGCTTCCCCTTTTCCAGCTTTCCAGATCATGCCTTCACGACCAGCACCCAGACTCGGTAGCGTATTGCGCTCCTTTCGAGGCCCCGCCGCCGCCCTTGCCCTCGCCGCTCCCGCCTTGGCCGACGATGCCACGCCCGCGTCGCCCCAACCTGCTGTCATCCCCGGTGAAATCGGCCGCACCGTGATCGACCATGGCGACCACCGCACCATCATCATCGAAATGGTGCCCGGCGCGCCCGTGCCCCCTCCGCCGCCAGCAATTACTGAACCTGTCCAGCCGCCGGCGGTGCTGAAGGCGGCCCCGGCCGACTTGGAAGATAAACCCAGCCACGCGCTGTTTTGGACCATCACGGTCTATCCCGGCCCCTGCTCCGTCATCGAGGGCCGCACCGCCGACCAGCGGCCCTGGCGCGCGGTCTCGAACATCGATTTCCGCCTCTTCCGCCAGGTCTCCTCCTTCGCGACCTCTCGCGCCGCCTACGACTGGTTTCCCGCCATTGGCGACGGCGAGGTCGACGCCCCCGAGCGCCAGACCCTCGCCGCCGCCGGAGTAGATGCCGGTCCGGCCGCCTACCTCCTCGACCCCGCCGGCCGGAGCGCCGAGGTGATCGACGCCCTCGATTATCTCCACGCCTTCTATGACGCGAACCACGCCGCCTTGCTCGCCGAGACCACGCGTATCCGGGCCGAAAACGACCGCCGCGAACGCGAGCTGCGCGAAAACCCGCCGCGCAAGGCCGACAACATCGTGCGCGTCTCCGATTCCAACCTCCTTCGCGACCTCCAGCTCGCTCCCGCCAAGTGAAAACCTTCGCCCTCGCCCTTCTCGCCCTCGCCACCGTCGGCGGGCTCTTTGCCCAGCCTCAGCTCAACTACCTTTCCCTGAGCGAAGGTCTGACCCTCACCCACGACCCCGGCCCGCCGGAGAACCCTAACCCTCAGTCCTACCGGGTGGATTGGTGGACGCATTCCGGCCGGGTTTATTATTTGGAAGGCACCGACGATCTCGAAAACGGCACCTGGTCCAACCTCCTGAACTATTTTCCCGGCTACTTTGTCGGCGACTTCCAGAGCACGCTACAAATGTCCTTCACCGCCCCGCGCTACTTCATTCGGCTGCGTTATGTCGAAGGTCGTCGCGTAGAATATTTGTTTGAGAGTTACTTCGCCGACACCGACCACGACGGGGTGGGCGATTACTTTGAAATGTCCGGCATTCCCCCCACCCATCCGCTTGAGTCCCGTGACGTCGATACCGACGACCTTCCCGACGATTGGGAGCGACGAATTTTTTGGTCTCAACCGCCGCCCGAGAACACGGATACAGACCCGAACAACGACGTCACACCCCTCCATCTTGGCCCGACCGATATCGTGGATGCCAACGTCACGCCCAATCTAACCGCCTACCAACGCTTCAAGCAGGATTGGGTGAAGGGCCTCTGTATCGAATATGGAGGTGAGTTTTTCTCCTATTTTCGCACACTGGGGGATGCATTACCCACGCTACTATTCACTGGCGATCAGGATGGCTGGATTCGCCTCACCTACGCCGACGCCGATTTAAACACCGTCGCCAGCCTCGAGGTTTTCCCCCGCGCCTCGTTCTTACTCTTTTTGGGGAATGATCCTGTGGCTATCCAAGCCCAGCCCCGCGCGCTCTATACTTACGTTACCAACGCGGACCCGACCTTGTGCGGATACTCGTTCTCGGCCACCCCCGGCTACGAGTTGATCCAAGACCCCGAAACCGGAGCCCATTTGCTCGGGCCGCCCGATGGTAGGCCCGCTCCGCGCGACCTCTTGCGCTCCATCGACACCATGCTTTGGCCGTCCAATGCCGTGCGTCCTACCGGCGCGACTCACCCCTTGCCCTTCCGGCGCGCCCAAGTATCGACCCCGGCTGGCCCGGTCGCCCGCCGTTTACCCGCCTCGCTCGCCATCACTAGCCTGCCCGTGACCGTGATCGGTCGAGATCGCTTTCCGGTCGTGCTCCGCGACTGCCCTTCGCATTCCCAAGTCATCGTTGCCTGCCGCTATTTCCCGGATTTTAACGAACAATTTATAACGGCCCCGGGCCGGCGTATCGTCGAGCAAGTGGCCGAGTCCGAGGATTTGATTAATCCTGTGGTGCGGTCCCTCGATGCCGATGGTCTGCCGCAGGCTTTGGCAGCCCCAGATATCTACCCTTCGGCGACGCTATCCATGTTCCGCAGCCCGCTCACCTTCGCGCGGTGGTATCGGGATAAATCGGCGCAGGGGTATGTGATGCAGGGTATCAGCGGGCCATTTACGCCGCCCGATCAGGAAATTGTCTACAGTTCAGGTTTATACAGCGGTGCCGATGGCTTTTATCCGCATCGCGACGACGTGAATGAAATGGGGAAGTTCACCACCGAGCTTCATTGCCGTATGAATTACACGCCGGATACAAAGCTCTATCTTGGCTCAAACGACGACTGCTGGGTCTATGTGAATGGCAAGCTCGTCAATGATTTAGACTTGGGCGGAATACCACCTACTGAATCCAATACGTCCACCTACCAGCGAGAGGTCACTTTTTCCAATATTCGCTCGCAACTGGAATTGGCAGAAGAAACAGGTGCTTGTCGCTTGGATGTTTTTCATGCTGATCGCTTTTCTCAAATCAGCGATGTATCGCGTCCTCGCTCCCAGCTTCGCGTGCTCTCTACCACTGGCCTGCTCCCGATTTATTTTTATCAAGTTGTGGCCGAGTGTTCCACTTCCCAGCCGCTGACTTATTCATTGTCCGCTCCAACTCTGGCAGGCATGACAATCTCCTCCACGACCGGGAAGATTTTGTGGGACTTATACGCCACTCCGGCGGTCGCTCCCGGCACCTACCCGGTGACGGTTCAAGTCACCGATCCACTCGGCAATTCCGATACCCAGACCTTTAACCTCACCGTCCTCGATTGAAAACCGATATGAAAACCAACTTCGTAATTTTTTTAAGTCTTGTTGCTTCGACCGTTGACGCGCAGATCGAAATTGTAGAATCCGCCGCCAATGTAAACCAAACCGCCCTCTCTGGCGTTTATACTCAAGATTTCGATTCACTTACTGGAACGGGTAGTTGGTGGACAGAAAACAGCACCCTTCGCGGCTGGTATGCTACCGAAGAAACCTTGGGAATAGGCACTGGCTCAGGGCAAGGTGTGAGCAGCATAGGATACGCCGGTGGGCAAGGAGATCGTGCCCTCGGCGCTAAAGGGGGGGATGGCCGCACCGAGCTTTTCGCTGTGCGCTTCGCCAACGCGACCTCCCTCACGCTGACGGGGCTGTCCGTCTCCTTCGACGGAGAGCAATGGTATCGCAATCCTTCCATAACCCCCCGGTCCTCCACCCTCCGTTTTGAATATCAGATTTTCGACGCGGGTGCTGGTTATGAATACAAATCGACCGGCTGGGTTTCCGTTCCCGCCCTCGACTTCATCTCGCCCAACGCGGCCCTCACCACCGCTGCGAATCTGGATGGTAACGCCCCGGAAAACCGTGTGCGCGACATCCAGGCCTTGATCGAGGGCGTCAGCATCGCCCCCACCCAGGAAATCTGGCTGCGCTGGGTATCCTACGGCGTCGCCCTCGGCGTCCCCGTCCACGGCCTCGGCATCGACAATCTCAGCGTCTCTTTCGCCACCGCCATCCCCGAGCCCGCCGCCTTCGCCTGCCTCGCCGGCCTCGGTGCCTTGGGGGTGGGTTTCAGTCGCCGGCGGACACGGCACAGCTGAATTCTCCCCCGTCCTAGGCCGGTCCGGGACGGGAGTTAGCGACTCAGAGGTCGATGGCGGCGGTGTGGACCACGCCCAGGCCTTCGGCGTCGAAGCTCACCCAGGCGAGCCAGGGGTGGCCGTCGGCGCCGCGGTAGACGAAGACGAGCAGGTTTTCGTCGCCGTCGAAAAAGATCTCCGAGGCGGCGGCGAAAAAGCCGGGGAACTCCGAAAGGGTGGTGCCGACGGGGAGGTTGCGTTCCAGCCAGGCGGCGGCGGCCTCGGCGTCGGGCTGGTTGGCCAGTTCGACGGCGAGGAGCGAGGCCGGCGCGGTGGCGGCCTCGCTGGGGCGGGCGGCGGGGACGGGCGCGGCGGCCGAGAAATCGGGGCTGAAGGCGACCCCGCACAGGGCCAGGGCGGCGTGGGGCAGGCGGAAAGCGGGGCGCGTGACCATCCGACTTGGGACGCCGGCCGGGTGGAAAGGTTTCGTGAAAGTTTTCGCGGCGGGCGGGAGGCTTGGAACGACTTCGCTATCCCAAACCAACCAAGCCGAGGAGGGCCGCAAAAAGTCACAAAAGGCGCAAAAAGATGGCCGTGGTTTTTGCGATTTCTGCGCCTTCTTGCGGCCAATTTCTGGAGTCTAGCGAGAAGGCTCAGGCGGCGTGGGCGGCGGTGATCTCGAGGTTGGCCTTGCGCAGGCGGCGGGCGAGCATGAGCGCGAGGTTGCGGAGAAGGGCGAGGGCGATGGCGGGGTGTTCGCTTTCGAGCCGAGCGAAGGTCTCGGCGGTGAGCGACACGCATTCCGTTCGGGTGTGGGCGAGCACGGTGGCGGAGCGGGGCGAGGCGTCGAGCAGGGCCATCTCGCCGAGGGCGGTGCCGGCGGAGAGGCTGGCGACGCGCAGGCGGGGGGCGCCGGGGGGCTCGATCCAGACGTCGGCGGAGCCGCGCAGGATGAAAAACAGGGAGCGGTCGGTGCTGCCGGCGGCGACGAGGGTATCGCCGGGGGCGAAGACGTGGTGTTGGAAAAAGCCTTCGAGCACGGCGAGGGCGGGGGCGTCGAGGCCGGCGAAGAGCTCGCCTTCCTCGGGGCGGAGCAGGCGGGTGTCCCAACCGGGGCGGGAGCAGCGGGCGACGACGCGGTTTTCCAGGTTCTCGAGGGCGAGTTCCAGGTCGGGCACAAAGTCGACCGAGGCGAGGGCGGCGGGGGACAGGGTGGCGCGACAGGTTTTTTCGAGGGCCGGCAGGAAGGCCCCGCCGGTGAGGGTGAGCGTCTTGCCGGCGGCGGCGAGGGTGGCCGCGAGGCGGGCGAGCAGATCGAGGGCGACGGGATCGAGGAAGGCCACGTGGCGGAAGTTGAGCAGCAGGTGGTCCGCGCGGGCGGCCTCGCGGAGAGTTTCGCGCAGGACGCGTTCGGTGGTGACGAAGTGCAGTTCGCCCTGGAGATGCAGGTGGCGGATGCGTTCGCCCTCCTGTTGCAGGATGGCCTGCTCGGCGGGGGAGCGGACGCGTTTTGAGCTCTCCTGGCGGGCGGAGCCGACGCGGCGGATGACGGACAGGGCGGGGTGGCCGGGGTTGAAGAGATGGAGGTTGAAGCGCTGCGACAGTTCGCGGCACACGGCGATGCCGCGCACGCTGTTGCCGTTGGCGTTGAGGCGAGGGGAGAACACACCGATGCCGAGCTGGCCGGGGAGGACGGCGAGGATGCCGCCGGCGACGCCGCTCTTGGCCGGGATGCCGACCTGGTAGATCCACTCGCCGGCGGCGTCATACATGCCGCAGCTACCCATCACGCTGAGCACGTTCTCGACGTGGTCGCCGCCGAGGGCGCGTTCGCCGGTCAGGGGATTGACCCCGCCGTTGGCGAGGGTGGCGGCCATGACGGCGAGGTCGCGGCAATGCACCAGCACGGAGCACTGCATGAAGTAGGCCTCGAGGGTGGGCGTGGGGTCCTCGGTGAGGATGGAGAAATTCCGCAACATGTGGCCGATGGCGCGGTTGCGGTGGCCGGTCTCGCTTTCGGAGCGGTAGACGGTCTGGTCGATCTCGAGGGGGCGGCCGGCGTAGCGGGAGAAGACCTCGACGATGCGGGCGATCTTGGCCTCGGCGGTGTCGCCGCGCACCAGGCTGGTGGTGGCGATGGCCCCGGCGTTGATCATGGGGTTCACCGGGCGGCCGGAGCCGGGCTGGAGGCTGATGGAGTTGAAGGCCTCGCCGGAGGGTTCCATCCAGATCTTCTCCAACACCTGGGCCATGCCTTTGTCCTCCAATGCGATGCCGTAGTTGAAGGGCTTGGAGATGGACTGGATGGTGAAGGTCTGGGCGGTGTCGCCGGCCTCGTAGACGGCGCCGTCCGCGGTCACCAGACATATGCCAAACCAGTTCGGATCGGCCTTGCCGAGTTCCGGGATGTAGGTGGCGACCTCCCCGGCGTGTTCGTTTTTCAGGCGTTGGTAGAGGTCATCGATGATGCGATGGATGGGGGAGGAACCGGCGAACGTTTCGGGCATGGACGAGGGCGGAAAAGGTTGGGCGCGGCGCTCTGCAAATCCCATGCCGCCAACCAAATCACCGTCGAAATCGTATACGTTTGCCGAGGACTTGCGTTTGGCGCGGGGTGCGATTTTGGCCGCTTCGGGTCGGCTTAGGCGTCGGCGTCGGGCCAGACGAAGGCGATGTCTTTGACCACCTCGGGGGCGAGGGAGCGGTGGACGGGGCAGCCGTGGGCGGCGCGTTCGAGCTCGCCGGCGGGGACGGCGCGGGCGTCGGGCGGGAGCCAGAAGGTGGCGGCGAGGCGGGCGATGGCGCGGGGCGGGGTGGCGGTCATCTCCTTGGTGACCTCGTAGCGGACGGGGCCGAGTTCGTGGCCGTGTTTGCGGGCCATCAGGGCCATGGTGGTGGCGATGCAGGTGGCGTAGGCGGTGGCGACGAGGTCGGTCGGGGAGAAGGCGGCGCCGAGGCCCTGGTTGTCGCGGGGAGCGTCGGTGGCGAGGATCGCGCCGGAGGGTTCGTGGCGGGCGGTGCAGTGGAGTTCGCCCGCGTAGGTGCCGGTGATTTTTACCATTTTGGAAAAGCTAAAAGGCGGAAAACGGAAACGCTGAAATCGGTGAGGTTAGCGAGTGATGTCGGACTGGGTAAGAACCTTGAAGCCGCGGTTGTGGAGGGACTGGGTGGCGACGTCGGGGTCCTCGATGTTCAACACCAGGGCGGAGCGGCCTTCGGGGCGTTTGATGAAGCTGTAGACGTAGTGGATGTTGATCTCGGCCTCGAGCAGGGCGGCGAGGACCTCGCGCAGGTCGCCCTCGTCGCTGATCTCGACCGCGAGGACATCGCACTCGGTGTAGGGGAAATCGTTGTTCACCATCAGCTCGCGGGCCTTGTCGTTGTCGTCGACCACGAGGCGGAGGATGGTGGTATCGGTGAAATCCAGGACGGTCAGCGCGACGATATGGACGTCGTTGGTCTTGAGCAGGGACGTGAGGTCGGAGAGGCGGCCGACGCGGTTCTCGGTGAAGACGGAGAATTGTTTGACGGGATCGGTGGCGGCGGTGGTGGCTTTGGACATGCTCGGGCGGGACTGGGCGGGAGCATCGCCGAAAGGCGGCGGGGCGAAAGGCGAAAGTCGCGGCGATGCCCTACTTTGTGGTTTCGCCCGGCGCGGGGGACGGGGTCGGCCTGGCGGGCGGGGCGGGTTCGAAGCGCAGGGCGAGGGAGTTCATGCAGTAGCGGAGGCCGGTGGGGGGCGGGCCGTCCTCGAAGGAGTGGCCGAGGTGGCTTTCGCAGCGGGCGCAGAGGTTTTCGGTGCGGATCATGCCGAAGCTGGTGTCGACCTTGTTGATCACGCGGTCGGGCGAGATCGGGCCGGTGAAGCTGGGCCAGCCGGTGCCGGAGTCGAACTTGCTGGCGGCGTCGAAGAGGGCGAAGCCGCAGGCGCCGCAGTGGTAGACGCCTTTTTTTTCGTCCTTGCGCCAGTAGGCGCCGCTGCAGGCGCGTTCGGTGCCGGCCTCGCGCAGGATGTGGAATTGTTCGGGCGTGAGCCGGGCGCGCCATTCGGCTTCGGAGAGGCGGACCTTGCCGTCGGGACCGGGCGCGAGCGGGGCGAGGGCGGCCGCCGGCGGGCTGGAGGTGGCTTCGGCGGCCGAGTTGGAGCGGGCTTCGCCGAGGACGGTGGACGATTCGTCGCAGCCGGCGAACAGCAGCGCGAGGGCGGCGGTGACAAATGAAAGAGCGTGGCGGAGGCGGGTCATGGTGGCGGGGAGGTTGACGAGCGGGGCGCGAGGTGCGCACGGTGTGGGACATGGCAGGCGATGCAAATATTCCCCCGGCGAGTCTTTTTCTGTGGTTGGCCCGTAACACCGGCTTTCCGGCCTCGCGGCTGGACGGGCGCGCGGAGCAGCTCCTGTTGATCGGTGGACTCGCCCAGGACGAACACCTGCCGGAGCGCTCCTCGAACGGCACGATCAGTCTGATCCCGGGCGCGGCGGACACCGAGAACGCCCAGCGGGCGGCCCAGCGCACGCTGGCGGAGCTGCGCAAGCGGGTGCACTTCAAGTGCGACAACGGCGCCAAGGTGTGAATCGCGTCGGTCGCGGCCGGCAGTTTTGCTGAGCTCACCGGAACGCCTACGCAGTCTCCTTGTCAGTAATGCGTAAAGCTTGGGCTTGTCTGGTGCAGGTCGGTGCAATGCAAACATAGGTGTGAACAGATTTTTTACGATTTTACTCGGGGCGTTGGTGCTCATCACGGCGGGTTCGGTGCGCGCGGAGTTGTTGGAACGCAATTACCGGAAGAGCTTTCCGTTGCCGGCCGAGACCGTGGTGGTCGACGTGGTGCGGGGCATGGTTGAAGTCGTCACCGGCGCGCCTGGCAGCGAGGTGGTCTTCGAGGTGAATCAGCAGGTGCAGCGCGGGACCAAGCCGGCGGCGACCGCTCCCGGTGCGGACGAGCCGGCGTCTCGCCGGGCCGGCTACGAGCGGGTTTTCGGCCGGATGGAGCCGCGTTTCGAGGCGGACGCCAAGAAAGTCCGTCTGACGGTTTCGGATTCCCAGGCGGTGGTGTTTGATTGGGACGCCACGCTCCGGATGGTGATCACGATAAAGGTCACGGTCCCGCCCGGCGCTTCGTTGGAGATCAAAAACGTCTCCGCCGGGGTGTCGGTGCCGGCGACCTTCACCGGCAACCTCAAGGTCGAGAGCGGAACCGGGTCGGTTTTCGCCCAGCGCATCGAGGGGGATTTCCTCGCCCGGACCGATTCGGGCAGCGTGACCGTGACCGAGGTGACCGGGCGGGCCGAGTTGCGCAGCGACAGCGGCATGGTCCTGGCCGGGCGGCTGTCCGGTCCCGCCAGTCTGCGCACCTCGAACGGCAGCGTGGAGGTGCAGCATGCCCGCGGCGACCTCAAGGTCCGCGGCGACGACGCCGAGATCATCGTGGGCCTCTCCTCTCCCTTGCCCAAGTCGGCCGACGTGCGCACGTCGGCCGGGGCGATCACGCTCAATGTGGACGACAACCTGCCCGTCACCATCGACGCCGCCACCCAGCTGCTGGGCACGGTGCGGGTGCGAGGGCTCGAGCCGGTGGTCCACGAGGGCGGCCCCGACCGCTCGACGCTCGCGGCCGATTTCAGCGGCGGCGGCCCTTTGGTGAAGGTCCGCACCTCCGGCGCGTCGGTCGCGATCATCGGTCGCGACCCGCTGGACGGCTGAGCCCGGGCGACGGTCCGCGCTGGCGGCTTGCGCGGAGGGCGGGCGGCGCGCCAACTTTGGCGCGATGTCGACCTCGTTTCCCGCCTTTCAGGAGTTGCTGGCCCGGCTGCGCCGTATCCACGTGCTGGGCACGGTGACGGGCGTGCTCGGATGGGACGAGCAGGTGAACCTGCCCGCGGGCGCGGCGGCGCGGCGCGGCGAGCAGATGTCCCTGCTGGCCGAGCTGGCCCACGCCGAGTCGACCGCGCCGGCTCTGGGCGCGGCCCTGGCGGCCTGCGAGGCGGCCGGACCTCAAGGCGAGGCCGCCGTAGTCGTGACGGCGGCGCGACGCGACCATGACCGCGCGGTGAAGCTGCCGGCCGAGTTGGTGGCGGAAAAGGCCCGCCTGAGCAGCGAAGCCTACCACGCTTGGGCGGCGGCGCGGGCGGCGCGGGATTTCTCTGCGTTCGCGCCCTTTTTGGAGAAACACCTCGCGCTCGCGCGTCGCGAGGCCGAGCTGCTCGGCTACGGCGACCGGCCCTACGATCTGGCCATCGACCGCCATGATCCCGGGCTCGACGCGGCGCGGGTGGGCGCGTTGTTCGCGGAACTGCGGGCCGGGCTGGTCCCGCTGGCGCGACGCATCGACGAACGGGTGTGGGCGGAGCGGGCGCGTGGGGAGCGTCCGGTCGCGCTATGGGGCTTCGACGTCGAGGCCCAGCGGCGGGTGGCGCGTTCGGTCACGGCGCGGCTCGGGTTCGACTACGCGCGCGGCCGGCTCGACGTCTCGCTGCATCCCTTCTGCGAGGGTTCGGGCGACGACGTGCGCCTGACCACCCGCTTCGACGCGGACAACCCGCTCGACTCGCTCTACAGTTCCATCCACGAGGCCGGGCACGGCATGTATGAACAAGGCCTGCCGGCGGCGCACGCGGGCACGGCGCTCGGGGTCGCGGCGGGTATGGCCGTGCACGAGTCGCAGAGCCGCCTCTGGGAAAACCAGGTGGCGCGTTCGCGCGCCTTCTGGACCGGGCTGGAGCCGGAGTATCGCGCGGCGTTTCCGGGGCCGCTGGCCGGGGTCTCGGGCGACGCCCTGCTCGCGGCGGTCAACGAGGTCGAGCCGGGTGGACTCATCCGGGTCGATTCCGACGAAGTTCATTACAACCTGCACATCCTCCTCCGCTTCGAGCTGGAGAAGCGCCTGTTCGCGGGCGACCTCGCGGTCGCCGATCTGCCGGCGGCGTGGGACGACCTGTGCGAGGAGCTGCTCGGACGCCGCCCGGCACACGCCGGCGAGGGCGTTTTGCAGGACGTGCACTGGAGCGGCGGGGCCTTCGGCTACTTCCCCAGCTACACCCTGGGCAACATGATCGCGGCCCAGCTCTGGGTGGCGGCGCGGGCGGCCTTGCCCGGGCTGGAGGACGACTTCGCGCGCGGCGAGTTCGGGCGGCTGCTCGGCTGGCTGCGCGAAACGGTGCACGCGCACGGCCGGCGCGAGGACGCCTTCGCCCTGACCCGCCGCGCGACCGGCGCGGAGCTGGGCGCGGGGGCATTGCTGGTGTATTTAAAGGAGCGCTACGGCGCCTGAACCGGTCCGGCCGATACACCATGGAGTTGATCGACACCCACACCCACCTCGACGTCTTCGAGAAACGCGGGGAGACCGCCGCCGTGCTCGCGCGCGCGGCGGCCACCGGTGTCGGGCGCATGATCACGATCGGGACAGGCGACGACGACTGGGCGCTGTATCGGGCGATCGCGACGCGCCATCCGGGGGTGGTTTACTACACCGCCGGTCTGCATCCCTGTTCGGTCGATGCGCGCTGGAGCGAGCAGTTGGCCGGTCTGGAGGATTTCTGGCGCGGGTCGGGCGCGCGGCCGGTGGCGCTCGGCGAGTGTGGTCTGGATCGTTTCCATCTGCCCAAGGACGACCCGGCGCAGGCGGAGCGCATCTTCGCCTGGCAGCGGGCGGCTTTCGCGGCGCAGCTCGTGCTCGCGGCGCGGCTCGGGTGTCCGCTGGAGATCCACTCGCGCGGGGCCTTCGCCGAGACGGTGGCCATGATCGACGCCAGCGGGGTGGATTGGACGCGGGTGGTTTTCCACTGCTTCACCGAGGGGCCGGCGGAGATGGCCGAGCTCCTGCGGCGCGGCGGGCGCGGATCCTTCACCGGCGTCGTCACCTATAAGAACGCCGAGCCGGTGCGGGCGGCGCTGCGGTTGCAGGGCATCGAGCGTTTGATGCTGGAGACCGACGCGCCCTACCTCGCGCCCGTCCCGCATCGAGGCAAGGAGAACGAGCCCGCCTTCGTGGCCTTTACGGCGGAGGCGGCGGCGCGGGAACTCGGAGTGGCGCCGGTCGAGTTGGCGGCGCGCACCACGGCTAACGCGCGGGCGTTTTTTGGGATTTGACCGCAGGCACGGTCTCGGCGGGGCGGAAGTCCATGAGGCGCTTCACGCGGTCGACCTTGGCGACGTGCACGGGAAGGCGGGCGCCGACCGCGTAGCGTTTTTTGGTCTTCGCGCCGACCAGCGCGCCGCCGTCGCCGGTGATCGTGTAGTAGTCGTCGCGCAGCAGCGAGGCGGGCACGAAACCGAAGGTCATGGACTCGGTCAGCTCGATGAAAAAGCCGTTCGGCCGCGCGTCGGTGATCACGGCCTCGAAGGTCGTCGGGGTTTTCTTGAGCAGTTCGCGCTCGAAGAACTCGAGCAGCTTGATCTTCACGCTCTCGCGCTCGGCCTCGGCGGAGTTGATCTCGGTCAGGCTGAGGTGCTCGCCCATCTCCTCGGCGCGCGCGGCGGTGTAGGGCAGTTTTGCTTTCGGATTGGGCGCGTGCGGCGAGTCGGCGGCGGGGCGGTGGCGCTCGAAGGTGGCGTCGGTGTGGCCGACGACCAGCGAGCCCTGGCGGGTCCGGTAGGCCTCGAGCACGCGGTGGACGACGAGGTCGCTGTAGCGACGAATGGGAGACGTGAAGTGCGTGTAGTCGTTTTTGTTGAGGCCGAAATGCCCGTCGGGCGTGGAGCGGTAGGCGGCCTTGCGCAGGCTGCGCAGGAGCTGGGTGCGCAGGGTGTAGCCCTGCGGGTGGGTGGCGAGGACCTTGAGCAGGGCGACGAGCTCCTTGCGGTCGGAGAGGTCGCCGACGCGAATGCCGTGGGTGGCGAGCTGTTGGCGGAGTTCGTTGAGCTTCTCCGGATCCGGGTCGTCGTGGACGCGGTAGATGGACGGGAGTTTCTCGCGGCGGGTGAGGCGGGCGAGGGCCTCGTTGGCGGCGAGCATGAACTCCTCGATCAACTGGTGGCTCTCGTCGTGCTCGATGCGCTCCAGGCGGTCGGCGTAGCCCTCGGCGTCGACGAAGACCTTCGTCTCGGGCATGTCGAGGTCGAGCGAACCGGCGGCCATGCGTTCGCGGCGCAGGCGGGAGGCGAGTTTCCAGAGCTGGCGGATCCAGTCCTGGAGGGCGGTCAGTTCCGAATCCGCGAGCGAGGACAGGGCGCGGCCGGTCGAGCCGGTCTGGTGTTTCGGCGGCAGGGGCAGGGCGCGGATCTTCGCGAGGTCGTCGATGAACAACAACGAGTGGGCCTGTTTGTAGGTGAGGCGCTTGTAGCTGCGGATGACGGTGGCGGCGTAGGCGGTGTCCTTTTCGAGCAGGCGACCCTTGGCGTCGAAGTCGAGGAAGACGGCCTTGCAGAGGCGGTCCTGGGCCTCGACGAGCGAGCAGAGACCGTTGGACAACTTTTCCGGCAGCATGGGCACGACGGTGCCGACGAGGTAGGTCGAGTTGCCGCGCTTCAGGGCTTCGCGGTCCAGGGCGGTTCCGGTCTTCACGTAGGCGGAGACGTCCGCGATGTGGATGCCGACGCGCAGGCCGCCGTCGGGCAGGGGTTCGAGCGAGAGGGCGTCGTCGAAGTCTTTCGCATCGTCCGGGTCGATGGTGAAGACGGGGCTCTGCCGGTAGTCGAGGCGGCCGACGATCTGGGCGGGCTGGACGGTGTCAGCGAGGCCGGCGACCTCGCGTTCGACTTCGGCGGGGAAGGTCGGGTCGAGTTTGAATTTTCGGTAGACGCCGAGCAGTTCGGCGCGGGGTTCGAAGGTTTTGCCCAGCACCTCGGTGACGACGCCGCGCAGGGGTTTGCGGGGATCTTCCCAGGGTTCGAGGGTGGCGACGACCTTGTCATCGAGCTTCGGGGCGGGTTTGAGGCGGGTCAGCGAGGGGTCGGCGACGAAGACCTCGAGCGGGAAACGTGGATCGTCGGCGAGCACGACGTATTGGGAGCGGACCTTGGCGAGGCGGCCGACGATCTCCTCGCGGGCGCGTTTCACGATGCGGACCACGCGGCCGCGGGCCTCGTCGTTGCGGGCGTCGCCGGCGGCGAAGCGGCGGCCGCGCAGGGTGGCGTCCACCACCACCGCGACGGTGTCGCCGGGGAGGGCGTTGAGGGTGTCGCCGGGCCCGATCTGGATGTCGTCGGGACGGGGCGCGCCGGGTTCGGCGTCCTCGCCGAGGGAGGGGACAAACCAGGCTGAGCCGCCCTGGCGGAACTGGATGCGGCCGACGAGCTCGTCGTCGGCTTCGGGTTGGCGGGCGTCGGCGCGGCGGGGAGCGGCGTCGGATTCAGCATCCGAGCGGCGGGCGGGTTTTCCCCGGTGGGTGGGCGCGGGTTCGTGAGCCGGGGCGGGCAGGGCGTAGCGGTCGCCGTGGATCTGGGTCACCTCGCCCTTGGAGAGCAGCAGGCGGAGTTCGTGCAGGAAGCGGGAGCGTTGCTTCGGCGGCAGTTTGAGGGCGCGGAAGAGCGCGGCGTCGTTGACCGGGCGGTAGCCGGGGGCGCGGAGGATTTCGAGCAGCGGGGCGCGGAAAGTCATGGTGGAGAGGGCGCGGTGGCGGATCGTCGCGCCCCGGGACGGCGGCGGCGAACGTTTTGCAAAACGGTGCGCAGGGGGCGCGGCCCCGACAAGTCCTATCGCGGCCGGGTCGACGCCGGGCGTCGCGGGTGAGGGATCCATGGTCTGCATCGCAGCGCCGCCGGCGCAAAGGCGACGATTCCGGAAATGACCGGGTATTCTTCGATCCCACCTCAAGTCCGTCGGCTTGGAGTCGATGGCGTGGGGTATTCCCCGCATTCATGGCCCCATCTCCTTTTCGATCCACTCGCGGCCTTGAATCGCTCTCGCCGGCTATGGCTCCCGGCGCGAGGTGTGGATGCGGAGCGATACCTTCGGCGTTCGTCGCGTTTGCCTCCGCGTGGGCGTTTATCCTCTCTGGCCCGTCGGCCGTCGCGTTTCCGCCCGCGCCGCACTATTCGATCTACGGCGACGTGCGGGACGAGTTTGGCTATCTGATTCCGGCGGGCGGCGGCACGGTGGTGTTTTACTTCGGTGGCCGGGAGGTCGCGCGCTACCCGCTCACCGGGGCTACCGGGACGGACTACACCTATCAAATCCGCATGCGGCTCGACATGAACCGCGGCGGCACCGCCGCCTACTCCTCCGCCGCCGTGAGCGCGGGCGCGGTCTACACTCTCGCGGTGGATATCGGGGGTGTGCTCTATTACCCCATCGAGGTCAAAACCCCGCCCACCGTCGGCAATCCCGCCGGGCGCCGGCGACTGGATCTGACCTTGGGCGGCGACGCCGACCTCGACGGATTGCCCGATGCTTGGGAGGAGTTGCAACTTTACCTCGCCGGACTGCCCACCGCCGACCTCGCGCGGGTCGCGCCGACCGGGGATCTCGACGGTGACGGCGTGAACAACCTCACCGAATACATCGCCGGCACCTACGCCGCCGACGCGACGGAGACGTTCTATCTCAAGATCATCCAAGCGACCGAGACGCGGTCGGATTTCCAGTTCTTCAGCATCACCAGCAAGACCTATCAGCTCGAGAAAAGCGTCGATCTCCAGACGTGGTCGCCGGCCGAATTCACCGTCGGCGCGGCGACGGTCGCCGCGTCCGCCTACACCGCCACCGGGGTGGGCGTCGTCGCCGGCTCGATCCCGCGTGACGCCGCCGAGGCGAAAACCTTCTACCGCCTCAAAGTCCGATGAAACGCCTTCTCCTGTTGTTCCTCTTCGCGCTCGCGGCGTCTTCCTCGCTGCACGCCCAGTGGTTTTCCAAGACCTATCCGCTTGCGGCGGGCTGGAACGCCATCTGGCTCGCCGGCGACGCGTCCCACACCACGGTCGCGGAGATTTTTTCCGCCAACGCGAACGTCACCGAGGTGTGGCGCTGGAACCCGAATCCCGACCAGGTGCAGTTCTCCACCAGCCCCTCCACGCCGACCACCAACAGCGAGGAATGGACGGTCTGGAAACGCGACGACCCCACCGAACAGGTCTTGCAGCGTATGGTCGCGAACTCGGCCTATCTGATCAACAACGCCGGCGTTTCCGCGACGAACATCACCATCAAGCAGCAGGCCCGTGCGCCCGCGAACACGTGGCTGATCTCGGGGGCGAACTTCATGGGATTCCCCGCCGCCGGCACCGGCGCGAACTGGCCGGTCTTGAGCAGCTATTTCGCCAGCTTCATCAACGGCGGCTCCACCGGTCTGCCCACCGGCACCAAGGTCTATAAATATGTCGGCGGCCCCTTGGGCGCGGGCAACCCGCTCCAGGTCGTCACCACCACCGAGCGCCTCGATCCGGACAAGGCCTACTGGTTCAACCTCGCCACGGTGAGCAACTTTTCGGGCGCCCTCGCCTACGAGACGCCCGGCTCGGGCGGACTGCTTTTCGGCCGCACCCTCACCAGCCTGACCGTGGGCGTGACCAACCGGTCCACCAGCAGCCTGACGCTCACCGTCTCGCTCGACTCGTCCGAAGCCGCCCCCGCCGGCCAGCCCGCGATCTTCGGGGCCGTGCCTCTGACCAAGCGCGTTTTCAACGGCGCGACCAACGCCTACGACGAGACGCCGGTGCCCGCCACCGGCGCCGCGCCCGCCTACACCGTTTCCATCCCGGCCGGCGGTCGTGCGAACCTGGATTTCGGCGTCAACCGCGCGTCGCTGTCGACCAATTCGGCCAGTTATTACGCCTCGATATTGCGCCTGCGCGATTCCGCCGGCCTCACCGACGTCCGCGTGCCGGTGAGCGTCCAGCCCGCGACCCCGGCCGGATTGTGGATCGCGCAAGTCGACGTGTCGCGCGTGACCAGCACCAACCCGGACGCGGGAGGGACGAGCGGCTCCGCGACCGCGTCAAATCCCATTCCCCCGACCAGCCCCCAAGGCGACTCGACCACCCGCGTGTTCCCGATCCGGGCCCTGCTGCACATGGACGCCAACGGCACCGCCCGCCTGCTCCGTCAGGTTTATGTCGGGCGGCTCGTGACGGCCGGCAACCCCCTCGGCCTGACCATCGCCGAATCTCGCATCTTGGGCGCAGGCGCCTCGGACGTAAGACCCACCCGCTATTACGATCCGATGCTGCCGGCCGGCTCGTCGACCGTCACGGGCGCCGGTTCCTTCGCGGCCGGGGCTTCCGCCGTCTGGACCATCACCCACGCCTACAACGATCCGGTCAACCCCTTCGTCCACGCGTATCACCCCGATCACGACAATCTCGACGCCCGTTTCCAGCCCCTCGGCGCCGGCAAGGAGAGCTACACCGTGACGCGGGTGTGCACGTTCGCCTTCACCTCCGCCCCGCCGGACGGCTCCACGGTATCCGGCTGGGGCGCCACCGTGCTCGGAGGGAACTATTCCGAGACGCTCACCGGTTTGAACAAGGTTCCGCTCTCCGTCTCCGGCACCTTCGCCATGCGCCGCATCTCCGAGATCGCCGACCTCGACCTGACCACGCCCTGACCACCCTCCGTTTCCCGATCCTTTCCTCGCCATCTTATGAAATCGAAACTCCTCGCCGCCGTCCTCGCGCTGCTCGGCGCCGCCTCCGTCGCCGCTCAGACCGCCACCGTGCCCTTTTACTTGAGCTACCAGGGTCGCGTCACCGACTCCGCCGGCAACCTCATCGGCGCCTCCACCCCGGCCAACCGGGCGGTCAAGTTCCAGCTCTACACCGTTTCGTCCGGCGGCACGCCGGTGTGGGCCGAGACGCAGACCGTCACCATCTCCGGCGGCGAGTTCAGCGTGTTGATCGGCAACGGCACCGGAATCTCCGGCCTGACCGGACCCAGTTCGCCCGCGCCGACCCCGTATAAAAAAATCCCCGACATCCTCAACGCCTCGACCAACGCCGCCGGGGTCAACTTCTACCTCGGCGTCACGGTGGATGACGGCAATTCCGCCACCACCGACGCCGAGATCTCCCCTCGCCAGCAGCTCGTCGCCGGAGCCTACGCCCTGCGCGCCACCGTGGCCGAATCGGTCGCCTCCGGCGCCGTGACCACGGCCATGATCGCCGATTCCACCGTCACCACCGGCAAGCTCGCCGACGCCGGCGTCACCAGCGCCAAGATCGCCGACAACGGCGTCGCCACCGCCGACCTCGCCGCCGGCGCCGTGACCGCCGCCAAGATCGACGCGAACTCGGTGGGGCTCTGGAGCGTCAACGGCGGCGGCGTCTACCGCGGTTCGGGCAACGTCGGCATCGGCATCAGCTCGCCCAACTCCCCGCTCCAGGTGATCGCCACGTCCAACAGCGCACCGGACGCCAACGCCATTTACGTCTACAACGGCACCAATTCCGCTGGGAACCATGCCACGGTCGCCTTGCGCACCGCCGGAGCTTCGGGCGGCAGCCCGTTCTACTCGATGGACGTGGCCGGCGTGAACGGCTGGGCCATGGGCTTGGACAACGCCGACGCTCAGAAGTTCAAGATCAGCAACGCTTGGAATTCTCTTTCGACCAATCCCAAACTCACCATCACCACGGCAGGCAACGTCGGCATCGGGCAGACCAACCCCGGCTTCCCGCTCAGCTTCGCGGATGCATTGGGTGACAAGATCACGCTCTTTGGTCAGGGCACCTCGCATTACGGGTTCGGCATCCAAGGGGGGTTGTTGCAATTATACACGTCTGGCGTCGGTGAAGACATCGCCTTCGGCTACGGCTCCTCCTTCAACTTCACCGAACGCATGCGCGTGAAGGGCAACGGCTACGTTGGCATCGGCACGAGCAATCCCAGCCAGAAGCTCACGATCGACAATGGCTGGCTCAATATCAACAACAACGACGGCGCCTCGGCGGGAGTCATGGGCACGATGGCCGGGAGCGATTGGTGGCAAATCTACGGAACCGGCGGCAATGACGACGGCAGGCTCGTCATTCAAACTTTCGACGGGGGTAATGAACCGATCCAGTTCTGGCAAACCGGGAACTATCGCGGCGGTTTCGCGAACGACGGCTATTTCGAGACCGGCGAGGCCATGTCGATTCGTATAAACGGTAATTACAACGGCGACCAATGCGACGCGTATTTGAGCACCGGCTCTGGTCGCGGTAGTTTTCAAGTCTCCGTATACAATACCACCCAGCGCAAGGGAACCTGGAGCACCATGTCGTTCGATGGGGACTCCAATATAGATTTTCCCTCCGACATCCGATTCAAAAAAGATATCGTCGACGCCGAGCCCATGCTCGAACGCCTGCTGCAGGTCCGGTTCCGCCGTTTTCATTGGAAGGAGTCGGAGGCCACCGCGCCTTTGTCTTTCGGTGTGATAGCCCAGGAGTTGGAGCCGATCTTCCCTCAACTTGTCAAGGAGCGGGAACTTCAGGGCGAGGCCGGCTTATCCAAGACCGTAGCCTACACCGAATTCGCCACCATCGCCAGCAAAGCGGTGCAGGAACTCGCCGCCCGGACCGACGATCAGGTGGACGCTTTGCGCGCCGCGCTCGTCACCAAGGACGCCCAAATCGCCTCCCTCGAAGCGCGTCTCGCCGCTTTGGAAAAGCTCCTCACCTCCGCGAAGTAACGGGTTCCGGAACACACACTTCCCATGGAACGGATTCTCCATTTACCGGGGCGGGGCCTGCTTCGGTCGCGGCTGTTCGCCGTGCTGTTCCTGGTCTTCGCCGGCCTGCCTGCCTTGTTGGCCCAATATGAAGTCAAGAGCGGGGCCAACAACCGGCTGAGCACCGTCCCCAATCACATAACTCCCGTTGGTCCGAACCTTGCGCCCACCGGCGACCCGACCATCACGCCGCAATTCGCCAATGTGGTCGAGACGTCGGCCGCGTCCGGACCCGTCGCGGGTGGTTACCCGGCCAGCGCGTCCTCGGGCATCAGGCTCACGCGCTCCAGCACCGGCACCACCTTCGCCTCCGGCGTGCCGCGCTATTTCTATGGCGACCGCATCACGCCTCCGACCTCGATACTGAACTCGGGTGGGACGCCCAAGGATACCAGCGCGGCCGGTTTTTGGCGCGCCGAGCCGGTGCGTGCCGGCGAAGTTTTGCCTTCGCCCGCCAACGACTACCGCACCGGCGAGGCCTCCGCCATAGCCCCGCTGGTCGCCCCGACCCTTCCGTCGTATTACTACAGTCCCCACGCCCGGCAGGTATTCGCCAGCACCCCCGGCACCGTCGAGATCACCTGGCGTTCCAGCGTGCCCGACCCGACCTCCGGAAACTACATTTACTACAAGGAACGCTTCTCGGTTTCCTCCGCCACCACCAGTCCGGTGCGTAATCTGTATTGGACCGAGCGCAGCTTCAATGGTCCGCAGGTGGTCATCCCATCGGGTGTCATCGAGACGCTCAACCCGGTCTTCAGCAACGTCTTTCCCCAGACGGTCGCCACCGAATACGTCGTGGCCGGCGCGCCCGTGCCCGATCCCGAATCGGCCGAATTGCGCACGGTGTGGTTCGATACCACGGGCGGCACCCGCCGCCTGCACGCCTACAACACCACCGGCCGCCTCCTGGTGGAATACCTCGGCGCCCTGCGTGACGACGGCACGCACGAGTTTCTCGGCATGGATATCCTCAGTGTTCAGCAGACGCTTCGCCCCAGCACCGCCACCATCGAGCTGGGCTCGCGGTTGCGCGCCTTCGACGGTGACTCCTTCGACTCCGACGAGACCCTGGTCGCCTCGCCCGTCACGTCCTCGACCAGCTCCGTCAATTATTACAGCTCGAATCCCCTGTCCGACGGATCCCTGGCATACTACGCGGAAAGGGAGAACGATATCGAGGACCGCGAGATTTTTTATTGGCTCTCGCCCGAGACCATCGCGATCCCTGCCGCCGGCGCGACCTCCACCCTGAATACCCTGATCAACTGGCCGGTTTATCTGAACAAATACCTTCAGGTCTGGCCCGCGGATATCACCCATTTCGCCCACTATACGGTCGGTTCCACCGGCAGCAGCGCCGACACCGGCACCGGGCTGGCCTTCCTCGGCGGCAACATTCCCCAGATCATCTACCAGGATTCGACCCACGGCGACGCCCTGATGGACACGAACACCCAACGGCTTCTGGTTAACTTCAACGGCGAAGTCGATCAGCTCAACCGTTCCCTGCTCAAGTTCACCGGCAGTAATGGCGGCGTGTGGTATGTGCCCATCATGACCCAGGCCGATGGCCGCTCCGGTTATCAAGAAGGCGACGGCACGGCCGGTGTCACCGGCACCGCCTACGTCGGCGAACGGATCAACCCGCCTTCATCCGTCAACACCCTCGCCGGCTATGTCGCCGCCGGCACATACTACTCGCCAAACGCCTATGTGGATCCCTTCGCCAACGGCGTGGCGGAGTCCGAGCAAGGCGCGATCATTCCGGTCAACGCCCTGCCGGGCGGCGCCTCCAGCCTGACCATCTGGTGGTTTAAAAAATACCCCGCCCCCTCCTCGGAATTCACCGACCTGTATCTGCCTTCAAAAATCGGCCGCTACACGCTGGCCTATCGCGATCCCGCTTCCACGCCGGACGTGGTGATGGCCTCGAACCAGGGCACGGGCGCCTTGGCTTCCTACCTTTCGGCCGGAACGATATACAATCAACCCGACCCCGCCAAACCGGGCTATAATCCAAACGAGGAGCACGCGCTGATGCTGGGCGGCCGGGGTTACGCCCTGCGCGACGATTTGAACATCGTCGCCGGCAACGCCTCCAGCAGCCCCGCCTATACCTCGCTTCCTCGCATTCTGATTCAATACACCGACCCCTCGGACAATCGCCCCGCGATCTCCGTCTACGAGGTCTTGCGCGAAGATGCGACCCATCGCTTTGACTACGCCGTCACCGCCGGCACGATGCTTAACCAGCTTTCGCCGCAGCCCCTGCCTCTTTTGCCCCTGCCGGTCGATCCCTCCACGGGCATGGTGCGTAATCTGGAGGTCGATCCGGGCGCCAGTTACCATGATATAGCGCCTTCTTCAGGAACCCCGGCGCTTTATACGGTGTTCACCTTCAAGGATCGGAAAGGTTACGACTGGGTCTATCGCGGTCCGCACGACGACGCCGCGCTCGCCGGCCTGCCCGCCTACGCGCCGCTGGCCAACAGCGAGTTCACCACCGCCGGGGACCGCGGCTACTGGACCCAGCAAAACAGCGCCGGCACCGGCACGGTCTCGGTCGCCAACGGGCTTTTAAGCAGCTCCGCTATCGGCAATGGCGACGCCTGGGTCAACGGCGGCTCGTTAGCCTTCTCCGGCACCGGCGTCCCGGTCGTTCAAATACGCATGCGGGCTGATATCAATGGCACCGTCCAACTATTCTGGAGCATCCAGGAGGATGCCGTCTATCGGGTCATCAACGCGAATTATACGGGTGCGGGCGCCTGGCAAACCCTCTCCTTTACCCTTTCCGGAAATCCGGGCTGGACGGGCAAGACTATCACCTCTCTTCGCCTCGATCCGGTCACCGCGGCCGGGGTGAAATTCGACATAGACTGGATCCGCGCCTCCAGCGCCGTCGGCCTGGGCATGCAGTTCTACTACACGATGCGGAGCGACTTCGTGTTCCCCGGACGCGCCCAGCCCGCGGTCGGCTCAATCCTGCCCTACCTGCGGCCGATTGTTAACAATGTTTATCAGGGCGACCCCGTCACCGGCACGCCCCTCACCGTGCTCTATCGTCCACAGTGGCCTTCCGCGCCGCCCACCCTCACCACGGCGGAGACGCTCACCCTGCCCAAGTTCGGCCTGCCCGCCGTGCGCGGCCAGACCAGCGCGCGGATCTTGTATCAACAGTCGATCGCCTTGAACGGCAACGCCAAACCCAGCGCGACCCTCCACGACCCCACCCGCGCCAAGACCGTCCTGCTCGATGATGCCCGCGTCGGTCTCACCACCCTGCCGGCCTCGCTCAAGACCACCCTGCAGAATGGCAAAACCTATTTCCAGCTGGCCCAGCCCCACCTCCAGCAGCGTTTTTATTATGATCCAAATCTAGGGTCCATCGGCGGCTTCCAATTGAACGGCGAGTTCGTCGATTCCATCGCCGGGGAGGATTATCTCCAGCTCAATACCCTCAGCCCGGACGACGTGAACGCGTTGAAGGGCCTCGTGACCTCAAACGATGCCGACAAGTCCAAGTGGGACGCGGCGATCACCGCGCTGACCACCGCCGTGGAGACGTTTAAGGAAAGTCCATCCAAGCCCGGCACCTACATCGTCGACACGACCAAGACCGTCACGGTCGGCGCCCAGACCCTCGCCGAGATTTCTTCCAGCGAAACGGCGGTGGACAGCTATGCCCTCACCTCGCTCGGCCAGGGCAAGGGCTATGTCACCCTCCTTTTCGGCGATGGCGAGGCCTTCACCCCCCAAGGCGAGCCGGTAAGCGTGTCGATCATCAAGGTGACGGACGCCTTGTATCAAGGCGACCTCAAAGTCATTTCGGCTTCGAACCCGCTCGATGAGCAGACCGCCCTGCGCCACAGCGGCGACTTCGCCGCGCATCCCGAGAGTTATGAGTTCCAGTGGTGTTATTCTCCTTCGCTGAACGGTAGCTATCCACCGATCTACACCTACACCACGACCCGGGTCCTTGGCACTTCCGCGGCCAATACCTGGCGTCGGATCAACAACCCCGAAACGGATCCGTCGCCCATCGCTCCCATCGACTACACCGGCGCCAACTCGGTCACGCTGTCGTCGAGTTTTTCGGTGAATGATTCCAGTTACGTCCCGGCTTCCGCCCGGCCCGGACGCATCCTGCTGAGCAACGCCGGACTGAGCCTCTCCACCGCTGCCACGCAAGTGGTGTTGAGCGCCAACCTTGGCGGCACCGACGGCTTCGTTGTCTACGTCAATAATCTTCCCGTTCTCGCCTATAATCTGCCCGCCGCCTCCGCCATTCCCGGCGGCCTTGCTTTGACCGGCGCCCGCACCGGATTGGTCGCCTCACCCGAGGGCCTGAGCTACCAGTTCGAAATCGATCCGTCCGCCTTTATCGTCGGAGCCAATCGTGTCGAGGTCGCGCTCTACTCGCCGCAGGGCGCGTCCAGCACGAGCAACCCGATCGACTTCCGCATCCACATCCCCCTGCGCACCGACAACGTCGCCGCCAGCGGTTCGCAATGGATCCAGCCCAACGGCACCTTCTCCAATATCATCGTGGTCGGCGGCTCGGCCGGTTCCCCGCTGGGCAATCCCTTGCTCGTCTTTGGCGACAATTATTTCACGATGCGCTATCGCGCCAAGTCCTCGGCCAACCTGGTGAGCGGAACGACCTACAGCGACTGGATGCCGCCCGTGCTGGTCGAAAGCTGGGTCAAGCGTGTGCTCGATGGCATCAATCCCTTCAGCCAGCGCCAGACCGACCTGTATAATAATCCCGCCAGCACCGACGTGAGCATACTCACCCAGGCCGGCACGCGTTGGGAGGGCGACGTCGCCTTGAACCTGAACAATATCGAGGACTTTGGGCTGATCGAAATCTACGAGACGGTGCTCAATCGCGTCAAGGCCCAGAGCCTCGACGCCGGCACCACCACCGATTCGGTCAACAGCACGCTGCTGCTCGTCGCCGGCTACCTGAACGACCTTTACATGACCCTCGGGAACGAGGCTTGGGACGACGCCCAGAATCCTACCATCCAGATCACCAACCCGGGTGGCCAAAGCGACATCAGCTCGGCCCGCTTCTCCTTCGAGGGGCAGGTCGCCACCCTGCTGGACGAGACCCTCGGGCTGCTGCGTGGCCGCGATGACTTCCAGAGCCCGGGCGTGACGGTGAACCCGTCCTACAACCGCCTGTATTGGAACTATACAAATGGGATAAACTCGGGCGAACCGATCTACGCGACCAACTATAACATCAAGGAGAAGTCCGGCGGCCCCAACGCCGACGGCGTGCTCGACGCCGCCGACGCCCAGTCCATGTTCCCGCAGGGGCACGGCGACGCCTACGGGCATTACCTGACGGCGCTCACCGGATATTACAAGCTGCTCACGTCCCCGGTCTTCACCTGGACCCCGAGCACCGAGGGCGTGACCGTATTGGGCCAGACCGTGCAGGTCGATTACAAGGACGAGCGTAAATTCGCCGCCGCCGCCGCCGCCCTCGCCCGGGCCGGCGTCGACGTCCTCGACTTCACCATCCGCGACGACCACCGCGACGACGAAAGCTCGGGCTGGGAACACCTGGGCGACGGCAGATACAATTCCTCCACGGGCCGCACCCGCCACTGGGGCAGCGATGAATGGGCCTCCCGTGTCATGCAGGGCGCCTATTTTAACTGGGTCTCGGCCAACGCCATGCTGCCCGCCGTGGACACCGTGCACGAGGGGATCCAGAAGATCGACCGCTCGACGGTGCCCGAGATCAACGAACTTGTCACCAGCGCGAGCCGCGTCGCGACCCTGTCCGCCCAGACCCAGGCCCACATGAATGATCTCGGCCTCGCTCCCGGGGCCATGACCTTTGATATCTCGCCGTCCGAACTCGCCGCCGGAAAATCCCACTTCGAGCAGATCTACGATCGCGCCATCTCCGCCGGGATCAACGCCAAGAACGCGTTCAAGCAGGCCGGTCTGATGAACCAGCTCCAGCGCGAGCAAAACAACAGCCTGGACGACTACAACGACGCCGTCAGCCGCCAGGAGTCCGCCTACGAGTATGAACTTTCGACTTTCTTCGGCACGCCCTATCCCGGCGACGTCGGCGCGGGCAAACTCTACGCCCAGGGCTACGCCGGTCCGGATTTGTATCACTACTACTTCATCGACCAGCCCTCCACCGTGGTGGACACCAGCGGCACCGTGACGGTGAATTTCCACGAGCCGGTGAACACCGATCCCTTTCTCGATTGGTCCGTCGAGAGCATTTACAACCGCCTCTACGATCCCGCCCAGTATACCAGTCGGAGTTATCAGATCTCCCGCTTCAGCCTCGGCCAGTTCCCGCCCTCCGGCTATGGCAAGCGCGGCCAGCCGGGCAAACTTCAGTCCGCCCTGCTCGACGCCTACGAAGCCCAGGTTTCGCTCCGCGAGGCCACGAACACCTTCAACACCAAGAAGGCCCACTTCGATCGGGCCTACCAGCTCTACACCGAGACCATCGAGGCCTACGACGAGGCCAACGCCGCCTCCGACAAGCTCAACTCCGAGGCGGGCAATTACGCCACCGCCGCCGCCATGCTCACGAATTATTCGGAGCAGGCGATCGCGGCCGCGGACTACGCCTCCGAATTGGCCGGGTCGGTAGCCGAGAGCATTCCCACCGTCACCGGTCCCTTCGCGTTCGACACCGCGTCGGTCGGTCGCGGTCTTGCCAAGCTTTCGGGCGCCGTGTCCTCCTACGCCCAGGATATCCTCGCCTACATCCAGGAGACCGCCGCCAGCGAGCTCGAGGGCAAGGCCGCCGACCTCGAGGCGCAGGCGCAGGCCTTGATCGACGACGTCTCCGTCTCGGTCAGCGACAAGCAGCAGGTGTTGGAGTTCCAGCGCCTGTTCGAGGAGATGACCGCGACCGGATACGAGATCAACCACGCCCTGACCCGGCTTCAGCGCACCTCCGAGCAGGTTTCCCGCCTGCTCGCCGAGGCCAACCACATCCTCTCCGAGCGCGAGACCTTCCGCCAGCGCGCCGCCGCCGTCATCCAGGGCCACCGAACCAACGACCTCGTCTACCGCGACCTGCGCAACGAGGCCCTCTCCCAATACAAATCCCTCTTCGACCTCGCCCAGACCTATGCCTACTGCGCGGCCAAATCCTACGACTACGAGACCGGCCTGCTCGGTTCGACCGAGGGCTCGTCCTTCGTGGACGAGATCGTCGGCACCTACAGCCTCGGCGACTTCAACGGCAACAACCCCGTCGAGGCCGGCGCGGGCGATGCCGGTCTCGCCTCCGCCCTGGCCAATCTCCGCGACGAATGGGAGGTCGTGGAGGGCCGTCTCGGGTTTAACAACCCGGACCGCAACGGCACCGTCTTTTCCCTCCGCCAGGAGCTCTTTCGCATCCGCGCCGACCAGCCCACGGCCGACGACAACACGCTCTGGAAACAGGTGCTCCAGCAGCACGTGATGAGCAACGTTCTCAACGATCCGGATGTCGCGATCCATTGCCTCAACATCGCCAAGGCCAAGGGAGGCGCCGTGCCCGGCATCGTGATCGAATTCGGCACGTCCATCGAACAGGGGCTCAACTTCTTCGGCTGGCCTCTCGCCGCCGGCGACCACGCCTACTCGCAGTCCACCTTCGCCACCAAGATCTTCTCCTCCGGCATCGTGTTCAAAGGCTACGTCGGCATGGACCCCTACGCCATCGGCACTCCCGGTGCGTCCGGTCCGGCCAGCTCCTCGCCCAACGCCCTCGGCGCCACGCCCTACGCCTATCTCATCCCGACGGGCGACGACGTCATGCGCGCCCCGCCGCTCGGCGACACCAACGTCATCCGCAGCTGGACGGTGCGCGACCAGGCCCTGCCCCTGCCGAAGAACCTCGGCGCGACCGCGTTCTCCGCCCTGCAGTTTTTCACCCCGCAGGGCACGCTCAACGAGCAGCTCTGGATCACCCGCAAGCACCAGGCCTTCCGCGCGGTGGACGATCCGGCCTACTTCTACAGCTCGATGCCGGCCGAGTTCACCAACTCCCGCCTGATCGGCCGCAGCGTCTGGAACACCCGCTGGAAGATCGTCATCCCCGCGTATTCGCTGCTTAGCGATGAGCAGGCCGGTCTGGACCGCTTCATCCAGAGCGTGAGCGACATCAAATTGTTCTTCCGCACCTACTCGACCTCGGGCAACTAGCCTCCATGCGCGCGGCGAAATCCCAGGCGATTTTCTTCAACCGGTTTTTCGCCGGCGGTCCGTCCGCCTTGCTGCTCGCCGTCTTTGCGTCGGGTTTGTCCGGTTGCGGCCGGGACGCGCGCCAGGCGGTCGCGCCGGAGCCGGCCGCCCCCGCCCCGGCGCCCGCCGCGGAGGTCCTTCCCACGCCCGATCTGCCGGCCGCGCCGGTGGCGCTCTCGACCGATTCCGAGCTGGTGTTTCGTCGCGCCTTCTGGCGGCGGCCGGGTCCGGGCGACACGATCCTGCACGCCGAGCGCCGCGAGTCGGCCGGCGACGGCGCGTCCGTGGCGGAATGGCGGTGGTTTTTGGTGTTGAAACCAAGTCCCGAGCTGCGCGCCTGGCTGGAGACGAACCCGTTTTCGCTGCGCCCCGTCGCCGCGCCCGGAGAGACCGCGACCGCCGCCGACCGGCCCGCCTGGTTCGCGCCCGACTGGAAGGCCTGCGAAGTCCGGCAAAATCCCGAGGGTCGTTTCATCCTCGCCTACGCGGCGGGCGAAAACCTGCTCTACGCCACCGACTCCGGCCACGGTTTCGCCCCGCCCGCCCGCGCACCTTGAGCGGGGGCGGACGCGGGCGACGCTAGCGAATGGTGAAGCGATAGCGGCCGGCGCCGACCTCGAGGACGAGCTTGCCGTTTGCAAACGCATGCGAGCGCACGCCGGGCGCGTGTATCGCGGTTCGGTCCTCGTCGCCCTCCCTCACCGCCTCGGCGGCGGGCGCGGAAATGACGATCTCGGCGCTGGTGTTGGCCGGGACGACCACGTTCAAGGTCCGGCGGTTTTCGAGGGTCCACCACTCGCTCTCGAGCCGGCCGTAGGGCGTGCGCAGGGAACCGCTCGCATGGGTCAGGCCGCCCTGGCCGATGAGCGGGGCGATGCGCGCGCGCTTGTAGCCGGGCAGGAGGGGTTGCAGGCCGCCGAGGTGGCGGAACATCCAGTCGGCCACGGCGCCGTAGGCGTAGTGGTTGAACGAATTCATGTCCACCGGTCCGAATTCGCCGTCGGCGCGGATGGTGTTCCATCGCTCCCACATGGTGGTGGCCCCCATGCGGATCTCGAAACCCCAGGAGGGATAGTCCTCGTTCAGCAAGAGGCGGAGGGCGAGGTCGTCGCGGCCGATCTTCGTGAGCGCCGGAAGCAACCACGGCGTGCCGAGAAACCCGGTGCGGAGGTGGTGGTTGTCGGCGGCGAGTTTCTCGACGAAGCGTCGGGCCGTGAGCTCGCGTTGGGCCGGGTCGGCGATCAGATCCATGCCGAGCGCCAACGCATACACCGTCTGGGTGCCCATATGGATGGATCCGTCGGGTTGGCGGTAGGCCCGTGCGAAGGCCTCGCGGATACGCGGCACGAGCGCCGTCAGCTCCCCGGCGCGGTCGGTCTCGCCGACCGCGCCGGCCATCTCGGCCATCATGCGGGTGTCCTCCGCGAAGTAGGCCGTGGCGATGACCGTGTGTTCCCGCAGGCGATCCACGCCCTCCAGGTTCAGCCAGTCGCCGGAGAACCAGGAGCTGCGACCCTGCTCCAACAGGTCGCCGTCCCGGGTGGCGCTATCGTGGACGAATCCGTAGAAACGACGCATCGCGCCCCAGTTCTGGCGGATTATGCGGGCGTCGCCGGTGGCTTGCCAGACGGCGTAGGGAACGGTGATGACGGCGTCCGACCAGCCGACTCCGGTTTCGTCGAATTCGCGGCGGGGCTGGGGCACGACGGCGGGAATGTTTCCGTCGGCTCGCTGGGTGTCGCGCACGTCGGCCATCCATTTGGAAAGGAACGCTCGGGTGTCCTGGTAGGTGCTGGCGGTGGGCGCGAAGACGGCGATGTCGCCGGTCCAGCCGAGACGTTCGTCGCGCGCGGGCGTGTCGGTGGGGATGGAGACGAAGTTGCCGCGTTGGCCCCAGCGGATGTTGCGCACGAGCCGGTCGAGCATCGGGTGCGAGAGCCGGAGGTCGCCGATGTTGGCCAGGTCGGAGCCGAGGACCACGCCCTGGACGTCCGACGGCTCGGGCGGCGAATCGAGTCCGCTGAGCTCGACATAACGAAAGCCGTGCTGGGTGAAGGTTGGCTGGTAGCCGACGGTGCCGTCCCGCGCGAAGGTGTAGGTGTCGGTCACCTTGGCGGTGCGAAAGTTGTCGGTGTAAAGCCGGCCGACCCGGTCCCCCTGGCGGTAAAGCTCCTCGGCGTAGCGGATGCGGACGGTCCGCCCCGCGCGACCGGTGAGGCGCAGGCGGGCCACGCCGACCATGTTTTGGCCGAGGTCGTAAACATGTTCGCCCGGCGCCGGGGTGGTGCGCGCGATGGCGGTGCGGATCTCGGTGACCCGGACCGGTTCGTCGGGTTGCGGCACGAGTCGAGCGGTGCCGCCGTCGACGACTGTGACGGGCGTCCAGCCCGAGGCGTCGAACTCCGGGGTGTCCCAGCCGGCCGGCGCAAGGCGGGCGTCGTAGGTTTCGCCGTCCTGGAGGTCGGCGCGAAGCCAGGGGCCGTCGGCGCAGGTCCAACGCGGACCGGTGTCAAACCACTCCACGGAGCCGTCGCCGTAGACGATCTTGAGCCGCGCGATCAGCGCGAGGGTGTCGCCGTAGACGCCGTGCCAGCCGAGCCCGACCTTGCCGCGATACCAGCCGTCGGCGAGAGCGGCGCCGAGGGCGTTGGCACCGGGCCGTAGCAGCGCGGCCACATCGTAGGTCTGCGATTGGATGCGTTGGGCGTAATCGGTCCAGCCGGGGGCGAGAAACTGGTCGCCGACTTTATGGCCGTTGAGGGAAAGCTGGTAGAGCCCGCGCGCGGAGGCGTAGAGCCGGGCTGAGCGCACCGCTTTGCCCACGGAGAAAACGTCGCGCAACAGCGGGAGCGGAGCCGCGGAGTCGGTCGCGGGACGTGCGATCCAGCGCGCGCCGGCCCAGTCGGCGGGCGCGAGCAGGCCGGTTTCGAACCAGGCCGGGGCGCTCCATTCGGTTTCGGAGTCGCGGCCGTCCCAGAGTTTTACCTGCCAAAAATAGCGCGTGCCGGATGCGAGCGGAAGCGCCGTGGGGGGAGTGATGTCCACCTGGCGGTCGGAGTCCCGTCGTCCGGAGTCCCAGATTTCCGCACCCTGACAGGTGGTCCCGATACGAAGACGATAGGCGGTCTGGGTCGCGCCGCGTTCGGGGGTGGACAGGGCCCAGCCGAAGGAGGGCGAGTCCGCGTCGAGGCCGAGCGGCTGGACGCGTCCGTTGATTGTAAGGTCGGTGACGGTCGCGGAACTCGGCGCGGCGGGCGCCAGCGGCGAAGCGGCGAGGACGCAGGCGAGGTTCATGAAGCGGACAAGGTTCATCGCTGGTTGCATCGGGTTTAAAGCGGAGGAGACGGGGAATGAAAAAGGCAAATCGGGCCTGGTCGCGTATGGGCGTGGGTTTTGCTGGACGAGATTTCGTCGTGTGCCGGTTAATGAATCCGTGCCCACCGAGGCGGTCCGCCGCGAGGCCCCGGAAACAACCGCCGCCCGTCGTGGTCCGGGTTGGCCGGATCTGCGCCACGTGGTGCGGTCATCCCCCCGGTGTAGGAGCCTTTCGCGATGTCGGCGGCGGCGGCGCGGTTGATCCCGTGGATTTGCCCGGTTGAGTCGGAGACGCGGAAGCGCGAGGTGGGCGCCTGGAGGGTGTCGAGCCGTCTGAGAGAGGTTTCGCGCCGCGTCATCACGCGGGCGCTGCGTCGCCGGTGCGGTTGGCGAGCGATCAGGCCCGATTCCAAGGCGCTTTGGCGAGCAGCAGGCCCATGCCGCAGAAACCGGTGACGCCGGCGAAGACCAGGCCCGCCCCGACAAAGGCCGACAACCAGAGGAAGTTTGGGTGCACCGTTCGGGCGAGCAGCACGCCCAGCACCACCAGCGCGCCCGCGCCGATCCGAACCTGCCGCTCGAGGCCGATGGCGTTGCCCGAACCGCGCACCACGGGCAATCCGGCCGCCGCCCAAGCCTCGGTGCCACCGGTCACCACCACCGCCCGGGCGAAGCCGGCCGAGGTCAGTCGGGAACAAGCCGACTCGGCGCGTTTGCCGCTTTGGCAGATCACGTAGACGGGCCGGCTCGCGTCGGCGTGCCCCAGCGCCGCGAGCGCGGCCGGCGTCACGTCCGGCAGCGGCAGATTGCGCGCCGGCGTGGCGTGGAGGGCGGCGAATTCCGCCGGGGTGCGCACATCGATCACGGTCAGGCCGGCGTCCCGGGCGAGCAGGGCGGCGAGTTCGGGGGCCGGTATGGTGGTCGGTTTCATAAACCCAAGCTGCCGCCTTTGCCCCGTGGCCACAAGCGTCCCCGCGCGAAGGAGTTTCGCCGGCGGGACCGCGCGAGTGGCGGACGGCGCAACATTTCGTGGCTTTGCGCGGCGGGCGGGGCAGCTTGGACCCATGTCGTTTTCCTCCCTGGGTCTTTCCGAACCGTTGTTGCGCGCCGTCGAGGCCTGGCATTACGAGGCCCCGACGCCGATCCAGGCGGCGGCGATCCCGGCCATCCTGCGCGGCGCCGACGTGTGGGCCTCGGCCCAGACCGGCTCGGGCAAGACGGCCGCCTTCGCCCTGCCTCTCGTGCAAAAACTGGCGGCGGCGCGCCGGCCCCACGGTCGCTTCGTGAGCGCGCTGATCCTGGTGCCGACGCGCGAGCTGGCGACGCAGGTGGTGGAGGCGGTGCGGCGTTACGCCCGCTACCTGCCCCAGCCGCTCAAGACCCTCGTCGCGGTCGGCGGCCTTTCGATCAATCCCCAGATGCTGGCGCTCGGCGGCGGGGCCGACCTGCTGGTCGCCACGCCGGGGCGTCTGCTCGACCTGATCGACCACAACGCGCTGTCGCTCGCGGAGGTGTCGGTGTTGGTGCTGGACGAGGCGGACCGCCTGCTCGACCTCGGTTTCAAGGCCGAGCTGGACCGCATCGTGGGGCTGCTGCCCGCGCGGCTGCAGAGTTTGTTGTTCTCCGCGACCTTTCCGCCCGAGGTCCGGACGCTGGCGGCGGCCCTGCTCCGCGATCCGATCCGCATCGAGGCGCCGGATACGGCGGAGAACACGCCGGAGATCCTGCAACGCGTGATCGAGGTGGACGCGCCGCGCCGCACGCAGCTTTTGCGGCACCTGGTCGAGACCCAGGCGTGGACGGGCGCGCTGGTTTTCGTGGCGACGAAATACACGACCGAGCACGTGGCGGAGAAGCTGGTCCGCGCGGGCATCGCGGCGGCGGCGCTGCACGGCGAACTCAGCCAGGGGGCGCGCACCCAGGCGTTGGCCGACCTGAAGGCGGGCAGGGTGAAGGTTTTGATCGCGACCGATCTGGCGGCGCGGGGTATCGACATCCCGAAGCTGCCGGCGGTGGTGAACTACGACCTGCCGCGCTCGGCGGTGGACTACACCCACCGCATCGGCCGGACGGGGCGCGCGGGAGAGGCGGGGGTGGCGATCAGCTTCGTGAGCGCGGGCACGCACGCGCATTTCCGCCTGATCGAAAAACTCCATTCGCTGACCCTGGAGCGGGAGCAGATCCCGGGTTTTGAGCCGCGCGAGACGGAGGTGGTGGCGTCGCTGGTGGCGCCGGACGGCGGCGGCATCAAGGGGCGGCGGAAGAGCAAGAAGGACAAGATCCGCGAAGTCGCGGCGCGCTCGGTCGGAGAGCCGGTGCCGGTGCGCGTGGTGCCCCCGAGGCCGGCCGGTCCGGGGCGCCGGCCGGGCGGAGGATTTTAATCCACAAGCACACGAAAGCGCGAAGCTTTGGCCGGTGGCCCGGGATTTCGAGGCTTCGTCGACGTCCGGGTTTGCCCGGTCGGGGAGGGTCTCGATCACGGCGATTGGAACGCGGCGGCCTTGATTCCAAACGATCTTCCGCCGATTGCGAAAGGGGCGGCGATTCGTCCCCTTCGCGCCATGACATCCACCGAAAAAGAAGGCGTCGCCCTCATCGCCCTCTCGGCCGCGTTTTGCGACGGCGGCAAATCCGACCCCGAGCGGGCCGCGATCCGCGAACTCTTCGAACACCTCGATGTGCCCAACGCCTCCGCGCTTGTGACGCGGGTCTTGTTGAAGAAGGCGCCCCTGCCCGAGATCGCGGCCGGGTTGACCAGCCCCGAGGCGAGGAATTTGGCTTACGAAATGGCGGTGACCGTGGTCGAGGCCGAGGGCCATCGCAACGACGCCGAGACACGTTTTCTAGCTACGCTCGCCTTGCTGCTGCGTCTGACCCCGCCGCAGGCGGCGGAGCCCCTGCAGATCGCCGACGAGCTCGCGGGGGCGGCCGCCTTGCCCCCGGTGAGCGTCTTGACACCGGTCCGGCCGGTCGCACCGGGTGCGGCAGCCGAGGCTCCGGCGAGCGGTGTCCCGCGCGTCCCCGACCCGGCGCTCGACGCGACGATTCGCAACACCGCGATCCTGGCGGGGGCTTTGGAATTGCTGCCCCAATCGGTCGCGACTTTGGGCGTGTTGCCGCTGCAAACCCACTTGGTCTACCGCATCGGCCGGCACTACGGCTACACGCTCGATGCCGGCCACGTGAAGGAGTTCATCGGCGTGCTGGGTCTCGGGCTCACCTCGCAGGCGGTGGAGGGTATGGCGCGTAAGTTTCTTGGCGGTCTGGTCAAGAGGGCCGGGGGCGGTCTGGCCGGGGGTATCGCCAAAGCGGCGACCGGGCCGGCGTTCACGTTCGGCACGACCTACGCGTTGGGGCAGCTGGCGCAGCGCTACTACGCCGGCGGGCGCACGCTTTCGTCGCTTCAACTGCGCGAATCGTTTCAACAGCTGGTGGGCTCGGCCCGCGCGCAGGGCGAACAGCTGCTGCCGGAGATCCAGTCCCGGGCGCGTGGACTAAACCTCGCGCAACTCCCGGGCTTGATCCGCGGCGTTTGAGCCGCCGCGGGCGCGGCGAACGGGCGGCCGGCAAGTTCGGGGAGTTTATGGCGACCGGGGCGCCGGGTTCACGAGAACGCGGTGGACTTGGGAGCCGCGACATTCCGATCGGCCGGGGCGCGCTCGCCGCATGACGACGCGATGCGCGGGGTATCGGGCGTGACGCGACTTATTCGATGCGGAAAACCAAGGCGGTGCGAAAGGGCGCGGTATCGGGACAGGTGATGGCGAGCGTCTCCTGCGTTTGTTGCCAGACGAGCGGCGGGCCGTCATGGCCGAGCAGGCTGACTTTGGTGACGGGTGTGGCGCGGTGGGGCGACCCCGAGCCAAGGGCCTTGATCCGTAGCTCGGCCCCCGATGCCGGGACGGTGAGGCAGGTGGCGTAGAGGGCGCCGTCCTTGCCGACGGTGAAGCGAAAATCCTGCGGCCCGAAGGTGATCTCGGCGTGGGCGCGACCGAGTTTGCCGCCGGGCAGCATCTTGAGTTTTCCGTTCACGATCTCGCCCTCGCCCGGGATGGACCAGGCATGGCTGCCGTAGATCGACTCGCCGTTGCGGCGCATCCACTCGCCCACGCCCTTGAGCATGGTCACGCAGGCCTCGTCGAGCGAGCCGTCGGGGCGCGGTGAGATGCAGACGGCGGCGGCGCCGTCG